>CAYFUL010000029.1:0-16256 GCA_964346375.1 uncultured Peptoniphilaceae bacterium
AAGAAGATTTAAAAACTAGAACTGGTGGGTTTGGATCCACAGGAAAATAAACAAAAAATATAGGGAATTATTGGAGGAAATATAATGAAAGAATATAAAGTTTTAGATGACAAATTTAAAGAAAACTTAGTTGTAAAGGGAACTGACCTTAAAGATGAGCTAGAATCTTACAGGGATGTATGTATGGCAGCAGGAGTGGGAAGAATAGAAATAGCTGGGGAAGAGTATTATTATAAGTCTTTAGAGAACTTATTGAATTATTTTGCCCTTTCTTTTTCAAACCCTACATTTATAGTTGAGTTTTTGTCTAAGTTTAAAGAAGACGACTTTAAAAGAATAAGGTCATATGCAGAGGCACTCGTATCTGAAAAGATAAAAAACTTGCACCTGTCTGTAGCAATATACGACTTGGTGATTAATGAGTACAATGAAAATTATACAGATAAGGTTCATTTTGAAACTTTCAATAAGAATTTTTATAACTCTCTAGATGATCTAGGCAAGAAAAACTATTTAAAGGCTTATGAAGAGATTGAACACGCTGTCAACAAGGATCTATTTAAAGACGGAAAAATCTATTTAAACGACAAGGATGAAAACTTCTATAAGATAGTATCTGATGGCGCATCTGAAGCAAACATAAGAGGCAGCAAATATCTTTATGACGAGATCTTGTCCAACGCACTTTTATCACTAGACAAGGCTCTTCCATACTTCTCTTTTGTAGATAGTAAAGCCTCAGATCCGCAACTGTACGAATACGAATGTTATTATCTAAATAACAAGGGGCTTATACAGTTTTTCATTAATAAAGTTAGGACTAGGAAGGATTATCATGACTTAGTTTCAATCTATAGGTATAAAGGACTCAACTATTTAAAGGACAACCAAGAAGTTTTAGTTAAATCCATGGAAGAAAACTCTTTTGTCATAAGGCTCTTCTTGAACCTTTTAAAGGCTCTGAACTTCATGGAATCAGGTGGATACCCAGAGGTATTGGATGAAATAACTAAAGAAGTTCATGTAGCTAGCTTACAAAAACCTGGACAGGTTGCAACACTTTCATTTATCTTAAGAAAGCTAGAAGCTTAGATCTTTGTTGCACGGACTAGTTATTTGTAAGCAAAGCCTTCTTTCAACGCCACTTAGTCAAGAGGATATAGTACTAGGATATACAATATACTTCTTTGACATAACAGAGCTATCAAATATAGAGGAGATGAGAAGGATATTTACAACAAATGTAAGTCACGAGTTAAAAACTCCATTAACTTCCATCTCAGGATATGCAGAGATAATAGGAAATGATATAGCGAAAAGCGAAGATATAAAAAAATTTGCCAACACAATCTATAGGGAAGCGAAAAAACTAATAGAGATGGTAAATGATATAATAAAAATATCAAAGCTAGAGTCAGAACAGAGTGTAGAAAAATACGAGACCTTTAATTTAACCTGGTTTATAGAGGAAATATTTAACTCCTTAAAATTAAAGGCAAGTAATGGCGAAATAACATTAATCCACGAGGGAGACGACTTTGAAATAACAACGGCAATGGGAGTACTAAGGGAGATACTTTCAAACCTAATAGACAATGGAATAAAGTACAATAGACCAGGAGGATTTGTACGAGTAGTAACCAAAAAAATCGGTACTCAGATAAAAATCGAAGTACAGGATAATGGACTTGGAATAAGTAAGGTGGATATAAATAGAATCTTCGAAAGGTTTTATAGAGGAGATAAGAGTAGATCAAAGGAAATAGAGGGAACGGGTCTTGGACTATCCATAGTAAAACATGGAGTAAATGCCCTTGGGGGAACCATAGAAGTAAAAAGAGACGACCTTACAAGATTTATAATTAAATTACACATAGACTAATCTCAGTTTTCGGACTGGGATTTTTTAATTGGGTAAAGTGTTGTTAAGACTATTACAAATAATGGGTATTATATAGTTAAAGTAATTAGAGTAGGGGAGGATTATGAAGGATTTTTTATTTGTATATTCAGATGTAATAGAAGTGGTAATGCTACTACTATTTCTGTTAATGCTATTTAATATATTTAGCATAAAGAGCAAGGGACTAGCAGTAAGTCTGCTTGGAGTATTTGGAATAATATTTTGTATATCCCTAGTTTTTCTATCAGAAGGGTACTACTCCATAATAGCAATGACACTGAGACTATTACTACTGGGAATAGAATTTTTAATACCAGGATTTGGAATAGTGGGAGTATGTGGAATAGTGTGTTTAATATTTAGTGTAAGGCTATTAAATTTAGACATGGAGTACTTAAACGTAGCGTCGGTAAGTATGATATTATTTGTAATAAGCGCAGTAATATACTTCCTAAGATTTGGAATAGAGGAACTGGCAGGAAAACTACCATCAAAAAATTTAGATGAGGAGTATAAAAGTGTAGACGACTCCCCACTAAAAGAGGGAATGGAAGGAGTAAGTTTAACGCCACTAAGACCAGAGGGATATGTAAGTATAGAAGGAGAAAAATACTATGTAACCCTAGAATCAGGATACTTGGAAAAGGACAGGGAAGTAGTAGTAGATAGAACAGTTGGACCGAAAGCCTATGTGAGGGAGAAAAATGGAATATAATTTGAGAAAGGAAATAGGGGAGATGGCATATAGAATAACCCAAGAGGGAGCGACAGAGAGACCATTTTCTAGCGATTTAGACGATTTTTTTGAAAAGGGAATATATGTAGATATAGTAAGTGGAGAGCCGTTATTTATTTCGAAAGATAAGTACAACTCCGGATGCGGATGGCCGTCATTTACAAAGCCCATAAATAAAGAGGCAGTAAATTACAGAGAAGATAAATCCCACGGAATGGAGAGAATAGAGGTAAGAAGTTCAGCATCCCATCTAGGTCATGTATTTAACGACGGACCAGAGGAACAGGGTGGACTAAGGTACTGTATAAATGGAGCAGCATTAAAATTTATCCCCTTTGAAAATTTAGAAGAAGAAGGATATTGGGAATTAATAGAATTATTTAAAGAGGAGCAGTAGCTCCTTTTTTTGATTCTTATTAATTTATCATAGTAGTGTAAAATAAATATTTGTGTTAGAATATTGAAACAAGGAGGACTTATGAAATTAGGATTATTAAAAGACATTAAGAAGGGGGAATATAGAGTTATTCTAACTCCAAAGGAAGTAGGGACTATTGTTTCTGATGGACATAGTGTTTTGGTGGAGAAAAATGCCGGGATTGGCGCTGGTTTTTCTGATGAGGAGTTTATATTACAAGGTGCTACTATTGTAGATAGTGCTGTGGAAATTTACAGTGCCTGTGATATGGTGGTAAAGGTAAAGGAGATTGAAGAATCAGAGTACGAACTTTTAAGGGAAAATCAAATTATCTATTGCTGCATTCATCCTGCTGCTCATAGAGAGGAAGTGGATGCTCTTTTAAAATCAAAGTGTATTTCAATAACTGCCGAGGATTCCCATAGATATGGCTCACCTAATTGTGAAGCGGCTGGGAAAATTGGTGCACTAATTGGTGTGGAATACCTTTCAAAATTAAAGGGTGGTAGTGGAAAATTGGTCTGTGGACTTGCAGGAGCTCCAGGAATAAATGTAATTATTCTTGGCGGGGGAAATGTTGGTCAGGGTAGTATTCAAATTCTTAACGGTTTAGGTGCTCATATTACTGTTTTTGACATTAATATTGGACTTATGCGTGAACTTGAGACTAGGTATGATGGAAAGGTTAATACTATGCTTTCCACTAAGGAAAATATTGAATCTATAATAGGAAGTTGTGATCTTCTTATTAATGCTGTTAAGTGGCCAAAGGGTAGAGATGATTTTCTTGTAACTAGGGATATGCTTTTAAAAATGAATGAGGGCTCTGTTCTTGTAGATATTTCCAACGATGACAATGGAGCTATTGAATCCTTTAGAGAGACCACTCATGAGGACCCTATTTATTTTGAAAATGGAGTGCTACACTACTGTGTAAGTAATATTCCATCTATTTCTTCTAACACAACTTCCATTGCATACGCGGCATCTGTCGTAGGTCATATTAGAAGTATATTAAATAATGGATTAGAAGAGGCCCTTACTAGGGATGGTTTTTTAAGAAGGTCTCTTACAACATATAAAGGGTACCTAACTCACGAAGAGACTTCGGCTTTACAGGATAGACCTTGGATTAAGCCAGAGGATATTTTAGGACTGGATGTAAATAGACTTGATCCAGCACCGAGAGCAACAATTTCAAGAAGTGACAATTTTATTAGGAGGTAGTATGGAAGAAGTTGTAAATATGGGTTTTATTTCAATTGTACCGGCGATTATTGCCATAGTATTTAGTTTTGTTACTAAAAATACAATAGTTTCCCTTTCTCTTGCATGTATAGTAGGAACTACACTTGCAAAAATGGGAATATTTGCCTTTCCAACCCTATTAAAAGAGGCAATGGGAACTACTTCATTTTCTTGGCTATTATTATTAAATACATTGATTTCAGTTTTGGTAGCATATTTTAGAAAGACAGGAGCCATTCAGGGTTTTACTAAATTTTTTCACGACAGAAAATTCTCCAGAAAGGCAGTTCAACTTTTAGCATGGGTACTGGGAATGTTCGTATATTTTTCTGATTCATTCTCACCTCTTTTTGTTGGTACTACAGTTAGAGAACTTTCTGATGATGCGAAAATTTCAAGGGAAAAATTATCCTATATTGCAGATTCAACTGCCGCTCCAGTTTCTGTGATAGTACCTATAACGGGATGGGCAGCTTTTCTATCTGGTCTTGCCATTGGCGTTGGAAATATAGAAACTCAAAATCAGGCAATGGAATTATTTATTAAAGCCATACCTTTAAATTTCTATGCAGTAATTACAGTTTTATTTGTAGGTCTTATTGCATCTGGAATAGTAAAGGATTTTGGTCCTATGAAAAAGGCTGAGGATAGAGCAATGAATGAGGGAAAAGTACTTGCTGATGGAGCTGTGCCATTATTGGGGAAGGAACTTACAGAAATGGAACAATATCCTGGTATTAAGACAAGGGTATTTTTAAACTTTTTACTTCCAGTAATTATGATAATTGTATTTGCCATAACGACATTTTTAACAATGAAGTCTGCAAAAACTATGGAGGCATTTTTATTCGTAGTAATTTTTATGACTATATCTATGATGATTCAAGGAATACCCCTTAGAGTTATAATGGAGACTTTTCAGGATGGAGTTAAAGGAGCTGTACCAGCAATAATATTACTGGGTCTTGCTTACTCTGTAAATTTACTTTCAAAACAGATGGGTACTGCAAACTACATTATGGAGATGACAGAGGGATTTTTAAGCCCTGCATTACTTCCTGCTATTACATTTTTAGTTACAGCTATAATGAGTTTTTCTACAGGTTCATCTTGGGGAACATTTGCTATTTGTATGCCAATTGCACTTCCGATGGCATTTAACTTCTCTGGTGGAGTAGTAGACACAGTTGTAATTGCATCCTTTGCAGCAGTAGCGGGAGGTGGAGTATTTGGAGACCACTGTTCTCCACTATCAGATACCACTGTACTCGCCTCTACTGGAGCTGCGGCAGACCATATTGATCACGTTAAGACACAGATTCCCTATGCCTTACTTTGTGGAGCAATAGCATTTGTACTCTATTTAGTACTTGGTTTTATGGGATAGATTAGTCCGGAGTTACTCCGGATTTTTTATTTGGGAATACATGATTAGAAATTTTACTAGTCATTAAATTTGCACACTACAAAAAAATAGATTATATGTATTATACTAATTGTATAGTATAATAAACTTAGGTTGGAAGGAGGGGGGAACATGGATTATGCAGTTGAAATGGTTGGGATAACCAAAATGTTTGGAGATTTTACAGCCAATGACAATATTAATTTAAATGTGAAAAAGGGGGAAATTCACGCTCTTCTTGGTGAAAATGGGGCTGGTAAAAGTACTCTTATGAATATTCTCTATGGACTACTTGAACCTACGAAGGGCTACATAAAAATAAATGGTGAAAAGCGTGAGATTAAAAGTCCCGTCGACGCTATTAAACTTGGCCTTGGAATGGTGCATCAGCATTTTATGCTTGTGGAACCTTTTTCTGTTGTTGAAAATATTATCCTTGGGATGGAACCCACTAGTGGTATTGTCCTTAATATGAAAAAGGCTAGAGAAGAGGTTATGGAACTTTCTAATAGGTATGGCTTTCAAATTAACCCTGATGAAACTATTCAAAATATTTCCGTTGGTATGCAGCAGAGGGTTGAAATTTTAAAGGCTCTTTATAGGGGCGCTGATATTCTTATTTTAGACGAGCCTACTGCCGTTCTTACACCTCAAGAGGTTGAGGAACTTATTGATATTACAGAAACCCTTAAAAATGCTGGTAAGACTATTATTATTATCACCCATAAACTTAAAGAGATTAAGGAAATGGCGGATAGATGTACTATTATTCGTCGCGGTAAGATGATTGATACTGTTGATGTGGATAATGTTACTGAGGAGGACCTTGCCAATATGATGGTTGGTAGAGAGGTTTCCCTTAAAATTGATAAAAATCCCCAGTCCCTTGGGGAGGAGATTATGAAAATCGAGAACCTTGTTGTTGAAAATAATAGGGGTATTGAAGCGGTTAAGGGTTTAAATCTCGATTTAAGAAGGGGAGAGATCCACGGTATTGCCGGCGTTGATGGTAATGGTCAATCTGAACTTATTGAAGCCATTACTGGACTAAGACATGTTAAGTCTGGCAGTATTAAAATTAATGGGGAGGAGATTTCAAATATTTCCCCTCGTGAAATTCACAATAGGGGAGTGTATAGCATCCCTGAAGATAGACAGCGTAGAGGTCTTGTTATGGAGTTCTCCGTTGCTGAAAATATGATCCTTGAGAATTTTTACAAGGAGCCTTTTTCTAAAAATGGTATTCTAAAGAAAAAAGTTATTAAGGATTTTGCATCGGACCTTATGGAAAAATTTGACGTTAGGCCGAGAGAACCTCTTTATGCTGCAAAGGCACTTTCTGGTGGTAATCAACAGAAGGTTATTATTGCAAGAGAGGTTACTAATAATCCCGATGTTCTTATTGCGGCACAGCCTACTCGTGGGCTAGACGTTGGGGCAATTGAGTACGTTCATAAGTACCTTTTGGAGCAGAGGGATAAGGGTAAATGTGTTCTTCTTATCTCCTTTGAATTAGACGAGGTTATGAGTATTTCTGATAGAATTTCTGTTATCTATGAGGGTAAAATTGCTAAGACTTTACAGGCTGACAGTACTGATGAAAGTGAAATTGGTCTACTAATGGCAGGAGGTAGTTCAGATGAAAAGAAATAAATTTTTATATACTGTTCTATCAGTTGTTCTTGGATTTGTTGCCGGGGCAATTGTACTTGCCATTAATGGTACTAATTTTGTAGAGGCATACAAGGTTATTATTCTTGGCTCTGTCGGCGATCCTAGATCTCTTTCTTGGACTATTATTAACGCTACTCCAATTATTTTAACTGGGGTTTCCGTTGCCTTTGCATTTAAAACTGGTCTTTTTAATATTGGCGCTGAAGGACAGTATATTGCAGGTACTATTGGTGCTTTCCTAGTGGGATATTTATTTAAACTTCCCCCTATTATTCACCCAATTTTTGCCCTAGTTGCTGGTATGATTTTTGGTGGACTTTGGGGCGCCCTTGTTGGTCTATTAAAGAGCAAGTTTAAGGTAAATGAGGTTATCTCCTCTATTATGTTAAACTGGATTATGTTTTACTTTAGTAATTTTATCGTATCCATGGATCTTTTTAGAAAGCCTTCCTCTGATAATACATTTAATATTAAATCCACTGCCACTATTAAACTTCTTAGCGAGTGGAAAAAAAGCGGAGCTGGTATTGAGTTTATTAAGAACAATAAATTTTGGGGAGGTTTTATTAAACCTGATATAAACTTTGGTATTATCCTTGCCATAATTATTGCCATTATTGCTTGGTATATTTTGGAAAAGACTACTACTGGATATTCCCTAAAAGTTGTGGGATATTCTAAAGATGCAGCTGAGTATGGTGGAATAAATCCAAATAGGAGTACTATTATCTCTATGGCATTTGCAGGGGCTGCTTCTGGACTTGCAGGGGCTGCTATGACCCTTGGAGTTGCAGGAAATCTTGGACTACTTGCCGGCCAACAGGGATATGGATTTGACGGAATGGCAGTGTCATTAATCGCTGGAAATAATCCACTACTATGTATTCCTTCTGGAATTTTCTTCGCTGCCCTTAACTATGGTGGCTCAAAATTAAATGCCAGAATGGGTCTTCCATCTGAAATAATTGAAATTGTAATTGGTATTATAGTATTGTTTATAGCTATGCCAAAATTATTCGATACAGTTAGAAATATGTTTAAGAAAAAGAAGGTGAAGGAATGAATAATCTTCTAGGTATAATTAGCACAACCCTACTATATTCTGCGCCGTTACTATACGCTGCCCTTGGGGGAGTTATTAGTGAACATGGTGGAATTGTAAATATAGGTATAGAGGGAATGATGACCATAGGCGCATTAGTAGCTGCTACTGTGGCATACTATACATTAAATCCATGGCTTGCATTTGTATGTGGTGGACTTGCCGGAATGGGACTTGCTCTTCTTCATGGAATTGCTACAATAAATTTTGCAGCAGACCATGTTGTAAGTGGTATTGCAATAAATTTAATTGGACCTGGACTTAGTCTATTTTTAGCAAGGCTTTTCTTTGAAGGAACGGCAAATACAAAACCAGTTCCTCTAGAGGGTAAAATTCCAAAGCCATTCTTCGATAAATTTCCACCGGGAAGTTTACCAGATGTACTATTTAACCAATACGTTTCAGTGTACTTGGCATTTGTACTAGTATTTTTAATGTGGTTTTTACTCTACAAGACCAAACTTGGACTTAGAATTAGATCTGTTGGAGAGCATCCAAGGGCTGCCGAAACACTAGGAGTAAATGTAGTTGCAATAAAGTATTTCTGCGTACTACTCTCTGGATTTTTAGCAGGACTTGGCGGCGCAAGTTTAAGTATTGCAGTAGTAAGTGGATTTAGGGAGACATTAGTATCAGGTAAGGGATTTATCGCCCTTGCAGCAGTAATATTTGGTGGTTGGAAACCAGTGGGAACTATGTGGGCATGTCTACTATTTGGAGCCAGCCAAGGACTTGGAATAATTCTAGGTTCCCTTGGAATAAATGTAGATACCAGTATAATCGCCATGACTCCATTTATAGTTACACTTATTGCACTAATACTATTTGTAAAAAATGAAGGGGCGCCATCTGCAAGTGGACAGCCTTACGAAAAACAAAAGTAATAAAATTAGGCAGGAAATCTCCTGCCTATTTTTTATGCCAATTATTTTCAATAACCTAGAAAAATATTGCAACAACAAGTTGGAAAAATTCCCCCTAATTTTTCCCTTTATATTATAATTTTTAAAATATTATTTTCACAAACAATTGGTAAAGGTAACTTTATTAAAATGGGTAAAATAAAAAAAGAAGGATTTACGGTTTATGATTTAATAAAGGAGGATCAATGGAAAATTTACTGTTTGAGAAAAATGAAGGTATTGGAACTATTACAATTAATAGACCAAAGGCATTAAACGCCCTTAATCCAGAAACTTTAGAGGAGTTAAAACCCTACTTATCCAAATAGAAGAGGACGAAGAAGTAAAGGTTGTAATAGTAACTGGAGGAGGAGAAAAGGCATTTGTTGCAGGAGCGGATATTTCTGCAATGAAGGATATGGTTCCAGAAGAAGCATATAAATTTTCAAGAATGGGTCAAGAAGTATTTAGCCAAATTGAAAATAGTAAGAAGTTTTATATTGCAGCAGTAAATGGATTCGCCCTAGGTGGAGGATGCGAACTTGCCCTTGCCTGTGATATGAGAGTTGGAGTAGAAAAATCCAAGTTTTCAATTCCAGAGGTTTCTCTAGGAGTAGTACCAGGATTTGGAGGTACTCAAAGACTTCCAAGAATAATAGGACTTGGTCGTGCAAAGGAATTTTTAGCAAGGGGTACTATGGTAGATGGAGCAGAAGCCTATAGAATTGGACTATTAAACCATTTAGCCGAGGATAATCTAATAGAAAAATGTGAAGAAATTGCAAAGGATATATTAAAAAATAGCCCTTATGCAATTGGAGAAGGTAAGAGGGCAATGAATATGAGTGTAGATTTAGACTTAGATAAGGGATTAGAGGCAGAGGCACTTATATTTGCTAAACTTTTTGCTCATCACGACCAAAAAGAGGGAATGGGAGCATTTGTAGAAAAGAGAAAGGCAAATTTTAAATAGATGAGTGTGTATTTAGACGAAAGACATTGTTCAAAAGATGGTAGTATCTAGGATAATTGGGTTAAGGTAGGTAAAAAAATAAAGGTAGGAAATTTTTCCTACCTTTTTTAATTAACCAAGTAATAATTCTGGAAGCTTTAGTGGTTCTACATATTCGTCGCCCTTGTAGGCTCTCATATTTCCACCGCTAACTTCATCTATAAGCATAATATTTCCGTCTAAATCTCTACCAAACTCAAGTTTAATATCGTAGAGGGTGATTCCCTTTTCTGCAAGGATGTCTTTAATAATATCTGAGATTTCTCTAGTTAGTTTAATAACTGTATCGTACTCTTCGCCACTCATAATTCCAAGGGCAATAAGTCCATCTCTAGTAACAGGAGGGTCTCCTGCATCGTCGTCTTTAATAGTAACTTCGCAGAAACCGTCTAAATCCTCTCCACCTTCAAGATACTTTCCATATCTTCTTAGGAAAGAACCAACAGCCTTGTACCTGCAAATAAATTCAAGTCCTTGTCCAAAAAACTTTCCCTCTTTAACATCCATAGTCACATTATCTAAATCACAGTCGATATAGTGAGTTGGGATATTTTTTTCATTAAAAGTTTCGTAGAAAAACTTAGTAAGTCTAAGTCCAGCACGACCAGCACCTTCCATAGTAAGTCCAACTTGATTTTCACCTGGGTCAAAAACGCCGTCTTTTCCAGTTACATCGTCTTTAAATTTAAGTTGTAGCTTACCATCTTCAATACGATAAACGTCCTTTGTCTTGCCTTTATAAATTAATTCCATTTCATCCCTCCGGAGAAATATTATACTACTAAAAAAAACAAAAAGAAAATAAAAAATCAAGATAGAAGTGATTTTACATATTGGGAAATATTGTTGTAGTCCTCCTCGGTAGGATTCCAATTAACTCTAATCTCCTCATCAATAACAGAAAAACCTGCAGAATTTAGCTCTTCCTTTAAAATTTTTACACTTTTGCCGCTCCAACCATAGGCGCCAAAGGCAGCAGCCTTTTTATTTTCAAACTTTAATGTCTTTAAAAAGTGGAGCCAACCACTTACAGATGATAGTATATCATTTAAACAGGTAGGGCTACCAACGGCAATGGCTTTAGATTTAAAAACTTCAAGCATAATTTCATTTTTATCAGCCTTTGCAATATTAAAAACTTTTACAGTTGTACTTGGACTTTGGAGTGCAATTTCAGATGCAATTCTATGGGCGATTTTTTCAGTGGATTCCCACATAGTATCATAGGCGATAGTTACTTGGTCTTCCTGATAATTATTAGCCCATTCACCATACTTCTCTACAATTTGAAGGGGATTATCTCTCCAAATAGCCCCATGGGAAGGAGCGATAATATCAAACTGTAAATTTAATTTTCCTATCTCCTTAAGTTTTTTAGTAACAAAGGGAGAGAATGGATTTAAAATATTTGCATAGTACTTCATAGCCTCTTTATTTAATAGACATTGATCTGCTAAGTCATTAAATAGTTCTCCAACGGCAAAATGTTGGCCAAAGGCATCCATTGAGAATAGAATATTATCTCCAGTTAGGTAGGTAGCCATGGAATCAGGCCAGTGTAACATTCTCATCTCTACAAAAACAAGGCTTTTTCCATTTCCAATATCAATGGAGTCCCCAGTTTTAACAGTTCTAAAATTCCAACCACGCTTACCAAGTTGACCTTCAATAGATTTTACAGCATTAGCTGTACAAATTATTTCCACATCTGGAATTTCATTTAGAAGAAGTTTAAGTCCACCAGAGTGATCTATTTCCCCGTGATTTGCAATGACATAGCCAATTTTATTAAGGTCAATTTCCTTTTTTAGATTTTCAATAAAATCATTACTATTTGGAGTCCATACAGTATCTACAAGAACGGTATTTTCCTCCTCAATAAGGTATGCATTTTGACTTGATCCATTTAAAATAGAATACTCGTCTCCATGAAAACTCTCTAATTCCTAATCAATATATCCAACCCAACTTACATTATTTTTTATTACTCTTTTCATAATTCACCTCTCTGTCAAAAACACCATTTTACAAATATATTTTATAGCTACTATGTATGTACTACAGTGATTTATATCACAAAAAAGCAAAAAAATAACAGCAATTGCTGCTATTTTAATATTCCAAAATTGTAGTTATATTTTTTTAGGTGTCCTATTACACTTGGAAGGGATTCCACTGTTAAATCCTTTCCCTTTGCGTCGTGCATTAGTACTACGATACAGTTGTTGTTTTTATTTGCATTTATCGTATTTGAAAGATAGGCGATTGTACCATCAACTGTAGTTGGTCGTTCTGATTTTCTTGCTGCATCTCCAGTAGATGCGTTCCAGTCGATCCACTCTACTCAAATTTCCCTTAGGGCATTATCTGCACTACTCATTCCCTTCCAACTCATATGGCCTCCCGGATAGCGAAATACCTTTGTATCAAAGCCTTGTCCCAGTACTTCCCTTAGTCTATTTAGAGATAGATTCTATTCGTAGAGGATTTGATTTGCATCGGCAACTCTTCCCGGGTAGAGGTACTTGAAATTATGGGTATAGGAATGAATTCCAATGGAGTGGCCTTCATTTACGATTCTCTGTAGGGTTTTTGCGTTGTTCTTATTAATATTTCCTGCCAGTACGAAAAATGTTGCCTTTACATTTTCTGCCTTTAGTATGTCCAAAATCTTCTCTGTAGTTTCTGATGGACCATCGTCAAAGGTTAAAAATGTCAAGCGAGGTTTTCATTGGGAAAGCTTTTTGTTCCTACGTTTCTATCAGTATATTATCTTACATTTGCCGTCTTATATGCCATTGCAAATGTATTTATTGGTGTAAGTAGTACCATGGCAAGTACTATTAATTTGTGTAATTTTTTCATAGAATCATTATACCAAAAGGCATATAAAAAAAGCTATGAGTTACCCCATAGCTTTTCCAATTATTTGTTTCTTAAATACTCATCCATTGCAGCGGCTGCTTTTTTTCCTGCTCCCATTGCAAGTATTACTGTTGCTGCTCCTGTTACTGCATCTCCTCCAGCAAATACTCCTTCTCTTGATGTTACTCCATTATCATCTGCAACTACACAGCCTTTTCTATTTATCTCTAGTCCTTCTGTTGTAGATGAAATTAATGGGTTAGGACTTGTACCTAGTGCCATTATTACCGTATCAACTTGTAGTTCGTATTCTGAACCCTCTACTTTTACTGGCCTTCTTCTTCCAGATTCATCTGGTTCTCCCAATTCGTTTCGTACACAGATCATAGATTTTACCCAGCCATTTTCATCTCCTACTATTTCAATTGGAGCTGTTAGCATATCAAATACTATACCCTCTTCCTTTGCATGGTGAACTTCTTCTACCCTTGCTGGAAGTTCTGCTTCCGTTCTTCTATATACTATGTGTACGTCTGAACCTAGTCTTTTTGCAACTCTTGCTGCGTCCATTGCAACATTACCGCCGCCAATAACTGCTACTGTTTTTCCAATGGCTACTGGTGTATCGTATCCCTCTTGGAATGATTTCATTAGGTTATTTCTAGTTAGGAATTCATTTGCTGAAAATACTCCGTTTAAATTCTCCCCTGGAATATTCATAAACGTAGGAAGTCCTGCGCCAGAACCTATAAATACTGATTCATATCCTCTTTCAAATATTTCATCTATGGTAATGGTTCTACCTATTACCACGTCGTTTTCAAACTCTACTCCAAGTTCCTTTAGATTGTTTACCTCTGCATTTACTATTTCCTTTGGTAGACGGAACTCTGGTATTCCATAGGCAAGTACTCCACCGTTTAAGTGTAGGGCTTCAAATACAGTTACTGAATATCCCATCTTTGCCATTTCTCCAGCTACTGTAAGTCCTGCTGGACCTGCTCCAATTACGGCAACCTTTTTGCCAAGAGATTCTGGTTTCTCTGCAAGTTTTACATTGTTCTTTCTTGCATAGTCTGCTGCAAATCTCTCCAGCTTTCCTATTGAAACTGCATCTCCTTTATTTACAAGGACACAAGTTTTTTCACATTGTTCTTCCTGTGGACATACTCTACCGCAAACTGCTGGTAGGGCAGTGTATAAATTAAGTACCTTTGCAGATTGTTCAAAGTTTCCGCTTGCGATTTCCTTTATAAATCCAGGAATATCTATTGAAACTGGGCATCCTGGTCTACACTGTGGGTTTTTACATTGTAAACATCTACTTGCTTCTAACTTTGCCTCTTCTTCAGTATATCCTAAACATACCTCTTCAAAGTTTCTACTTCTCTCTACAGGGTCTTGCTCTGAAATTGGTACTCTTGTAAATCTATCTACAAGTTTTAATTCCTCTTTGTCTTTAGAATCTTCTTGGTGGGCTTCTTCAACAGCTGTTTCTAAATTACACTTGTGATCCTTTACTAGACTCTCTGGATGGTCAAGGTACTGTCTCTGTCTTTTCATTGCATTGTCAAAGTCGACAATATGTCCGTCAAACTCTGGACCATCTACACAGGCAAACTTAATTTCATCTCCAACCTTAACACGACAAGCTCCACACATTCCCGTACCATCTACCATTATTGGATTTAATGATACAATAGTTTTTAAATCGTACTTCTTAGTAGTAAGACATACGAATTTCATCATTATCATTGGTCCAATGGCAACGCATACGTCGTATTTATTTCCCTTTTCGTATAAATCGTCTATACAATTTGTAACCATACCGTGGAATCCGTAGGAGCCATCATCAGTAGCTATGTATAGATTGTCGCAAACATCCTTCATCTTCTCCTCGTAGATTACATATTCCTTAGACTTTGCACCGATTATTACATCACAGGAAAGTCCATTGTCTTTAAACCACTTTGCTTGAGGAAATACTGGCGCTGCTCCAATTCCTCCAGCAACAAATAGGTATTTTTTGTTTTTAAGTTCTTCTAAATCCTCTTTAATAAATTCTGATGGTACTCCTAGTGGACCAACAACGTCTTTTAAAAATCCACCTTCAGCTACTGCAACTATTTTCTTTGTAGAAAGTCCTGCTGCTTGCACAACTATATCTACAGTTCCATCTTGAAGATCATAACCTGCAATAGTTAGTGGAATTCTCTCTGCAGTTTCATCTGCTATTACTATTAAAAACTGTCCTGGTTTTGCTGATGCTGCAATCTTTGGAGCGTATATACTCATTAGGTGTACATCGGGAGCAAGATACTCTTTTTTTGTAACTTTAAACATTTCTTAAAACACACCTCTTAAAAATATTTCTTATTATGTATGACGATTTAATTATTCCACATCCATTACTTAAAGTCAATCTATTAACAATGTTAGGACAGGTATAGTGTTTGTATATCTTCATTGTGGTAGTTTAAATAAAATGATATACTTAGAGGAATGAAAGGAGTGTTTATGAGAGAGTTAAAAGATGATTTAAAGACTATTGTAATTAAGGTTGGGTCTTCTTCTATTACTCATGACTCGGGAAATATTAACTTGGAGAAAATTGACCAACTGGGTTTTGAACTTGCCAATCTTAGAAATCAGGGAATGAATGTAGTCCTTGTAAGTAGTGGTGCAATTGCAGCGGGAAGAAAGCGAATAAATTTAGAAACACGACCGGAAAAAACTGATGAAAAACAAGCCACCTCTGCCATAGGTCAAGTTGCCCTTATGAACACATACCATAGGGTATTTAATTCCTATAACTACCAAGCGGCGCAGATATTACTTACTAAACAGATTGAAAAGGACCAGGTAATGAAGGCAAATGCAAAAAATACCTTTAAAAGACTTTTTCAGTACAATGTAATACCTGTAGGAAATGAAAAGGATACTATATCAACATTTGAAATAAAATTTGGAGATAATGACACCCTATCTGCA
>CAYFUL010000030.1:0-15560 GCA_964346375.1 uncultured Peptoniphilaceae bacterium
CTATGGGCATCTGAATAGAAAAATGCCCTTGCTTGAAGCATCCTATCTGGTGATAGTGCAACTCCCGGTACAATATTTGCTGGTGAAAATGCAGCTTGTTCTACATCTTGGAAGAAGTTATCTGGATATTTATTTAGTACATATTCTCCAACTTCTATTAATGGAAAGTCCTTCTTTAGCCACATTTTAGTAAGGTCAAATGGATTTGTTGGATGCTTTTCTGCTTCATCTTCAGTCATTACTTGAATATACATCTTCCATTTTGGGAACATTCCCTTTTCTATGGCTTCATATAAATCTCGTCCTGCACTTTCTCTGTCCTTTCCATTTACCATTTCTGACTCTTGGTCTGTAAAGTTTTGAATTCCCTGTTGAGATCTAAAGTGATATTTTACAAATACCCTCTCTCCATTTTCATTTATCATCGAGTAAGTATGGGATCCAAATCCGTGCATATATCTAAAGGATGATGGTATTCCTCTATCGGACATTGTAATAGTAACTTGTAGCAGCGATTCTGGCAGGGAAGTCCAAAAGTCCCAGTTGGTATTTGGGCTTCTTAGATGAGATTTTGGATCTCTCTTTACTGCGTGATTAAGGTCTATAAATTTCATCGGGTCTCTAAAGAAAAATACTGGTGTATTATTTCCAACTATGTCCCAGTTTCCATCTTCACTATAAAATCTTACTGCAAATCCTCTAATGTCCCTTTCTGCATCGGCTGCTCCTCTTTCTCCTGCAACTGTACTCATTCTTGAAAATACTTTAGTCTTTTTTCCAACTTCTGAGAATAACTTTGCCTTAGTATACTTAGTTATATCATTAGTTACAGTAAATTCTCCCCATGCACCCCATCCTTTTGCGTGCATTCTTCTTTCTGGAATTACCTCTCTATTAAAATGGGCATGCTTTTCAAATAGCCAAAAGTCTTGGATGGATATATGTCCTCTCTTTCCAGCTGTAAGGGTATCTTCGTTATTATCTACAACTTGTCCACCGGCACGTCGTAGTGTAGTATCTTCTACATTTTGATTTCTACTCTCTATGGGTTCGCCTAAACCATTTTTTTCCATTGGGTTTTTCATTTATATCCTCCTTTTCTCTACTACAATAGCTTATAAAATTCATACCCAGAAAAACTTTATGCTATTCTTTTTTATAGATTAATAAAATTGGATTATTTTAATAAAATCATTGACAAGACTTACATTTACAGGTATTATATTAGGGGTCAAGATGAAAGGTTGACTCATAGGTGATATTATGATTAAAGATATTATTGAAAAAAATACTCTACTGGATTTTTATGGATCTCTACTTTCTACTAAACAGTTTCGTGCCTTAGAGATGTACTATTCCTACGATTACTCTTTAAATGAAATTGCAGAGGATATTGGAATTACTAAACAGGCTGTCTCTGATAATATTAAACGTGGCGAACAGAACCTTTTAAAATTTGAGGAGAATTTAAAACTTATTGAGTCCTATAATAATAGACTTAAAACTAGAGATGAACTTTGTAGATTAGTAGATGAACTTGAAGAAAATTCTTTAGATATTGATTTAAATAGTTTGGAAAAGATAAAGATCATACTATCCGAGGAGGTGTAAGATGGTTTTTGAATCACTTTCTGATAAATTGCAAAATACACTTTCTAAACTTAGAAGCAAGGGAAAACTTTCTGAGAAGGATATTGACGAGGCAATGAGAGAGGTAAGACTTGCTCTATTAGAAGCCGATGTAAACTTTAAGGTAGTTAAGGACTTTGTAAAAAAAGTTAAGGAAAAATCCCTTGGGGCAAATGTTCTTGAAAGTCTAACTCCTGGTCAACAGGTAATTAAAATTGTTAATGAAGAACTTACAAATCTTATGGGTAAAGAAGAAGTTAAAATCGACTACTCTAAAAAACCTACCGTTATAATGATGTGTGGACTTCAAGGTGCTGGTAAAACTACTACAAGTGGTAAACTTGCAAATCTTATGAAAAAGCAAGGTAAAAGACCACTACTTGTAGCCTGCGACGTTTATAGACCAGCTGCAATTAAACAGTTACAAGTTGTGGGGGAGAGTGTAGATATTCCAGTTTTTTCCATGGGTGATAAGATTAAACCTGTGGATATTTCAAAAGCTGCGGTGGAACATGGCATTAGACATAATAACGATGTAATTATTATAGATACTGCTGGACGACTTCACATTGACGAGGACTTAATGGATGAACTTATTGAAATAAATAAAGCTGTTAATCCTTCTGAAATTCTTCTAGTCCTTGACTCTATGACGGGGCAAGATGCAGTAAATGTTGCTTCTACTTTTGATTCCCTACTTTCTCTTACAGGGGTAGTCCTTACTAAACTTGATGGAGATGCTAGAGGTGGAGCTGCTCTCTCCATAAGAGCCGTTACAGATAAGCCTATTAAATTTATTGCAATGGGCGAAAAAATGGATCAAATAGAAGTTTTCCACCCTGATAGAATGGCTTCTAGAATCCTTGGTATGGGAGATGTACTTAGTCTAATTGAAAAGGCACAAAGTGCTGTTGATGAAAAGAAGGCTAGGGAAATGGAGGAGAAGTTTAGAACTTCTACCTTTACCTTTGATGACTTTTTAGATCAAATAGAACAGATGAGAAATTTAGGCCCTCTTGAGGACTTACTTGGTATGATTCCAGGAATGAATAATAAGGCACTAAAAAACATTAAAATCGACGAAAAGGACTTTGCAAAAGTTGAGGCCATTATTAGATCGATGACTAAGGAAGAGAGAACTAAGCCTGAAATTATTGATATCTCTCGTAGAAAGAGAATTAGCAACGGTAGTGGAACTACTCCTGCTGATGTAAATAGACTGGTTAAGCAATTTAGAGATATGAAGAAGATGATGAAGCAGTTTGGCAATATGGAGAAGGGCTTTAAAAAGAAAAAGCTAAAACTCCCATTTTCATTTTAGTATATAATTAATTTATATAGAATTTTATTTTGGAGGTGAATTTAATGGCAGTTAAAATTAGACTTAGAAGAATGGGTTCAAAGAAGAATCCTTTTTATAGAATTGTAGTTGCAGACTCTCGTAGTCCGAGAGATGGTAAATTTATCGAGGAGATTGGATACTATAATCCTCTAACAGAGCCTAAGACAGTTAAAATTAACAGTGAAAAGGCGGCTGACTGGATAAGAAAAGGCGCAAAGCCAACTTATACTGTTGAAAGACTACTAAAGGCTAATGAAATTTTGGCAAATTCATCAGCAAAGGCTGAGGAAGTAGAAGAAGCAGTTAATGCTGAAAATACTGAAGAAGTAGCTGAAACTGAGGAAGTTGCTGAATAAGATCCGAATGGAGGATTCAGATGATAGAATTAGTTGAATACATTGCTAAATCACTAGTAGATAATGTCGATGGTGTTAGAGTGTTAAAAGAAGAAGATGAAGAGGGCAATATTGATATTGTTCTAAAGGTTTCCCAAGAAGATATGGGAAAAATAATAGGTAAGCAAGGCAAAATTGCCAAGTCCATAAGAGATCTTCTAAAGGCTATTTCCCTTAAGGAGAACATTAGAATCAATTTAAAAATTGAGGAACTAAATTGACAAATACAACTTGTGTTGGAAAGATTAATAATACCCATGGAATAAAGGGTTATTTAAAAATTGAGCCCTATACTAACGATATTGAAAGATTTTCAGACCTTGACTACCTATTAGTTGGGGAAGACTTTCAAAAATATAGTATAGAAAATGTCTTTTACAAGGGCAGATTTGCCTTTATAAAGTTTAAAGAATTTGACAATATTAACTTGGTACTAAAGTTTAAGAATTTCTTCGTATATATTTACGATAAGGACAGGGTTGTACTTCCAGAGGACAGCTACTTTATAAGCGATCTTATTGGCTGTAAGGTAGTGGACCTTAACAATAACCATATTGGTGAAATAGTTGAAGTAATTGAAAATCCTGTAAACGACGTATATGTAGTAAAGGATAATTCTTCAGAGTACTTAATTCCTGCAAGGAAGGAATTTGTTAAATCTGTAAATATTGATAAAAAGACTGTTGTAGTTGATCCCATAGAGGGGATGGTAAATTGAAAATTTCAGTACTCACATTATTTCCTGAAGTCTTTAATGAGCTTAATAGCTATTCCATAATTGGAAGGGCAGTTGAAGAAGGCATTGTAAGTATTGAGTATATTAATATAAGAGATTACTCAACTAACAAGCATAAAAAGGTAGACGACTATCCCTACGGGGGAGGTCCGGGAATGTTAATGACCCCTCAGCCTATTTATGACACCATAATGGATGTAAAAAAAGAGAACTCAAAAGTAATATACCTTTCTCCACAGGGAAGGGTACTAGACCAACAGAAGCTAATGGAATTAAAGGATGAGATTCATTTAATTCTTTTAAACGGTCACTACGAGGGAGTGGATCAAAGGGTACTGGATCTATGTGTAGATGAAGAGATTTCCATTGGAGATTATGTACTAACTGGTGGAGAATTTGGATCTATGGTACTTATGGATGGTATAATTAGGCTATTGCCTGGTGTTTTATCGGATACACAGTCCTATGAAGATGAATCACATTTTGGTGGTATACTTGAATATCCTCAATACACTAGACCATACGAGTTTAAAGGTATTAAGGTACCAAATGTACTTCTAAGTGGCAATCACAAGGATATTTCTGATTTTAGAAGGAGAGCATCCTTAGAAGTAACTTTAAAAAAACGTCCTGATTTAATTGACGAGGATACTCTGTCAGTGGAGGACAAATTAATTTTAAAAGAACTCTTGGAAGGAGGTAAGAATCATGAATGATATTATAAGAGCAATTGAAGCTGAACAAATAAAAGAAGTAACAAAATTTAACGTTGGAGATACTATTGCTGTTTCCTACAGAATTATAGAAGGTAGCAGAGAGAGAGTTCAGGTTTTTGAAGGAACTGTAATTAAGAAACAAGGTTCTGGTTCAAGAAAGACATTTACAGTTAGAAGACTTTCTTACGGAATTGGAGTTGAAAGAACTTTCCCACTTTACTCACCAAGAATCGCAGACATTAAAGTAACTAGACGTGGTAAAGTTAGAAGATCTAAGCTATACTACCTAAGAGATAGACAAGGTAAGGCAGCTAAGGTAAAGGAAAAAACAAATTATTAATCGTTAGGACTGGAGGTCTTTATGACTTAAAGTCCTATTTTTTATAGGTGAATTATGAAAAAGATTTTAACATTACTGCTAGTAATGATTATGTTAGGAGTAGGGGCCTTTTATTTTTTAGGAAATAGGGCAAGTAACGAAAGCAGTAAGAAGTATAGCGGATTTAATTTTATTAGTGAATCAAATGTAATAGATAGTGAAGACTTTGATAGGGTAGATGGACAGTATTTTTTATCCCTAGACTATATAAAAGATCATATAGACGAAAATGTTAAGTACGACGAAAATACAAAGACATTGACATTTAATAATGAATATGGGGAAAAGATCTACAAGGTTGGAGAGTATGAAGGAACAATAAATGGCCAGAGGATTTTACTAAGGGATACTGTAAAAGAAGAAGATGGTAAAATTTTAGTACCAATAGAGGCATTTATATACGACTACCATTTGGATTTAAGATATATAGAAGATAAAAAAGTACTACTAATGGATAATCACAATAGAGAGTATGCAGTAGGAACTCCTGGAGGAAATGGAGTTAATATGAGGGAAGAACCATCCTTAACTTCTCCAATAGTTTCAATTCTTCAGGAGGATGATAAATTATTTGTCTACGGCATAGAAAACGACTGGTACAAGGTTAGAGAAGTAGATGGATACATGGGATACATTAGAAGTGATATGTTAAATGTAGAACTTGTAGATGGAGAATATGTAGTAGATAGACCTACAGATAAGAAAATAGAAAATCTAATAAATATAACGTGGGACTATACCTATGGCAATCAGTCAGATGAAAGCGTAGAGAGAATAAGTTCTATAAAGGGACTAGACGTAATATGTCCAACATGGTTTTCCATAGCAGATAAAGATGGAAATATTACTGATAGGGGAAGAAGGGACTATGTAGAAAAATATAAAGCTCTTGGAATAGACGTATGGGGATATTTGGATAACTCCTTTGACCCAGAAATTACCAATGCAACTCTATCAGACCCAGCAAAGCGAAAGAAGATAATAGATAAAACACTAGAGCTATGTAAAAAATATGGATTAGTGGGAATAAATATAGACTTTGAGCATGTAAATTTAGGAGATAGGGATAATATTACTAAGTTTATGGAGGAACTATACCCTGTATTTAACGCAGAGGGTATGCCGGTAAGTATAGATGTAACTCCACAGATATCAAGAGATGTGACAAAGGAGCTTTACGACAGAGCGGCTCTTTCAAATGTAAGCGACTATGTAATAGTAATGGCATACGACCAACACTGGGCAAGTTCCGAAAAAGAAGGTTCAGTTGCACAGTATAAATGGGTAGAGGGAAATATAAACAACCTATTTAGATCAATTCCAAGGGAGAAGATTGTACTAGCAGTGCCTTTTTATGGAAGAGTATGGACAGTTGAAAATGGAAAGGTAACATCATCAGTTGCAACAATGCCGCAAATGAGTAGAATAATGAATTTTAATAATCCACAGTGGGACAAGGAATCAGGACAGTACTATGTAGAATATACAGATGGAAATGCAACAAAAAAACTTTGGGTAGAAGATGGGGACTCCCTGGAATTAAAAAGCTCACTAGTATTAAAGTACAATCTAGGGGGAATAGCAAGTTGGAGAAAGGGGTTTGAATCCCAAGATGCATTTAGCGTAATAGATAATGTACTTAGGGCAAGTAAATATTATGGACGTTAGAAAAGAAATAATAGAGTACTCAAAGATAATGGTAGAGAAAAATCTCACCAAGGGTACAGCGGGAAATATAAGTGTAAAATATGGAGAGGGATTTATAATAACTCCATCGGGAATGGATTATGGAAGTTTACGCCTTGAGGATTTAGTATATTTAAGTAGAGATGGAGAAGTACTAGAGGGAAATAGAAAACCATCTTCAGAGTACAATCTCCATGGAGTAATCTATAAGAATCGAGAAGTAGGGGCAGTAGTCCATACCCATAGTCCATATATATCAGCCTTTTCAGCCCTTAGAATGGATTTACCACCAATACACTATGTAATAGGAGTAAGTGGAAGTAGTCATGTAAAATGTGCAGAGTATGCAACCTATGGCACGATGGAACTTGCAGAAAATGCACTACGCTCCCTTGGAGAAAGTAAGGCTGTAATACTAGCAAACCATGGACTAGTAACAGTGGGTAAAGATTTAAAAGAGTCAATGAATATAGCAGAGGACTTAGAATTTGTTGCACAGCTATACTTACTAACCTTGAATAAAAATCCAGTACTACTTTCAGAGGAGGAGATGGAGGAAGTACTGAAAAAATTTAAAAATCATGGACAAAAGTAAGTATCTTTTAATGAATTATTGACATCTATCCCAAATAAATATAAAATAAACTTTGGATTAAAGAAGGGGAGTGATAAGGATTTACCCACCTACACACAGGCAAGTAGCTAGTGCTATTTGCGAATCTATTAGCGAAAGTTACGCTATTGAATTAAATAGGGAGAAATTCCTCTGGGGTTCTATTGCACCAGATTTTTTACCATATTATAAATTTAAAAGACATTATCTTGATGAGTCCATAGATTTTATTTCTAAGGAGATTTACAAGCTTATTATTCTTTGTAGATTAGTTAGATTTAGAGAAAACTCTGAAATGACTTGGAAGTTATTTTCTAGGATGTTAGGGATTATTTCCCACTACTTAATGGATTTTTGTTGTTATCCCCACGCTTATAGGATGACTTTTAATTCTTTTTCTGCAAGGGAACATATCCAATATGAATTAGATCTTAATTCCTTTGTAAAGGGACATTCCTTTAGAGAAGAGATGTTAAGTCCAATAGGTTTTGAAATAGACTCCAATAGGGAGAATATTAAAATTATTAAGGAATATATTCTATATGTTGTAGAGGAATATAAATCTGGTAGTCCTAGTTTTGAAAGGGATTTGGATTTTGCATATAGTCTATGTTTAAAAGTGACAGAGTTTATTTTAGACAATGTCTTTAGTCATGTTAGTGAAACTGAATTTAGTTATATTTAAGAATTCATACTTTATGAATTCTTAAAATTTTTTTGGAGGTATTATGAGAAACAACCCTGATGTTAAAGTCTTAGATTTAAAGGAGACACAGATAGCAATAAAATCCGTTAAGGATTATTTTCAAAGAGATTTAGCAAATTCTTTAAATTTAGCAAGAGTTACTGCGCCACTTATTGTTAAACCAGAGACTGGATTAAATGATAATTTAAGTGGTTTTGAAAAGGCTGTAAGCTTTAAAATGCATAATTATGGTTTTGTATTAGAAGTTGTTCAATCCCTTGCTAAGTGGAAGAGACATGCCCTTGGTAAATATGGTTTTAATTGTTATGAAGGTCTTTATACTGATATGAATGCCATTAGACCTTTTGAAGAGTTTGATGCTATTCATTCTGCGTACGTTGATCAGTGGGATTGGGAACTGATTATTAAAAAAGAAGATAGAAACGAATTGTACCTTCGTCAAATTGTTAAGAAGATTTACGAAGTTCTAAAGAATTTAGACAACTACGTTTCCCATCTCTATCCTATGGCCTTTAAACCTTCTATACCTGATGAAATATTTTTTATTTCCTCTCAAGACCTTGAGGATATGTATCCAAGTAATACTCCAAAGGAAAGGGAGAGATTAATCTCTAAGGAACATGGGGCAGTATTTATTATGGAAATTGGAGATAAGTTAAATTCTGGAAGCCCTCATGATCTTCGTAGTCCTGACTATGATGATTGGCATTTAAACGGGGATATTGTTCTATACAATGAAGTGCTAGACGATGCCTTTGAAATTTCTTCTATGGGTATTAGAGTAGATGAAGACGCCCTTGATAGACAGCTTAGTCTTGCTGGAGCTGATGATAGAAGAGAACTTCCATACCATCAAGCTATTTTGAATAAAGAACTTCCATATACTATTGGAGGCGGAATTGGACAGAGTAGACTTTGTATGTTTTTCCTTCGTAAAAGACATATTGGAGAAGTTCAAGTTAGTACTTGGGACGATGAGACTATAAAATTCTGCGAGGAAAATGGAATTAATCTTCTTTGATGAAACACAATTGTAATAAAAGAAAAAATAAAGGCTTTTAGACTATTCTAGCCTTTATTTTTTTTATGCCTTTAAAAACCTTCTACTTTCCTGCCAAAAATAAGTGGAAATATAGTATAATGATTTTTACGGAGGAAGCCATGGAAAGAAGTCTAGAATTAAAAAGCGGCAATAAAAGTGCATACAGCCTAGAAGATGTAAAGGACTTTTTAAAGAAGAGATTTCTTTTTGAAGGTGATACTGATTCCTTACAGATACTTTTAAACGTGTACAATGTACAGGAATCAATTGAAAATATCTTTCCTACATATATTTCCCTTAGGCATTTAAAAACCGATATTAGAAAGTTTTTAAAGGCAAAGGAAGGGAAGGAATTAATCGCCTATAATTTAAGCTCCCTTATTCACGACGACGTTCAGAGATTTGAATTCTATCTATACCTTGAGGGATATTCTACTGGTTTTTCTAATCAGGATGCTATAAATCAAGTTGAGATTCTCTGTTTTAAGTACTTGGATATTGAGGAGATTTACAATCGCAAAAAACTGTTTAATTACGAGTTTCACAATAGGGAAGTACTTGAGTTAAAGAGCCTTATCTTTAAGGATATTGACGAAGATCACGATTTTAAAAGGCGATTAAGGGATTTACTATATAAATTTAATGCTTCTCTTATTAAACCTAAGATTGTAAATATTAATAGAAACATTGATATTCAACTTACTATTAATTACGAAAAGGGCGAAAGGTACGTAGGAACTAATAGTTTTTTAACTAGAGGAGAAATTAGAGGACTTAATAAGAGAATTCTTGCTTTTCTCTATAAGGACGGATTAAAGATATATAAAAATGCCTACTGGCATGGAATTAATGACAAAGCAAAACAGAGGTATAAGTAGAGGTGCATATGCACCTCTTTGTGTTTATAAGGAAATTGTGGTAAAATATATGAGAATTTTAGGAATTGATCCCGGTTTAGCAATAGTTGGATATGGGATTGTAGATGTAGTAGGAAATAGATATATTCCCGTTACTTATGGGGCTATTACTACCAGTAATAAGTCCAGTTTTCCAATGAGGCTTGAGACTATTTATAGGGAATTAACTGAATTAATTGAAAGGTATCAGCCAGATGAAATTGCCTTTGAGGAACTTTTTTTTAATAAAAATGTAAAAACTGCTATTTCTGTTTCTCACGCAAGGGGAGTGGAGGTATTGGTTTCAAAATTAAGTGGCAAGGAGATATACGAATATACTCCCCTTCAAATTAAACAGGCATTAGTTGGGTATGGAAGGGCGAGTAAGGAACAAGTTGAGTACATGGTAATGACCATACTAAAATTGGAGAAATCTCCTAAACCAGATGATGTTTCTGATGCACTGGCAGTTGCCATAACCCATGGGAATAGTAGTAAGTACAAGGAACTTTTTAAGATGAGGTAGTAATGATAGATTTATTAGTTGGAACTGTTGAGGAAATTGGAAAATCCTATGTAATAGTTCTTGTAAATGGAATTGGATATAGGTGTGAGGCCTCTGTTGTTACCCTTTCAAAGCTTGTAATAAAAGAGGAGGTAGTCCTGTATACTAGAATGGTTGTACGGGAAAATTCTCTAAATCTCTATGGATTTTACTCTAAAGACGAGAGGAGTATGTTTGATTTACTAACTACCGTATCGGGAGTGGGACCAAAGGTAGGTATAGATTTACTTTCAACTATTAATTCCATGGAACTTAAAAATGCCATTATACTTGGGGATGAAAATCTCCTTACATCGGCTCCTGGAATTGGAAAGAAAACTGCCGGTAGAATTATTCTTGAATTAAAGGACAAAATAGGCAAATTACAATTACTTGAAAATTATGAAACTACTGTGGCATCTTCTAGTGAAAAAGAAGAAATAGAGGCATTAATTGGACTTGGATACAATAGATTTGAAGCGGTAGAGGCTCTTAAAAGTGTACCTCAAGGTTCTGTTTCAACTCGTATTAGAGATGCACTAAAGATTTTAGGTAGGTGAAAATGGATAGAATTGTTGAACCAAATCTGTCCAATGATGATATAAATATAGAGCCGGGTTTAAGACCTAAATGGCTAAATGAATATATTGGACAGGATAAGGCTAAGGAAAAATTACAGATTTTTATAGACGCTGCAAAATCAAGACATGAGAGTTTAGACCATACCCTTTTAAATGGACCGCCGGGACTGGGAAAAACTACCCTTGCCGGTATAATTGCAAATGAAATGGGAGTAAATATAAAAATTACCTCTGGTCCTGCAATTGAACGCCCGGGGGATCTCGCTTCCATTCTAACTAATTTAGAGGATTCAGATATTCTCTTTATAGACGAGATTCACAGAATAAATAGGTCTATTGAGGAGATACTATACCCAGCTATGGAGGACTTTGCCCTAGATATTATTATTGGGAAAGGACCTTCTGCAAGGAGTATAAGGCTTGACCTATCAAGGTTTACCCTAATAGGAGCTACTACTAGAACAGGTCTACTGTCTTCACCACTAAGGGATAGGTTTGGAGTAATACTTAATTTAAATCTCTATACAGTTGATTCTCTAAAGGACATTATTATTCGCTCTGCAAATATTTTAAATGTTCCCATTGAGGAAGAGGGAGCAATAGAACTTGCGAAAAGGTCTAGGGGAACTCCTAGAATTGCAAATAGATTTTTAAAGAGAGTTAGGGACTATGCCCAAGTTCTTGAAGATGGTATTATAACTAAAGAAGTTGCAATAAAGGGCTTAGAATTATTAGAAGTAGATGAATATGGACTAGATTCCATAGATAGAAAGATAATAAATACCATGATACTAAATTATGGTGGAAGGCCAGTTGGAATAGATGCCATTGCTGCATCTATAGGAGAAGAAAAGGTAACTATTGAGGACGTGTACGAACCCTATTTATTGCAAATAGGATTTATTAATAGGACTCCAAGGGGAAGAGTTGCTACAAAAAAGGCATACGACCACTTTGGAATCCAATACGATGATCAGGAGAGTTTCTTATGAAAAAATTTTTGTTAGTTGTACTTCTATTATTCTTAATTCCAAGTGGAATTTCTGCTAGAAATTTAGATGTAAAAATAGGAACAAGTATTTCAGATGGAAAAAGTGAAAAGGTAAGTTCAAAATCCATTATAAAAATCGTAAAGGAAGATGGAACAGAGGTAAAGAATACTAAGACCAATGAGGTAACTGTTAGTTTTTCAGATGGGAAAATTACTCTACTTAATCCACTGGGAGAAAAAGTACATGAAAACTTTCCAAGTGATGGAAGTCTACTACTAAGTAGTGAAAATATACTTAGTGCATTAAAAAGACAGTATAGGGGAAGAATTTCCTTTAGAATAAATAGTAAAAAACTAGATGTGGTAAATAATGTTGAACTTGAGGATTATTTAAAGGGAGTAGTTCCAAATGAACTAGGTCCATCAAATCCAACTGAATCATTAAAGGCTCAGGCAATAGTTTCAAGAAGTTTTGCCCTTGCAAATTTAAACAAGTATCAAAAACTGGGATACAATTTAAATGATACTACTAGCTCACAGGTATATAGGGGATTTGGTTCTGAAAAGGAAGCTACAAATAAGGCAATAGAAGCTACAAAATCCTTAGTATGTTACTTTAATGGAAGTGTTGCCAATACCATTTTTGGAGCATCATCTGGCGGAGTAACTGCAGATGCAGCTGAAGTTTGGGGTGGAAAATCCCAAAGTTACTTAGCAAGTTTTGTAGATGAGTATTCAGATTATCCATGGAATTTGGAAATAGATGGAGAGGAGCTTTCTAAAAAGCTATCCAATTTAGGAATTGGCAGAGTAAATACTCTTGGAATTCTTTCAAGGGATTCCTCTGGTAGAGTTGAAAAATTAACTGCCATAGGAAGTAATGGAACTAAGGAACTCTCTGGAAATACTCTAAGAAGTACCCTTGGCTCTACAAAGTTTAAGAGTACCCTATTTAATTTCCAAGGTGGAGATTTTATAAATTTAGTTGGAAATATAAAGATTAGTGGAAATGGATACGGTCATGGTGTAGGACTAAGTCAGTATGGCGCTGTAAATATGGCAAAGGCTGGCAAAAATTATGAAGAGATTTTAAAATACTACTTTAGAGGAGTAGAAATAGTTAATGAAGACAAGTGATTTTTATTTTGATCTACCAAAGGAGTTAATTGCACAACATCCACAGGAGAAAAGGGATGAGTCTAGATTACTCCTTATGGATAGATCTACTGGAGTTTTAAAGGACTCTAGATTTTACAATATTATAGATTATTTAAATAGTGGGGATGTACTGGTACTTAATAATACAAGGGTAATCCCCGCTAGACTTTTTGGTCATAGAGTTGGGAAAGAGGAGAGTATAGAATTTCTTCTGCTTAATCACAATGGAGATACTTGGGAGGCTCTATGTAAACCGGGCAAGAAGGCAAAAATTGGTACAGTAATAGAATTTTCAGAGGAACTTTCTGGAGAAATAGTAGATATTTCAAGTGATGGGTCGAGATTTATTAAGTTCTCCTACAATGGAATCTTTGAGGAGATTTTAGATAGGCTGGGGGAGATGCCACTACCTCCATATATTACAGAGAAGTTAGAGGATAAAAATAGATACCAAACTGTCTACTCTAAGTACAATGGTTCTGCAGCTGCTCCGACGGCGGGGCTACACTTTACAGAGGAACTACTAATTAGGTTAAGGGAAAAGGGAGTTATTATAGCCTTTGTTACCCTCCACGTAGGACTTGGTACCTTTAGACCTGTAAAAGAAGATGAAATTACAGACCATGTAATGCACTCCGAGTACTATATTATGAATGAAGAGACTGCAGAAATAATTAACTCTGCAAAAAGAGATGGACGAAGAGTTATTGCAGTAGGTACAACGTCCATAAGGACCTTAGAGTCCATTGCAGATGAAGATGGATTTGTAGAGGCAAAATCAGGGGATACAGATATTTTTATCTACCCTGGATATAGATTTAAATGTGTAGATGGACTAATTACTAATTTTCATCTGCCAGAATCTACTCTATTAATGTTAGTTAGTGCATTTTCATCTCGGGAGTTTATTTTAAATGCTTATAATCATGCCATAGAGGAGAAGTACAGATTTTTTAGCTTTGGCGATGCAATGTTTATAGGAGGACTATGTTTAAATTCGAATTGATAAAGGAATCTAAGGATTCTAAAGCAAGACTTGGGCGTATTACTACTAATCATGGTGAAATTGAAACGCCTATTTTTATGCCCGTAGGTACAAGGGCAACTGTAAAGACTTTAACAGTAGATGAGTTAAAGGATATGAATGCACAGATTATTCTATCCAATACCTACCATCTATATTTAAGACCCGGTACAGAAATAATTGAGAAGGCAAATGGACTTCATAACTTTATGAATTGGGATAGGCCAATTTTAACAGACAGTGGTGGATTTCAAGTATTCTCTCTAAGTGCAAATAGAAAAATTACAGAGGATGGGGTGGAATTTAGATCCCATATAGACGGTTCAAAACACTTTATAAGTCCAGAAAAGTCCATAGAAATTCAAAATATCCTTGGTTCAGATATTATTATGGCATTTGACGAATGTGCGCCATATCCTGCAAGTTATGAGTATATTGAAAATTCTATGAATAGAACTACAAGATGGGCAAAGAGATGTAAGGAGTACCATAAAAATACGGATAACCAAGCTCTGTTTGGAATTGTTCAAGGTGGAATGTATAAGGACCTTAGGGAAATTTCTGCTAAAGATCTAGTAGAACTAGATTTCCCAGGATATGCAGTAGGTGGACTTTCTGTAGGAGAACCTCTTGAACTTATGAATGAAATTTTAGACCATACTACAAATTTTTTACCGAGGGAAAAACCAAGATACCTTATGGGAGTTGGAACTCCAGATTATTTATTTGAAGCTGTAGAGCGGGGAATAGATATGGCAGACTGTGTACTTCCAACTAGAATTGCAAGAAATGGTACTGCACTAACTTCCATTGGAAAAGTTGTAGCAAAAAATGGAAAGTACAAGGACGATTTTTCTCCCCTTGATCCAAATTGCGACTGTTATACCTGTAGAAATTATTCTAGGGCGTATATTCGCCATCTACTAAATGTAGATGAAATTCTTGGGCTAAGACTTATGTCAATTCACAATGTCCATTTCTTAATCAATATGATGAAAAATATTAGGGAGTCCATTAAGGGAGATTACTTCCTAGAGTATAAGAGAGATTTTTACGAAAAATATGGCTGAATATAATTTCTTGACTTTAAAGTGTGAAATTGTTACTATTAAGGTAAAATAA
>CAYFUL010000031.1:0-8119 GCA_964346375.1 uncultured Peptoniphilaceae bacterium
ATAATTTCTCAGTCTCTCCTGAGATAGCTTCGCTTCTGAAACTATTGATAGTGGATTTCCAGTCTTATTTGGATATAGCACTTTATAGTCGTGGCTATAGGAGTGTAGGGCAAGTCCATGTCCTTCTAATATCATTCTCCTTACTACTGGATAGGTATTATCCGTTATATTTTTTCCCTGTAAAAAGAATGTTGCCGGTACTTTGCTCTTCTTTAATACATCCAGTACCATTGGGGTTACTGAATTATTTGGCCCATCGTCAAACGTTAAGAACACTAATTTATCTCTTCCCTTGTACTCTGCTTCTCCCCTTATATACTTTCTTATTGTGGCAGTTTTATATGCATACCTATCTGCAGAAACTATATGGTTACTTCCCGGCTTTATCTTCTTCATTATAGTTGTTGAAGCGTCGTAGGCTATGGTTTGGTAGTCCTCTAGTCTTAAATTTTTATTCTCTGGACTTACATATTCATTTCTCGCCTGTTTTAATACCTGGGATAAGTACCACTGTGGCAGTACTGGGTTATAGGTTACTTTTCTATTTTTATTACAAGAGGATATTCCTCTGGCTATTAATATTATTATTAAAATAAATACTACTAGAGATATTCTTCTACGTCTTCTTGCTCTTTTTCTTGCGAGGGCACGTCGTTTTCTTCTCTTATTTCTTAATTCTCTACTCTCTAAATCTCTATTCTCTGTCATGGCATCCTCCAATTAATATTGTACCATGTTTATTAGTTTTATAAAGGAGAGATTATTATTTGAGAAATAATTTTTAGAGCATCTTCATGTTTTAATATAGCCGTTGGGTTGTAATCCTTGTCCTTAAATATTCCAAGTCCATAGGCAATATATCCATACTTATCCATGCTATCCATACTACTTCCCTTTACATTCTTAAATAGATTTGGATTAAATATCTCTGTATTTAACTTCTCCAATGTTTCATCTAGTGTTAAAAATTTTACTGAATAGTATAGGGCATTTCTATAGTCGATTTTACTATCCAATACTTCCTTAGTTAATTTCTTACTTCCAATTTCAATTCCCTTGTCGTATTCCCTAAATGTTCCATACCTATTTAATTGGTCCAGTAAATTTAAATACTCCCTATGGGTTAATTCATCTTTTAAATTTTTTCCTGGTACAAATATTCCAAGGTCTACTAAATTTTTATATGATTTTGCCACTTCTTCTGGTGCTGTACTAACAGTGTTTAATTTTTCTCCATTTCTATTTATTAGAGCCTTCTCCTCTACTCCTACTATTGGATCTGACTCAAGGAATGTATATACAAGTCTAGGTTTATTATCAATGTACTTATATGCAAGTTTAAAATCCTTTAGTGCAATTTCATATGCCTTTCCTATTGGAAGTTCTGCTGAATTATTACTATACTTTACATCGTCTATAGTCTTTCCGTACCAAGTTATTACATTTTTCCCAACTACAGAAATTTCTACTCCATTAAATTCAACAGGTACTCCGCCTTCTAGTAAGTAGTACTTAATATTTCCGCCATATTCATTAATTTCAACTACTGGATTATCTAAATCCAATTTCTCTTCTACTCCATCTCCATACTTTTTAATAAAATCACGGGAAGCTTTTTTAACATCTTCTTCTGTTATCTTGTTCTCTTCTATTTCTGCATAGTTGTAGTAACTTAGCAGGTCTAAATTATCTGCCTGATATACTACTTGAGCTCCGCCCTTATCATTGGAGAAATTTAAACTGTGGATGTATTTTTTATTTCTCCCCATAGTTGTAGAATAGCTTTCCAACTTATATTCACTTGGTACAAGTTCCCTTGCCTTTTTTTCTGCCTCTTTAATGGATTTTAAGCCCTCAATCTTTTTAAGCTCTACTTGTTCCATTTTCATTGCACCATTGTCAGATTTCGCCTCATCAGTGTAGATGTCATTATTATCTTTTTTAATTAGAGTTCCATCTACTGCATCAATTGGATAATTTCCCCCAAGGGTTTTATAAACTCCCTTAGATATATATTTTTGTTCCTCTACTCTAGAGTACTCATCTGGAATTAGTAAGTATGTGTATTTTAACGGCTGCTCCTTCTTAAAAAGCTCTATTGCTTTTTCTGTGGATAATACATTACCTGCCTTTGGAAAGTCCTTAGATTTTAAGGTAACGCTTTCTAAACTTCTGTCGTAATTTAGTAGTTCCTTATTTTTTAGACTATACTCAAAATTTGCATTGTCATTTAGTACGGGAATATTGTTTTCAAATCTTTGGTATTCAATAATAATTCTTCCACTACTAACATTTAAGTATCCCTTTTTAAATTTATAGGAGTTTACCAATTCACTGTCTATCTTTTTAAAATAATCAGTAGATAATTTTTTAAACTCCTCTACATTTGCCTCAGCTTTTATTTCTCCCTTTGGTTCACTTTTGTCGTAGGAAATAATATCTCCCTTGTCGTTTACTCCTACATGAACGTGATTTTCTTCTCCATACCACTGAAGAAAAAAGGATTTATCAGCCTTACCATAGGACTCAATATTAAAGTTTGAAAAATCATCTCCAATATTAAAAATATCCTTTACTCTCTTTATAATCTTCGCGTCAATTTTTTTAGTACTGCTCTCTCCCACATCCTTTACCTCTGCAAAGGTAATAGTTGGTATTAAAAGTAGTACAACAATAACAAGTATTAGTCGCTTCATTATATCCCTCCTTTTTTGTTATTATACCACAATTAAATGTTTTATACTTTATATAAAGTAAACTACTGAAAATTATGTTATAATCATCACGCAAAGGATGTGAAAAAATGATTAATATAGTTGACCTCTCTGTAGTCTTTCCCGACAAGGTTCTATTTGACGAAGTAAATCTAAACTTCTCCGGCGGAAACTGCTACGGAATAATCGGTGCAAATGGAGCAGGAAAATCTACATTTTTAAAAATTCTCTCGGGAGAAAAGGAAGCCTCAACTGGAACAGTAAGTATTTCAAAAAATTCAAGACTAAGTAAATTATCACAAGATCACTACGCATACGACGAGTACTCTGTAATAGATACAGTAATTATGGGAAATAAACTCCTCTACGATATAAGGGAGGAAAAAGACGCCCTCTATATGAAGGAGGACTTTTCAGACGAAGATGGAATGAGAGCGGCAGAGCTTGAAGCACAGTTTGCCGAATTAAATGGATGGGAAGCAGATTCAGAGGCATCTACACTACTACAAGGGCTTGGAATTCCCACAGACCTTCACGAAAAAAAGATGGGTGAATTAATTGAGTCAGACAAGGTAAAGGTACTACTTGCCCAGGCGTTATTTGGCTCACCAGAAATTCTACTACTAGACGAGCCTACAAATGGACTTGATATAAAGGCAGTCCTATGGCTAGAGGAATTTTTAATGACCTTTGAGGGGATAGTAATAATCGTAAGCCACGACAGATATTTTTTAAATGAAGTATGTACCCATATGGTGGATATAGATTTTGGAAAGATAAATATGTACGTAGGTAACTACGATTTTTGGTACGAATCATCTCAACTTGCCCTACAAATGGCAAAGGACCAAAATAAGAAGAAGGAAGAAAAGATTAAAGAGCTTCAGGCATTTATTGCAAAGTTCTCTGCAAATAAGAGTAAATCTAAACAGGCTACAAGTAGAAAAAAACTACTAGATAAAATTACACTAGACGATATTAGGCCATCATCAAGGCGTTACCCATTTGTAGGTTTTACCCTTTCAAGGGAGCCGGGAAATGAAATACTAGAGGTGGAAAATCTATCTAAAAAAACTGAAGACGGATATCTATTTAAGGACATCTCCTTTAGAGTAAATAAAAACGATAAGATTGCATTTATAGGAAATGAACTTGGAATAACTGCCCTATTTGAAATACTAATGGGTAGAGATGAGGACTATGAGGGAAATTTTAAATGGGGACAAACTATTACCTATGACTATTTCCCAAAGGACAATACAGAATATTTTGAGGGAGTGGATTTAAATTTAATCGACTGGCTAAGACAGTATTCCGAGGAGCAATCAGAAATATTTATTAGAGGCTTTTTAGGAAAGATGTTATTCTCTGGAGATGAAACATTGAAAAAATCCTCTGTACTATCTGGAGGGGAGAAGGTAAGAATGTTATTCTCTAAGATGATGATAGAGCCTTCAAATGTACTAATATTTGACCAGCCTACAAACCATTTAGATTTAGAGTCAATAACGGCAGTAAATAATGGACTAATGGCATACAAGGGGAATTTATTATTTACCTCCCAAGACCACCAATTTATACAGACCATTGCCGATAGAATAATAGAAATTAGAGATGACGGATCAATACGAGACGAGAGTATAGATTTCGATACATTTGTAGAAAAATATTTTATAAATTAAAAAATAAAGAGTTCCCCGAGTATATTGGGGGAATTTTTTTGTGGATTTAGTGGGGAAAGTATTGGTATTGTGGAATGGATAGGCAATAAAACACGAACGTTATTTATCGGGCGTCTCGGGACGAGCCGCCCCTACCATAGATTTTGAAATAGTCAAGATTTATTCAATATACGGCTGATTTTGAATATGGTGTAATTTATTACGATTGTTGCAAAATAATTCATGGTAGGTTGCCGAGCCCTCGCCTGACCCGCGGGAGAGAATACATTGGTATAATGGAATACATATGTATTAAAACAAAATCATAACGTTTAATTTATGAAAGATGAAATCTATTGTTATAGTAATAATATTCTCCTCCCGCACTGTTTTCGAGGTAAAGGCGTTAAAAAAAATTCCATGTCTGAGCCTGAAAGGCGAGTTTGGAATTTTTAGCCTTTGCCGAGAAAACTTTCCTTCAGCGAGCGAGTGGGGTTATGGGGGTGAAGGGGGACCTAAGGGGAGAAACTGCGTTATTTCTCCCCTGGTCCCCCTTCATTTAAATAAAAAAGTATTTTTATTACATCTGTAAATTGCAATAATCTACATTATAAAGTTTTTTCAACAACCCCCAAGAAATTGGGCAGCTTTTTAAGCTGCTTTCTTTTCTTCTACTACAACAGGTTTTGTACCCTTTATTCTATCCTCAACTTTATATTCAAATCCATTTGGATTTTCCTTAGTCAATTCTGTAATATATTCCTCTACAATTTTTGCAAGGGAACCGTATAGGGCAACTTGGTGCTTTCCTTCAAACATCTTATACCCGTCTCCACCTACTGCCATAAAATCGTTAGTAGCAAGTTTATATGTCTTAGCTAAATCTACTGCATCATCACCAACTTTTACATTGGTAACCTTACTTGGAGTACCCTCTACAATTTCAAAACTAATTCCAGAAACGTGTGGGAATTGTCCTGCTGCACTTGGATAGTCTTTAACTCCATGGTTTAATGCGTCGACAATATCCTGTCCAGTTACTTCGATTACTGTCATTGCATTTCCAAAAGGTAGTACTGTAAATACATCTCCTACAGTTACATCTCCTTGCCTTAATACTTGCTCTAATTCCTCCTCCATTGGTAATTACTACATCTGCTCCAGAAGCCTTCTTCATAGCGTCAGTAATAAGATTTCCAAGGTTGGTCTCCTTAGTTCTAACATCTGACCTTTCTCCATCAAGATTTGTTGCAGATTTTCCAAGTACTACTGCAAGTACCTTATCCTGTTCAGCAAGAAGGGAATCAATTTCTCCCTTTACCTTTTCATTTTCACCATATACTACTGCCTCGCCCTTAGTTATCATTCTAGACTTAACATTTTTATCCTTAGAGATAGTAGTAAATCCAATATTCTTTAGAGTATCTCCAGTAGAAACTATAAATGATTTTCCGTGAGCCTTTCCTCTTTCGTGAAGAGTGTGGGAATGTCCATCAACTATTACATCTATTCCATCTACCTTATCGGCAATATCAATAGACTTTATTTCAGATGACTTATCATCTCCAAGGTGGGATATCATTACAATAACCTCTGCACCCTTTGATTTTAAACTCTCAACTTCACCCTTAGCTATCTTTACATTTTCATCAAGTGTATTTGCAAAGGCTAGTCCCACAGTATTTCTTGGGTCTGCCTTGTACTTAGTTTCTGGAGTTGCAAGTCCAAATACTCCAACCTTTAACCCATCAACATCTACAATCTGTCCTTCTGAAAATACAGGCTTCTTAGTAGCTTCATCAATAATATTTGAAGCATACCATGTAAATTTTGAGTTCTTATTATTTTCTAATGCAGATTCCTTTGAGTAGTCAAACTCATGGTTACCTGGAGTAAATGCGTTTATTCCAAGTAGGTTCATAACCTTAATAACATCTGCTCCTTCGTTTAGAGAAGCGAAGTTTGAACCTTGAGATGCATCTCCTGCATCAATTACAAGTACCTTGTTATTTCTCTTCTTTAATGCGTCAATTACATTCTTGTAATTTGCATATCCAATATGAGAATCATCTGCACTTACATTTCCATGTACGTCGTTAGTATGAAGAATTATTAGATCATTGTCATACTTGCCAAGGTAAATATCAGCCTTGCCATATACTTCGTAAACCTTGTGGAAAATTCTAACAGCCTCTGCTCTAGTAATAGGAGAATCTGGTCTAAAGTCTCCTGAAGGATCTCCAACTAGTACACCGGCTTTAACTAATGCTCCAACAGCGCCCTTGTTATCAATTTCGTCCTTATCCTTAAATTTTTCAACTTCACTTTCAGCGCCATCAAGTTTGTAAACAGTAGATACAATTCTTGCAACTTCATCCCTAGTAATGGCATCAAGAGGTTTTAATTCCTCTCCGTCATTAATATAACCTGCGCCAACAGCTTTCTTTACATCATTTACATACCATTCATTACTAACAACGTCTTTAAAACTTACGTCCTTAGTATCTTCAAACTCTCCAACCTTGTTAATAATAACGTAAAATTCTACATTATTAATCTTTCCCTCCGGCTTAAATGTTTTGTCAGGATAACCTGCAACAAGATTTGCACTATCTGCCCAGTTAATATCCTTCTCTGCCCAGTGGTCCTTTACGTCCTCAAATGCGTAGGCATTAATTGGTAGTAGTGCCACTAGAGAAAATACTAGGACAGAAAAAAGTCTTTTAAAATTTTTCACACAATCCTCCTTAATAAAATGATTAGTATATACATACCCTTAAAACTTGGAGAGTATTGTAACATCTTCGTAAATAAAATAAAAAAGGAGACTTAAATAAGCCTCCAAAAAATATTTTCTATTAAATTTTCTTGTTAAAAATAGCAAATAGATTTATTCCCAAAATTAGCATAAATATTTTAAATACGTTCCAATATTCTACAACTAGTGAAGTAATTCTTGGGTCAATTTTCTCATAACTATAAAGAATAAATCCGGAAGCACCAAGAACAATAATTGAAACTATTATTCCTATGGCTCTGCCACTAAGTTCTTTAGTATAGTATGCTGCGAGAATACCCTGTACGACAATAAAAGCAAAGTCAATAAGAAAAAACTTTAAAAAATCGTAGGAATAGTTAATACTTGCATCCACTTTAAAACTAGATCTAAGAAAGACATATCCAATTCCAAGTAGAATATTTACAACGACGGCAATAAAAAATCCAAAACCCCTCTTCTTCATAATACTCCTCCTTTATAAAATTGTTATGTCTTTCTTTAAAATGCTACTTTACTTAGTAAGGTACTCTAAAATTTGAATAGTATTTAGAGCTGCACCCTTTCTAATATTATCTCCAACGCAGAAAATATGCAGACCATTTTCAACAGATTCGTCTCTTCTAATTCTACCCACAAAAACCTCGTCCTTACCATCGGCTACAACAGGCATAGGGTAAATATTATTTGCAACATCGTCATAAAGTACAATGCCGTCGGCATCTTTATAGATATTAAAAATATCATCTAACTCAAATGACTTTTCAGTCTCAACAGTAATTTCAACACAGTGAGAATTTTTTACAGGAACTCTACAAGCAGTAGCGGTGATTTTTAAAGAGTTATCTCCTAAAATCTTCCTAGTTTCATTTACCATTTTCATCTCCTCTTTTGTGTATCCATTCTCTAAAAATACATCAATATGAGGAAGAATATTTCCAGCAATAGGATGAGGATAAAATTTAGGC
>CAYFUL010000031.1:8129-15421 GCA_964346375.1 uncultured Peptoniphilaceae bacterium
TACCATTTACTCCACTTCCAGAAACAGCCTGGTAAGTAGTGTAAATAATTCTCTTAATGCCATATTTTTTATAGATAGGATTAAGAGCAACGACAGATTGAATAGTAGAGCAATTTGGACTTGCAATAATACCATCGTTTTTAAGTCCCTCTTCCGGATTGATTTCAGGAACCACTAGAGGAATCCCTTCTGTCATTCTATAAGCACTAGAATTGTCAATAACAACTCCGCCATTACGAGCAATAATAGGAGAAAACTCCTTAGAAAAATCTGAGTCAAGGGCAGAAAGAGCATAGTCGATTTTTTTATTGTTTAAATTTTCCTCAGACAGCTCCTCAATCGTATAGGTATTGCCAAGAAATTCCAAGGTCTTTCCCGCAGATCTTTCAGAAGCGAAGAAAAAAATCTCGTCAATATTAAGCTTTCTCTCCTCTAAAATTTCAATCATCTTTTTTCCAACATGGCCAGTCGCGCCAAGAACAGCTAAATTAAATCCCATAACATACTCCTTTTGTTTTTTTTTATTATAGCACTAAATAAAAAAATTACCAATTCATTCTAATTTTGTTATTTATTGATTTTCCCAACTGTTAAATCATAAATAAATTTAGGTAGGGGCGGATTGTCCTGGGCCCCCCGTCATTAAAAAAATCTTCGTATTTTATTGCCAATCTATTCCACGTTACCGATAATTTTACGCTGTATCTTTTTATATACAAATGTATCCCATTGTACCGATGCACTCTCCCCGCGGGTCGGGCGGGGACGCCCGTTTCAAATTGTTGGTGTTTTATCGCCTTTTTATTTTTCGATACTGACGCCGTACCATAATCTTATTCCCTCCCCCAACAAAAAAAGCGTGAATTTTCTTCACGCTCTTTCTCTTACTTCGTTGCGATTTTCTTCGCTCTCTTGTATTTTTGCTTCTCTTCCATATTTTTATTGGCTTGGGATAGCATTAATTTTACTCTGTTAAATTGGTTTACCTCTGATGCCGGTGCGTCAAAGTCGATTGGAATTATATTTGCGTACTCATATTTTTCTCGTATTGCCTTTATTACTCCCTTACCTGTTATATGGTTTGGCAAGCAACCAAATGGTTGAACGCATACTATATTTTCCGTTCCAGTCTCTATTAACTCTACCATCTCTCCCGTTAGTAGCCATCCTTCTCCATATTGATTTCCTAGACTTACAAATTCCTCTGCATATTTTACTAGGTCCTCAATTTTCTTTGGTGGGTCAAATCCCGCCTCTACTAATTCGTGGCGTATATACTTTCTAAAACTTTCGATATACTTTATTCCAAGTTCTGTTCCCAAGGCTGGTATTTTATTTTTAGATAGCAGTTCGTGTTTTGCTCTTGTATTTCTAAATCCATAGAGTACAAAGTCTGTTAAATCTGATATTACTACTTCCGCCCCTTCGGCTTCCAACTTATCCTGTAAGAAATTGTTCGCCTCTGGCAAGTATTTTACAAGTATCTCTCCTACTATTCCCACCTTTGGCTTTTGTTCCTTTGATACTTCTAAATTTTTGTACTCTCGTATCATCGCCCTTACATTTTTTCTAAAGGTCTTTCTATTGGAAAATGCCTCTGGGGTTTTACATATATCTATCCAGCGTCTTTCTAGTATATTTGCCGATCCCTTTATCTTTTCATAAGGCCTTGTTGCATTGGTTAGCCTCATTATTAAATCTCCATATAGCATTCCCATTACTGCCTTTGGCATTAAACTTGCCATATTTTTAAAGTTCAATTGGAATCCCGGATGTTGTTCTATTCCCTGGAAGGAAAGTGCAAGTACTGGAATATGTCCATATCCTGCGTCCTTTAGTGCCTTTCTTATAAAGCCTACGTAGTTTGACGCTCTACACGCTCCCCCTGTTTGAGAAATCAATAGGGTTAAATTATCTGTATCGTATTTTCCACTTTTTACTGCATCTATAAACTGTCCCACTACAAATATTGATGGATAACATGCGTCGTTATTTACATACTTTAATCCCTCGTTTACTACATGGGGATCTATTCGCTCCAATACCTCTATATTGTATCCCAATGTCTCCATTACTGGCTTTAGAATTTCAAAGTGTATTGGTGCCATTTGCGGCATTAATATGGTATGATTTCCTGCGTCCTCCTCTGTAAACATTACTGGCTTATGGTCAAATACTTGGAAGTCCTTCTTTTGCTCTCTTTTATCCGCTGCTTCTAGTAGGGATCTTATTCTTATCTTTACTGCGCCAAGGTTATTTACCTCGTCTATTTTTATTACCGTATAGATTTTATTATATCCATGTAGAATTTCATTTACCTGGTCTGTTGTTACTGCGTCTATTCCACAGCCAAAGGAGTTTAACTGTACCATCTCTAAATTTTCACTTCTACCTACTATATCTGCCGCCCTATATACTCTTGAATGGTAGGTCCACTGGTCTAGTACCCTTAGTTTTTCTTCCCTATCGTCATCAGTTAATATAGAGTCCTCGCTTAGTACTGCAAGTCCTAGTGAATTTATTAGCTCCGATACGCCGTGATTTATCTCTGGATCTATATGGTATGGTCGTCCTGCTAGGACTATTCCCTTTAATCCCTTCTCATTTATTTCCCTTAGAGCCTCTTGTCCCTTTTCTCTTACGTCTAGTTTATATCTATCCTCTTCTCTATAAGCTGCCCTTACTGCAACTTTTACTTCATCAAAGGGAATTTCTTTAAATACATCTGCAAGGCGAATTTCTAACTTCTGTCTATCGTCAAAGGAGATAAATGGGTTTAAAAATTCTATATTATTTTGTTTTAAACCGTCTACATTGTTTTTTATTACCTCTGAATATCCTGCAACTACTGGACAGTTTAAATGGTTATTTGAAGAATTATATTGCTTCTCCTCGTAAAATACTGATGGATAGAATATAAAGTCTACTTTCTTTTCTATAAGATTTTCTATATGTCCGTGTACAATCTTCGCTGGATAACAAGCTGTTTCTGATGTTATAGACTCTATTCCTTTTTCGTAAAGTTCCCTAGTTGAATCGTCACTTACTACTACAGAATATCCAAGCTTAGTAAAAAAGGTATGCCAGAATGGATAGTTCTCATAAATATTTAATACCCTTGGTATTCCAACTACTCCCCTCTTCGCCTCTTCTCTACTTAGGGATTTATAGCTAAATAATCTCTCATACTTGTACTTGTAAAGATTTGGAAGGGAATTTTCTCCTACTTCTATTCCCGCTCCCCTTTCACATCTATTTCCAGAGATATATCTCTTTCCATTTGAGAAAATATTTACAGAAAGGGAACATTGATTAGTACACTTTCCACAATTTGTAGATAGACTCCTGTAGGTAAAGTCCTCTAAATCCTCCTCGTCAATAATATTTGAAATTCCAATGGACTTTTCCTTTGCAATTAATGCCATTCCAAGAGCTCCCATAAGGCCAGCAATACTTGGACGAGTTACAGTAACTCCTGTAATAAGTTCAAAGGCACGAAGCACTGCATCAGAGTGGAATGTTCCACCTTGTACTACTATATGCTCTCCTAATTCCTTTGGATTTCTAATCTTAATAACCTTTTGAATTGCATTTTTAATTACAGAGTAGGATAGTCCTGCTGCAATATCTGAAACTGATGAGCCTTCCTTTTGTGCCGCCTTAACATTGGAGTTCATAAAGACTGTACATCTTGAACCAAGGTCCACAGGTTTTTTTGCAAGTAGTGCCTCCTCTGCAAATTCTGCCGGAGTCATATTAACAGTTGCCGCAAAGGACTCTAAAAAGGATCCACAACCTGAGGAGCATGCTTCGTTTAGTAGTATGGATTCAATTACTCCGTCTACGATTTTCATAGACTTCATATCTTGACCTCCAATATCTAGTATAAAGTCAACCTCTGGGTCGAAAAATTGAGCCGCTCTAAAATGGGCAATAGTTTCAACTTCACCAAAGTCTAAATTAAAGGCAGCCTTTAAAAAATCCTCACCATATCCAGTAGACCCAGAAGCTGCAATATATGCCTTAGGAGATTTTTTCTTATAAATCTCAAGGAGATGCTCCCTTGCAATGTCAAGAGGACGTCCTAGATTTGGTCCATAGTAGGAATATAAAATTTCATCATCTTCAGATAGAAGTACCATCTTACAAGTAGTAGAACCAGAGTCGATACCAAGGTACATTGGTCCTTCGTAATCTTCAAGGCTTCTTCTCTTTAAGTCCTTAGATTTATGACGAAGCCTAAACTCATTTAACTCCTCTTCACTTTCAAAAAGAGGCCTCATAAGATTTTGATGCTCCTCAATTTTAGCCTCTCCATCAAATGCCCTTTCATATAGGCGCATAAATGGAATAGTTTGAAATTTCATAGAGTAAATCGCCGCGCCAATTGCAACAAAAAGTTGAGAGTTCTCCGGTCTAATAACCTCATCATCAGATAGACCTAAAGTTTCTATAAAACGCTTAGTTAAATTGTCTAAAAAGTAAAGTGGTCCCCCAAGAAAGGCAATATTACCCCTAATAGGTCTACCACAAGCCAAGTTTGAAATAGTTTGGTTAACTACAGACTGAAAAACAGAGGCGGCAATATCCGCCTTTGAAGCACCTTGGTTAATAAGAGCTTGTACATCAGTTTTTGCAAAAACACCACATCTTGATGCAATAGGATAGATTTTTTCGTAGTCGTCGGCTAATTTATTTAGCCCCTGGGCGTCAGTTTGAAGTAGACTTGCCATTTGGTCAATAAATGCACCAGTCCCTCCCGCACAAATAGAGTTCATTCTCTGTTCAACAGATCCCTTTAAATAGGTTATCTTAGAATCCTCTCCACCAAGTTCAATTGCGACGTCAGTTCTAGGAATAAATTCGTCAATTGCCTCCTTAGAAGCTACAACTTCCTGTACAAATTCGATATCAAGTAATTTATGTACAGAGAGTCCACCAGAACCAGTAACTGCCATGGTAATAGAAGCGTATTTAAATCGACTATACGCATCGGCAATAATCTCTTTAATAGTCTTTCTTACATCAGAAAAATGCCTTCTGTAAGTTTGGTATATAATATTTAACTCTTGATCCAGGGCTATCAACTTTACGGTAGTAGAACCGATATCAAGGCCCATGTGAATCTTCATAAATTTCTCCTTTCATCAATTTATCCTTCCACACTTCAATAAATTTAATAATATTTAGACTTTACTATTTTAAAAATACTTTGTCAAGATTTGTCAAAGGTAAACAAATTAAAAAACGGCCATTTCGGGCGCAGTTTATACATAAAAAAACCATCGTCTTATATTTAAAAGTTACCCATTTTATACAGAATAATCTACAGGAAATAAAGTGGAGTAAAAATAAAAAAATTGAAATTCATTTATACCACGAAAAACCATGGTAGGGGCGGCACGTCCCGAGCCTCCCGTTGCGTTGTGTTCGTGTTTTTTGCCATTCCATTCCAAAATACAAATGATATTACACCCTATCTTTCTTAATACATATTCATTTCATATTACCGATGCCCACTCTCCTCGGGTCGGGCGAGGACGCCCGACGCCCTACCATGATTCATATTTATACCAACACATTGAATTTCACCATATTCCAAAACATCCGTACACTGAACAAATCAATACTATTTCAAAACCTTCGGTAGGGGCGACGTCCCGAGCCGCCCGTTTCATTGTGCCCGTGTTTTATAAAATTGGAATTCAAAAAAATTTTCAATGCAAATATATTCCAATGTACCGACACACTGTCCCCGCGGGTCGGGCGGGGGCTCGACGCAGCCTACCGAAGATATTGCAATATGAAAAATAATTTATTTAACGAAGTTCAAAACCTACCCAAATAAAAAAGGCGACCTATTGGCCGCCAAATTTATTACATTTCTGGAACTTCTCTCTTTGGAGGTTTTGTCTCCTCCTTTGAAATTATATCCTTTACCTTCATCAGTCTTGTAATATTTACTCTTTCATTTTCGTCAAGTTTTCCTACGATGTACTTTATTGTCTCCTCTAAATCTGGGATGGTTTTGTACTCAAGAGCATTTACTCTTCTTCTAGTCTTTTCAATTTCATCTGCCATTAGCTGACAGGTTTTTTCCACCTCTGCAAGTTCTAGAAGTCTGTCCATTACCCTACTAATATTGTCTATTGCCTCATCAAGGTCCGCAGTGGTATGGGCGTATCCGTAAGGGTACTTACTTCCCGTTGTAGATAGTTTTTCCACTTGAAACTCCATCTTTGGAATTTCTACACTCATTACATTTTGTACATCTATTTTTACATATGCCTTTTGTGTTTGAACTGTTACTGCCTGTTCTAGTACCTTTGGATTCATTGTAGCTGATGCTAGTAAAAATGCCTTCTGTGCATCGTTTAATAGCTCCTCTACTTCTTCCCTTAGCTTTTTATTGTACTTTATCTTCTCTATAAACTGACGCATTAATTCGTCTTGCTTATCCTTTAGAAGTTTGTGACCCCTTGTTGAGGTTTTAAGCCTTGTCTTTAGAGTGGAGAGATTCATTCTGGTAGGATTGACATTTAATCTTGCCATTTTTATTCATCTCCCTTTTGTGAATTAGGTAGGTACTTATCTAGGTACTCATCTCTAATTCTCTTTAACTCACTCCTCGGAATAATACTTAGTAACTCCCAACCTAAGTCAAGAGTTTCTGTAATGGATCTATTGGTATAGTATCCTTGGTTTACATATCTGTCTTCAAATTGTGTTGCAAATTTTGCAAATGCCTTGTCTGCATTTGAAAGGGCACTCTCTCCAAGTATTACTGAAAGTTCCTTTGCATCCTTACCTGATGTATATCCGGCATATATTTGGTTCATGGTATCTGCGTGGTCCTCTCTAGTTTTGCCCTTTCCTATTCCCTTATCCTTTAGTCTTGATAGAGATGGAATTGCATTTATTGGTGGCTCTATTCCCTGTTTGTAAAGGTCTCTTGATAGAATTATCTGACCCTCTGTAATATATCCTGTTAAGTCTGGAATTGGGTGAGTAATATCGTCCTCTGGCATGGTTAGAATTGGAATCTGTGTTATGGATCCATCCTTGCCCTTTATTCTTCCAGCTCTCTCATATATTCCTGCAAGGTCTGTGTATAAATATCCAGGGTATCCTCTACGTCCCGGTACCTCTTTACGAGCTGCAGATACTTCACGAAGTGCCTCTGCATAGTTTGTCATATCTGTCATTATTACCAGTACGTGCATTCCAAGTTCAAATGCTAAATATTCTGCACAGGTTAGTGCCATTTTTGGAGTTGCCAGTCTTTCTATTGC
>CAYFUL010000032.1:0-15347 GCA_964346375.1 uncultured Peptoniphilaceae bacterium
TTCGAGGTAAAGGCTAAAAATTCCAAACTCGCCTCGGCTTAGGACATGGAATTTTTTTTACGCCTTCACCTCGAAAATTACGTATGTTGGGAATGTGATTACTATTATAAAAATAATTATCCTAGTTAAATAACGTTTGTGTTTTAATACTAATGTACTCCATTGTACCGATATGCTCTCCCCTCGGGTCGGGCGAGGGCTCGACGCAGCCTACCACGGGTTGTATAAATACATTAAAATTAAAACCTATTTTTTACTTGCGCAACTACTTGCACTTGGACATGAACTACAATCGCAGCCCACTCCTTTTTTTCTTACATGTTTTACAGCAAAGTAGACTGCTACTAAAAGTACACCTAGTACTATAACTGTACCCATACTATCCCTGCCTCTCTACACTTAATCTATGAAGTCTTTCCTTCTTTCCCTCTGGCCTTACTAATAAAAAGATATAGATTACAAGTATTACTCCTGCAACTAACGTCCAAACATTTGGCGCATATCCCATAATGATTCTACCAACTTGGTAGATTACAAGGGAAACTGAATAGGAGAATAATACCTGATACCCTATTGCAAAGCCAAACCATTTTTTATCGTTCATCTCCTGTTTTATTGCCCCTACTGCCGCCATACAAGGTATGGTTAGCTGATTAAAGAACATAAAACTTAGAGCCGTTATTAAATCAAACTTACTTCTTACAAATTCTATTAGCCCAGCACTTTCTGGGTCAAGTCCTGCAACTACTCCATAAGTTCCAACTACAAGTTCCTTTGCAATTAGTCCCATAGTAGTTGCCACAGCTGCCATCCAGTCGTTAAATCCTAATGGCTCAAAGATAAATGCTATCTTAGTTCCAATAAAGGATAGTAGTGAATGGCTTGCATTATTTTCAAACTCTACAAATTTAAAACTTGTAGAGATATTTGAAAGCAACCAAAGTACCATTGTAGAAAGTAGTATTACTGTTCCTGCCTTTACTACAAAGGACTTAATTCTATGCCAAGTTGCCTTGCCTACATTTTTTAAACTAGGCATATGGTAATCTGGCAGCTCCATAATAAATGGAGAAGTATCTCCCTGAAACATCCTAGTCTTTTTTAAAATCAGTCCAGAGATTATTACTGCAAGTATTCCACCAAAGTACCATATTGGTCCAAACCACCAGTACCCGCCTAAAAAAGCTGCAAATAGTGCAATAATTTCCGTCTTTGCGCCGCAAGGCATAAATGACGCAACCATAATGGTCATTCTTCTATCATTGTCATTTTCAATAGTCCTTGTTCCTAAAATTCCCGGCACTGCACAACCTGTGCCAATTAGTATTGGAATAAAACTCTTTCCAGATAGACCAAATTTTCTAAATACCTTGTCTAGAATAAAGGCAATTCTAGACATATATCCCACGTCTTCAAGAATGGAAATTAGTAAAAATAGTACGGAGATTATTGGCAAAAATCCAAGTACTCCACCAACGCCTCCAATAATTCCGCTTATTATTAGAGATTGTAACCATGGAGCAACGTCTAGTGAAACTAAGAGATTTTCCACTCCTCCACTTACTATTCGACCAAAAAATTCCTCATTAACCCAATCTGTTATAGGCTCTCCTACAACTTTTATTGCAAGGAAGTATACGAAAAACATAATTCCCACAAAAATTGGAAGGGCTAAAAATCTATTGGTAACAATTCTATCGATTCTCTCCGTCATATCGGGTTTATTTGATTTTACTACCGTATCCCTTGTAACCTTAGTAACGAAATTATACCTTTCGTTAGTAATAATTCCTTCCCCATCGTCTTGAAATTCCTCTTCAGAGTTTTTAATAATGCCTTTAATTTTAGCAAGTTCGTCATCGCTAATATTAAGGTCCTCTAAAACTTTAAAGTCCGATTCAAAGAGTTTTATAGCGTACCATCTTTTATTGGGATTATTTTTTAACTCCTCTACAGAATTTTCAATCTCCTGTATATACTTCTCAACTTGAGGAGAAAAGGTCTCCATATTATTTTCAACAGTTGTATTTGAAATTTCCATTGCAGCAGAAATTAATTCATCTACATTTCTATTTTTAATTGCAGAAACCTCTACAACTTTGCAATTTAATATTTTCTCCAGTGCCTTAGAGTTAATTTCATCTCCCTTTTTCTCTACAACGTCCATCATATTTAGAGCAAGTACAAGGGGAATTCCTATTTCAGACAGTTGAGTAGCCAAGTAGAGATTTCTCTCAATATTTGAAGCATCAACTACATCAATAATTACATCGGGCCTTTCATTAAGAAGAAAATCCCTGGTAACAACCTCTTCAAGAGTATAGGGAGAGAGGGAGTAAATTCCAGGAAGATCTGTAATTTTAATATTGGAATCCTTTTTATACTCCCCCGTCTTTTTTTCAACAGTAACTCCTGGCCAATTGCCAACGTATTGGTGAGAACCAGTAAGCTCATTAAATAGTGTAGTCTTTCCTGAATTGGGATTTCCCGCAAGGCCAATGTGCAAATTCATACTACACCTCCATTCTCATTTAATTCTTCAATCTCAACTAAAATCCCGTCGGCTTTTCTAATACTAAGTTCGTACCCTCTTAAGTTTATTTGAATGGGATCACCTAGGGGAGCAACCTTACGAATAAAAATCTCAACGCCCTTAGTAAGTCCCATATCCATTATTCTTCTCCTAAGAGGGCCCTCACCATTAATCTTATTTACTCTGTAATATTTTCCAACTACAGCCTCACCTAGATTCATGTGTCCTCCTCATATGTACAATTAATAATAGCCATCAATTACAATTTCATTATAGCACAAAAATTGTTTCATAGAAGAGATATTTGAAAAAAGTTATCAAGTGAATAATATATGTTTCAAATATCACATTGGAGTTTAAAAAATTATAGTATCTTATATGCAGGAGGGATAGAATGAGTTTATTTTTAGCACCAATACATTTTAGTATGTACGACAAGATTAAAAAACAGGATGAAATTACAAAGACTATAGTAAATAAATACGACGAAAATATTTTAAAAGAGGTAGAGGAAAATTTAGGTACACTTCTAGAAGGAGAACTACAAGATATAATAGATACCTCGGCAATACATCCATGGTTACAGGGGAAAATAGATATAGTAGAAAGTGTATTTGCAAAGTCCATAGAAAAATTAATAGATGAAAATATAGCCACAGCAAAAAATATAGAAGAGGACTTTAAAAAATTAGGTAAAAATTTTAAGGGTATAGACAACACAGAAGAGGTATATAGACTGTTAACAACAAACTTTTTAGACGGAATGCCATGTGATATGGCAATAAGACCAATTGAACTTACAGAGGAACGTTCAACATGGACGCAGAATTTATCCGTTCACTCAAGATTTTGGGAAGACGAAGGAATCCTTTACAACAACTTTAGAAAGGCATGGCTAGAGGGAGTTGCAGAGGAGAACAGTATGAAAATAAGTACAGATGGAGTAAATTATGAGGTGGTAAAATGTACGGAATAGAAATTTTAGTAAAGGAACACGAAAATATACTGAATTTTACAAATATTTTAGAGTCAGAGTGTGAGAAAATACTAGATGGCAAGGAAGTAGATGTAGAATTTTTTAGAAGGGGAATAGTTTTTATAAGGGAGTACGCCGATAAACACCATCACCAAAAGGAAGAAGAACTGCTATTTAAGTACATGGTAGAGGAATTAGGGCCTGTTGCAGAAAAGTTAGTAAAAAATGGAATGTTAGTAGAACATTCTCTAGCAAGGGGAACCACAATGAGTTTAGAGGAGTATGTAAATAAGTATGAGGAAGATCCAAGTACTTACAATAAGCTCCATATAATTGGCCACGCAATGACCTATGCAAATCTACTTAGGCGTCATGCCACAGCAGAAAATACAGTGGCATATCCATTTGCAGAGAAGAATTTAAAGGCAGAGACATTAGAAAAGGTAGACGTTGAAACACGCAACATAGAAGAAAATACAAGCAAAGATTTTTTTGAAAAGTTTAAAGAGTTTATGGTAGATTAACAGGAAACTGTGGAAAAATATTCCACAGTTTTTTTATATTTTTCTACACAGGTATGTCTGGATTGTTCGGGGTCTCCGTTGTGATGCTGGGATTTTTTTTAATACCGAAAAATATATTTCGAATTCAAAAAAATATAACGAATTTTGTAACCCATGGTAGGTGTGGATTGTCGTGGGTCCCCCGTTAAATATCCTAGGAGTTTTATTGCCTATCCATTCCACAATACCCATTTATTATCATCGTCTATTTGTATATTGCAAAATCGGTGCATTTTGCATTTTAACACCACTTTACTAACAACGAAATTTTCATCTAAAAATATTTGGGTATATTATTTTAAAGGAGGAATAAAATGGATTTATTTTTTGACGAATTTGTACTAGACCAGGTATTTGAAATTCCACCAGCAGTTGTGGATGAAGAAGAGATGATGGATTTTCATAGAAAATACGATATGAGAACATTCCATTTAGACGAGGAGGCCGCTGCCAGAACTCCATTTAAGAGAATATTTGCATCAGGATTTTTTACCCTATGTTTTGCATGGGGACAGTGGATAAAAATTAGTGGCGACGATATGGCAATAGTAGCCGGAGTGTGAATAGAAAAGTTAAAATGGGTAAAGCCAGTTTACGCTGGAGATACACTTACATCCACCGTTAGAATAGCAGATTTAAAAGAATCTTCAAACGGAAAATCAGGAGTAGTTACCGTAGAATTTATTACAAAAAATCAAGACGGAGTAGTAGTACTAGAGTCACTGGTAAAGCATCTTGCCCGTAAAAGAGAATTTGCTATTTAAAAATAAGGATCAGAGAAAACTCTGGTCCTTATTTTTTTCTAAATATTTAATTTAATACTTCTTCAATTCTCTTTACTGCCTCGGATAAATTCTCATCACTTGTTGCAAATGTAATTCGTATAAACCCTTCCATACCAAAGCCTTCCCCTGGTACTACGGCTACATGGGTTTTCTCCAATAGATACTCTGCAAAGTCTACACTGGAATCTATTTTTATTCCCTCTAATTCCCTGCCTATATACTCTCTACAGTCAATAAAGATATAAAATGCACCTAGTGGATTTTTACAGTGTAGTCCCTTTATATTATTTATCTTCTCGTATAAAAAGTCCCTTCTCTTTTTATAACCAACTCTCATAAATTCCACATAGGTCTGCTCTGCCTTTAACGCCGCCGCTGCTGCTCCTTGTGATATACTCGACGGTCCGCTGGTCATATGGGATTGTAAACTTGCCATTGCCTTTACTACGTCCTTTGGCCCACAAACATACCCTATTCTCCATCCTGTCATGGCGTATGCCTTACTTACCCCATTTACATAGATTAAGTAGTCTCTATTGTCTCCAACTACTGTTGGCATACTGGTATGTGTTCCCTCGTAGAGTAGTTTTGAATATATTTCGTCTGAAATAATGTATATATTATTTTCCAAAGACCACTTTGTGATTTCCTCTAGTATTTCTCTACTATAGGTTATTCCCGATGGGTTTGATGGATAATTTAGCAGTAGTGCCTTTGTATTTTCTGTCTTGTATTTATCCAATAGCTCTACTGAAATTTTAAAGTCATCTTCGTAGGTTGTTGGTACCTCTATTGGATCTCCCCCTACGATTTTTACCATCTCTGTATAGCTTACCCAGTAGGGCGCTGGAATTAATACCTGGTCTTCTTCGTCTAGTATTGCCATTAGGGCTAAAAATAGAGACTGCTTCGCTCCATTTGATACTATTATCTCGTCTATTCCATATAAAACTCCCGTATCTTGAAATGTTCTAAAGGAGATTGCCTCTCTAAGTTCCAATGTTCCAGAATTTAAGGTGTACTTTGTATTTCCCTCTACGATTGCCTTTATCCCTGCTAATGATGCAATTTCAGATGTACTAAAATCCGGCTCTCCCGTTGAAAGATCTACTATATTTAATCCCCTCGCCTTCATTTCAGTTGCCTTTGCAGAAACTGCCAAGGTTGGAGATGGACTTACCTTATTTAATCTCTTGGATATTCTTCCCATATACTACCTCAATCCAATTCGTTTTTTACTTCCATTATAGCCTTGGCAATTGCCTCAGTTACATTTAGTTCTTCCTTTTCTGGTAAATGTCTTCTTGAATACTCTACTATACTCTCGTCTGCCCTCTTGCCTACAGTAATTCTAATAGGTATTCCAATTAAATCCCTGTCTTTAAATTTAACTCCAGCTCTTTCGTCTCTATCGTCAAATAGAACTTCTACTCCTGCTCCTTTTAACTCCTCGTAAATACTCTCTCCAAGTTCGTACTGTTCAGGCTTTTTGGTATTTACTACTGTTACTATAGCTTGGTATGGAGCAACTGCCATAGGCCAAATTATTCCATCCCCGTCGTAATTTTGCTCTATTACTGCAGTTATACATCTACTAATTCCAATTCCATAGGAGCCCATCCAGAAAGGCATTTCCTTTCCATTTTCGTCTAGGAATTTTGCATTCATACTCTCTGAATACTTTAGTCCAAGTTGGAAAATATTACCTACTTCAATTCCCCTAGCAAATTTTAATGGCTCGTCAGTTCCCGGTACAGTATCTCCTTCTTCTACCATTAGTAAATCCTCTGCAAGTTCTCCCTCAAAATCTCTGCCATAGTTTGCATTTTTAATATGGGTATCTACTTCGTTTCCACCTACTACAAGATTTTTCATCTCTGCTACTCTGCTGTCGAATATCTTTCTAACTTTAAGTCCAATTGGACCAGTATATCCAACGGCAGTTCCCATAGAAATTATTTCCTCGTCAGACTGCATTTCAATAGTATGCTCTGGAACTTTTAAATATGAAACTAGTTTTGCCATATTTAATTCCCTATCTCCAGGAATAAATACGATAATTAATTCGTCCTCTACTTTTAAGTCAATTGCCTTTAAACATCTCGCCTTACTTACTCCAAGGAAGTTTGCAACGTCTTCAATGGTATTAGTTCCAGGAGTACTTACCTTTTCAAGTTCTCTTTCCTCCTCAGCTGGATATACCTTGTAATCTACAAATGCCTTTTCGTCCGTTGCAGCATAGTCTCCATTTTCAGAAAATACAATTACTCCCTCGCCAGTTTCAGAAATGGCAATATACTCGTGGGAAGCACTACCTCCCATTGCTCCGTTATCTCCCTGTACAATTCTATAGTTTAACTTTAATCTATCGAATACATTTTCGTATGCCTTGTACATAATGTTGTAGCTTTTAACCATTTCCTCCATAGAGGCATCAAAGGTATAGGCATCCTTCATTAAAAATTCCCTTGCCCTATTAATTCCAAAGCGAGGTCTTTTTTCGTCCCTATACTTAGTTTGGATTTGGTAAATATTTAGAGGAAGTTGTTTGTAACTTTTAACCTCGTTTTTAATAAGATCGGTAAAGTATTCCTCTGCAGTAGGTCCAAGGCAAAAATCTCTCCCATTTCTGTCCTTTAACTTAAACATCTCTGGTCCAAACATAGACCACCTACCAGATTCTTCCCATATCTCTGCAGGTTGAATTGCACTCATTAAAATCTCTTGAGAGCCAAATCTATCCATTTCCTCTCGTACAATATTTTCAATTTTTCTTAACACTTTGTAGCCTAGATGAAGGTAAGTATAAACTCCAGAGGCACTTTTTCTAATCATAGCCCCTCTAAGAAGTAGCTGGTGAGATGCAATCTCTGCATCAGCTGGAACTTCCCTTAATGTAGGCATAAACATCTTTGATAATCTCATAATAAGTCCTTTCTAATAATTTAATCTATTATATCAAATGAGAATAAAAAAACATATTAGTTGAGCCAATACTCTAAATTATTCCCTAATTATTTAAAGCTATAATTGTAATAAATGGACTACTTATCCGTAAGTATATATGAGCCGGCAAGAAGGGAGGAGGAGAATGGAAATAGCAAGTGAAAATAATGTAATAGAACTAAAAAATTCATCCTAAGTAAAAAATACTACCTTCGAAAATGTATACGAGGAGTATTTTGACAGAGTATATAAATTTTTACTCTACAGAGTTGGAGAAAAATCTACAGCAGAGGATTTAACAACAGATACATTTATTAAAATTCTAAACAACCTAGACTACTATGATAAAAACATTGCAAAATTAAGTACATGGATATTTAAAATAGCAAGGAATACCCTCTACGACCATTACAGAAAAAATGCTAGGAGAAAAACCATCGCCCTAGAGAGTTTTAAAGAATTCTTTTCCTCTGAAAAATATGTAGAAGATGAATTGGAACTAGAGGAGGAGAAAATAGAACTTAGAAAGTCCATAGGAAAACTCCCCGATAGAGAGAAAACCATAATCGCATTAAAGTATGGGGCAGAATTAAGTAATGGAGAAATAGCTGAGATAATGGGACTTTCTACAACTAATACTGGTGTAATTCTATATAGATGTTTAAAAAAGATAAAGAGTGATATGGAGGAATACTATGAAAAATAAAAATGAATTTGAAGAATTAGAGAATAGTCTATACAACTTATATTCCTCCGACGAAGGAGTAAAAAAAGAGGTGTATGCAAAAATGACTAATAAAAAACCGAGAAGAAAGTACGCGGCAGTAATTGCCCTAATTGCAGTAATAGGCATAGGAGGAATTGCAGGAGCAAGTGGAATATTTAGAGATGTATTAAAATTTAGGTCCGACAGTGGAAGAATTAACATAATAGAAACTGAAAGAGTAGATGGAAGTACAGGTCCATTAGTTCACCAACTAGAGCCAGAATTAAGGGGGCTGATCTTTGATAAAGATGGAAATGAGTTGTCAGAATTAGTAGAGGACGAATCAATTTACAATAAAGACGACGAGGAAATAGTTGCAATAAATACCACCTATAACGAAGAAGAGGACAAGATAGAATACGAAATACTAACAGAAAAGGAAAAGAAGGACCGAGATGAACAGTACAAGATAGAAGAACCAGTAGGAGAAATAATAGAAGTTATAACCTTTAAACCATTTACTCTACCAGAGGAAAAGTACGAGTATAAATATTCACAAAACTTTGCAGAGGATAAGTCCAAACCATCTGACATTTTAAATTTATACTATGAGCTAGATGGGAAGGAAATAAAATTACTTGAGAGAAAGTCAACAGATGAAAATGACTTTGCACTCGGCGGAGATGTAGAGGTAGAAGAAATTAACTATAATGGAATAAAAATGGCAGTAGTAAATAATGATTCACTATTGTATGAAAAGGACGGAGTCCTTATGCATATAATAGCTAAAGGATTTACAAGGGACGAATTATTTACAATCTACGACGACTTACAAAACTAATATAGTTTAAAAACAAAAAGAGCGGGCAGCCGCTCTTTTAATTTTTGAATTCTGTATAAATTGCATTAATTGCCTTCTCAAAATCCTTCTCATCTACGCCGACGATAATATTTAACTCGGAAGACCCTTGAATAATCATCTGAATATTTACATCATTATCTGCTAGGGCAGAGAATACCTTTTTTGAAATACCAATATGATTTTTCATACCACGACCTACAACTGTAACAAGGGCAATATTACTAGATACGTAGATATTATCTGGAGTACAGAATGTTTTTATCTCCTGAATAAGTGTATCAGTCTTACCCTGTAGTTGAGATTCAGATACTATTAGAGAAATAGAGTCGATACTCGAAGGCATATGCTCTAAAAAAACATTATTAACTTCAAGAACGCTCATAAGTTTTCTATGGAAGCTCTTATCGGAATTTAGCTTTATCTTTTCAATATTAATAACGGAAAAATGCTTTCTACCAGCAACTCCCGTAATACTTCTCTCCCTTTCTCCAACTATACTATCTACAATCATAGTGCCCCATTCCTCTGGTGCATTGGTATTTTTAATTTCAATTGGAATTCCTGCAGAAATAACTGGGAAAATTGCCTCCTCGTGAAGAACAGAAGCCCCGCCGTAGGATAGCTCTCTAAGTTCTCTATAAGTAATGGTTTCAATAGTACTAGGATTATCTACAATTCTAGGGTCGGCAGATAAAAATCCAGATACGTCTGTCCAGTTTTCATATAGATCTGCGTCAACACCCCTTGCAACAATAGAGCCTGTTAAATCAGATCCACCTCTTGAAAAAGTTTTAATATCTCCATTTGGCATAGAGCCATAAAAACCAGGGATAACTGCATTTTCGTGTTCTTTACATCTTTCACCAACAGCCTTGTAGGTTTTCTCCTCGTCAAACTCTCCCGATTCATTAAATAGGATAATATCCTTTGCATCTATAAAATCAAACCCTAAGTATTTTGATAGAATAATTCCATTTAAATACTCTCCTCTGCTGGCAACATAGTCTCTAGTAGTACCCTCTTGCATTTTATTTTGAATCTCTTCAAAGTAAGGGTTAATATCTAAATCCAACTCTAAACCATTAATAATCTCAATAAATTTATCCTTCGCCATATTAAGGGTTTCTAAAAAGTTAATATTGTGACTAGCCAAATCATAGGAAAGGTATAATAAATCAGTAATCTTGGTATCGTTGGAATTTACCTTACCAGGAGCCGAGTCAACAACAAACCTTCTTCTAGGATCAGATTCCACGATAGCCTTAACTTTTTTAAACTGGCCACTACTTGCCAATGAACTTCCTCCAAATTTCGTTACGATTAAGTCCACAAATACACCTCCTTAGAGAAGATTCTAAATTAGCAAATACAACAAGTCAAGAATTAGAGGACAATTAATTTAGTAAAGTATTAAATTAAATTGTAGGGTTATTAATAAAATCTATAGACTAAAAATAAAATCATACCCACCAAAACTTTAAAACAGAATAATTTTTGGGAAGGAAACATAACTTTACAATAAAGTAAATGATAATGTATAATATATACAATATGCAAAAGGTGGTATTATGAACAAGGCGCTAATAAAAAAATCCAGGAGTAACGATGTATTTATCTATTTAAAAGATCAAATACTAAAGAATAATTTACTCCCAGGAGATAAGATTATAGAAACGGATATATCAAATAGATTAGGAGTAAGTCGTACTCCAGTAAGGGAAGCCCTAGTAAAATTAAATGAAGAAGGGCTAGTAGATTCCTATCCAAGAAGAAGTTATATAGTTTCAAAAATTTCCATAAAAGAGGCGAGGGACCTATACTTTATACGAGAGACCTTAGAGCCAAGAGCAGTGGAAATCGTAGCAAAGAGAGGTCTTTGCGAAAAGACAGTATGTCTGCAGGAAACCATAGGGGAGATGGACGAGTGTTTAGATACAAATAATCTTGAGAGATTACAGGAACTAACACTACAGTGGAACTGGCAGTTAATAGACGTACTGGGAAACGATATAATGAAAGAGGTAATGAAATCTATAAACGAAAGAAGCTATAGATTCGCAACCTTTATATTTAGAGATACAGATAATTTAATTTACGTTTACGATTGTATAAAGGCGATACACAATTGTATAGAAGTACAGGATTATAAAAGGGCAAAATCCCTTAGCTATTCCTACGTAAAGAGTTTGTATCCCCTATTGGAAAGCCAATGCGATTATAAGATGTTTAAAGAGTAGCTAGCTACTCTTTTCTTATTTTCTATGTAAAATTTTATGTTGACAACTGTAAAATTTGCTGTATAATATTTATTGTTGCTAATGCACCTTTAGCTCAGATGGTAGAGCACCTGACTCTTAATCAGGGTGTCCAGGGTTCGAGTCCCTGAAGGTGCACCAATATTAACGTGAAGGATATTGAAAACCAATGTCCTTCACGTTTTTTTATTTTTACATTTTTGTAATGAATCCCCTCGAGTTTTCTACGATACATTGTTTCTAAATATAAATTATAAAAAGCTCTATGACTTTACCCTTTCATTGTATTTCATAGAGCTTTTATTATTTATTTTGTTATGTTTAATTTTTCATTGTTTTAATACCGTTAGATCAATTCAAAGTATTCCAAGGAGCTAAAAAAATCAGAAAATTAATATAATTCTTCAATTAACTCCCAAGCCTCTAATACTTCCCTTATTGCTTGCTTATCTTTACTTGAAATTTCTAAATCTTCTGTTCCTCCATTTCCCGCAAATCTAACCACCGCACGCTGGGAATCTGGAATTCTTTTCAATATTTCATAATAATTATTCAAAACAGCAAAATTATTTAAGTTTGCAATTTCCATTGTTTCATATTCTGAAACGTTGCCATAGTCAACTTCTCTATCAAAATCAGGTTCTATTAGATCTATATACGGATTATAAAACTGTCCATCAATTTTTAAGAAGACACTATCTATAAATATCCAGTCATCTCCATAGTAATTAGCAATAACTCTTAATGTATATTCATTTCCATTTTCTTGAATGTATGGCAATATAAACGAACGTTCATTGTAGTACCAATATTGGCTATCACCTGGAATAGTACGAGCATAATATCTACTTACTTCCGCAAAGTCATCATATTTTAAATTTAATTTAGATAATTTGTCTTCTAGCAAAACTCCCTTATTTTTCTTTTCCTCTAACCTCTTATTTTCGGCTTCTTCTCTAATCTTAGCTAATTCTAGTTTTCTATTTTCAATATGTTTTTCAATTTCAGCTAATTGCTGATTAGCTTTTTCATATTCAGATTTAACACTATTTTTTTCATCCCGATTTAATTTTCCATAAATATCATTTGCTGAAAATCTTAGTTTTTTTTATTTTACTTTCATCTAATGCACTTATTTTGTCTATATTATTATGTCTTATTTCCACTTCGGTAAATATTTCTAGTGCTTGATCTATATTTTTTTGAAATTCTATCTTTTTTTCTAAATCTCTAAATCCCTTTAAGTTTTTAATTTTTTCTATTTCGTCTTGTGTCATAGAATCTATTAGAGAATTAACATTTTCAACTTTCTCGCCATCAATTTCTTTTATGTTTTATATTCCTATTAATTCAACAATTAAATCCTCAGTTTTTTTAACTTCCTCACTTTTACAACTTGTTAATACTAACATTAAGGCTATTATAATAACTGTCTTTTTCATATTATGCTCCTTATATTATAATATATAAATTTTATCAAATTATATATTGTTAAACAAGTCAATGTCATTTCTATCCTTTAAGAATCTAAAATAAATCATCCAGCATTTGTTAATATTAAATAATAAACTATATTATGTATTAACAATTATGTATCTTTTTAAACCTATGTTTTAAAGATATTGCACTTTTTTGAATCCCAGTATATTTTGGTATTATTTACACTATCTAATATTCATCTAATACGATTTTTTCACTAAAACTTCCACTTTCGCCAGTTTCATTTAAATGTTCATCTATTGCCACTATAAAATCTTTTATTAACTCTTCTTCTGTATCTCCACAGAACCCGATAATATAATCCACACCTAGTACATTACCATAATATTCCTTATCTTCTTCTATGTAGGAATATTCTCCTATAAAATTTTTATATTCAAAATGCTTCATATTAGACCTTCCTTTTTCTACACTTTATTTCTACAGACTTCGAATATTTGTACATTCATATTACTTTCAAATCTTTTTCTTTCTCTATTATAACATAACGACAAGTATTAAGTGTTTATCTTACTTACATCTATGATTATCTCCTATTCTCTACCTTCTATTATCCCTATATGTGTTTTTATGTTATAATATTTTCATATTTAATAATTTAGGAGGATTTTATGGACGTAGTAGTACGTTTTGCCCCAAGTCCCACTGGATACTTGCATATTGGCGGACTTAGAACTGCCCTTTACAACTACCTTTATGCAAAAAAACATGGTGGCAAATTTATCTTGAGAATTGAAGATACTGATAGAACTAGACTTGTTGAAGATGCTATTGAAAATCTTATTGAGGCTCTTTCATGGGCTGGCATTGAATATGACGAGGGCGTTTTTTTAGAGAATGGTAGCATTGTACAGAAGGGCGAGAACGGCCCATATATTCAGTCTGAGCGCCTTGAAATCTATAAAAAATATGTTGATGAATTAATTGAGAAGGATCATGCCTATTACTGTTTCTGTACTAAGGAGCGTTTAGATGCCCTTCGTGAGGAACAAAAGATTAAGGGAAAAGTTCCTAAGTATGACGGACTTTGTAGAGGCATTAGCATTGAGGAAGCTAAAAAACGTATTGAAGCCGGCGAGGAATATGTTGTTAGATTAAAACTTCCTCCAAATAAAAATATCACCTTCCACGACGCTGTTAGAGGTGATGTTACAATTAACACTGATGAAATTGACGATCAGGTTCTTATGAAAAGTGACGGATTTCCTACCTACCATATGGCCGTTATTGTAGACGACCATCTTATGGGTGTAACTCATATTGTTAGAGGGGAGGAATGGCTTCCTTCTACTCCTAAACACGTTTATACCTACGAGGCTTTTGGATGGGATCAACCTGAGTATGTTCATCTTCCTACCGTTCTTAACCAAAGTGGTAGAAAACTCTCTAAGAGAGAGGGGGATGTTGCCGTTGAAGATTTTAGAGCAAAGGGTTACCTTCCTGAAGGTCTTATTAACTATCTTGCCCTTGTTGGTTGGACTCCAGAGGACAATAGGGAAATTCTATCTATGGATGAACTTATTGAGGCATTTTCTTTTGAGAGAGTTGGAAAAAGCGGCGGTATCTTTGATATTAATAAGCTAAATTGGGTTAACGCTCACTATATTAAATCCTACCCTCTTGAAAAAATCGTAGAGCTTTCCATTCCTTTCGTAGTTGATTCTGGTCTTATGACCGAAGATGAAATTAAGGAAAAGGGCGAATGGTACTCTACTTTAATTGACACTGTTAGGGATTCTCTAAATCGGCTTGATGAAATTCCTTCTAAGATTGAATTTTTATTTGGAGATTTAAATTTAGAAGAGGACGCCCTTGAAACTGTTAAAAATGAAAATATGCCTACTTTAATTTCTGCCCTTAGGGATGAATTAAATGGTGTTGATGAAATTGATATGGAATTTGCCGGCGGCTTAATGAAAAAAATTCAAAAGGCTACTAGTATTAAGGGCAAAAATTTATTTATGCCTATTCGTGGTGCAATTAGTGGAAATATTCACGGACCAGAGATGAGTAATATTATCTATCTTCTTGGCAAGGAGAAGATTTTAAGCAGACTTAGTGAAGTTGAAAAACTTCTTTAATAATTTTATATGAAAGAGAGTATTGAAAATTACAGATGTAATAAAAATACTTTTTTATTTAAACGAAGGGGAACCAGGGGAGAAATAAAGCAGTTTCTCCCCTTAGGTACCCCTTTACCCCCATAGCCCCACTCGCTCGC
>CAYFUL010000033.1:0-5027 GCA_964346375.1 uncultured Peptoniphilaceae bacterium
CGGGCGTCTCGAGGACGTCGCCCCTACCATTGGCTGTGAAAGTTGAAGATTATTGTATTAATTTGGAATTTTTAATATGGGCCTTATTTAAGTACCTCTCTTAATGCTCTTTCAAATTCTATATTATCTGATTTTTTTCTTGGTGGATTTTTACTGTATATCTTTCTCTTTCTAAGTTCCCTTCCAATATGGCGAGTGTCTAGGTGAAATTCTATATTGCTCTCGTCTATTTCTCTACCCATAAAATTTAGTACCCTTCCCTTTTTTCCAAGTACCAATGCACTTAGTCCATAATCTGCTGTAATTACTAAGTCATTTTTTTCTAGATGATTTGCTATGTATAAATCTGCGGCGTCTGGTTCTATATCTACCGTTACTACCTCACCGTAATTTATACTTACTTCCTGAGTGTAATTTTTTACAACTACTAGGTCTATTTTATTTTCCTGTGCAACTTTTTCAACTATCTTCGTAATGGGAGAACCATCGCAATCTAAAAATATTTTCATAATATTATTATAGATTATGTGGTATAATTGGCAAGAGGTGAATTATGGAAGGCTATATTATTGGTGCTCTTATTTCCATTTTTATTGCCTTTATTCTATTTAAATCTTTAAAGGCTACGTTTAAAATTTTAAAGAATGTTGTAATTGGATTTATTATCCTATTTATCTATTCGTTCTTTACAGAAACTCCAATGGATGTAAATTTTACCCAATGGGTTATTATAGGAATTTTAGGAGTACCGGGGGCGGTGCTTCTTATTTTATATAGGTGGTTAATTTGATTGAGAAGGTAAAAAAAGTTTTTCCCTATACCATTCCAATTTTGATTCCCTTTGTTTTTTAGGGATTGGATATGGTATTTATATGAGAAGTTTAGGCTACAATAATTTATGGACAGCTGCTATGAGTGGAATGATTTACTCTGGTTCGCTGCAATTCGTCCTGGCTTAGGAATTAAGTGTAGTCGTTCACGAAATGAGTGTATTTGTTATTATTCTCATGCTTAATATTAGACACATTTTCTACGGAATTTCTCTACTACCAAGATTTAAGGAATTAAATGGAATTAAGGCTGAATTTTCCATCTTTGCCCTTTCTGATGAAACCTACTCTATGTTTGCTGGAGTTAAGGTTCCTGATGGTATATCAAAGGTGGACTTCTACTTTTATGTAGCAATACTAAATTATTTCTACTGGATTATTGGTTCTCTTATGGGATCAATTCTAGGTGGAATGGTTAATGTTAATTTTAATGGAATAGATTTTATGCTTACTGCTCTTTTCTTTGTAATATTTTTAGGTCAATGGACTGAAGCAGATAATCACTTCCCTGCAACAATAGGTATTGTTGCGTCAATTATAGGGTATGTGGTATTTAAGGATATGTTTATACTGCCAACTATGCTTTTTATAATTGGTGCACTCTATTTATACTGGAGGCGTTATGAGCAGAATTAGTATGTTTTTCGTAGCGGTAATTGCTACATATTTAAGTAGAAAACTCCCATTTTTAATATTTAAAAATACAAAGATAACTCCATTTTAGAGTACCTTGGAAAATATCTCCCATATAGTATTATGGCACTACTAGTTGTATTTACTTTGCGAAATAGTTTTTATACTACAAAGGTTGGAATTCCATCTGCTCTTGCACTGGTTTCAATATTAATTGCAAATAAATTTTTCAAAAATACTTTAGCAAGTATTGTAGTAGGTACGGCGGTGTACATTGTCTTTCTAAACTATGGAGAGTTATTTTTAACTACCTAAATTTTTAAAGGTGTAATTATGAAGTATGTATATAGAATTTTTACCTTTCTTGTAATAGTAATTCTATTGGCAGGATTATTTTTTGCCTATAGTTTTAGACCAAGTACAGATAATATTGGTTCAAAAAAACTAAAGAGAACTATTGAGAAAGAAAAAACTGAAGAAGCAAAACCGGAGACTCTAAATCCCTTTGTAGAGGATAAAATAATGAGAGTCCTTGCAATTGGAACAGATAATACTCCAACAAAGGACGACCCAGAGGCAAAGGACAGAGGTAGAGCAGATGTAATAATGCTCTTCTCCATAGATCCAAAATCAAAAAGCGTTCATCTACTATCCATTCCAAGGGATTCAAGGGTAAATATCCCTGGAGTTGGGCTAGATAAAATAAACGCCTCCTATATGTACGGAGGAATCCAAAAAACTGTAGATACAGTAGAGGAGTTTTTGGGAATAGAAATCGATCACTATGGAATTGTAAAGTACAATGCAGTTGAGGAATTAGTCGACGCAATTGGGGGAGTAGATGTATATGTACCAAGCGACTATCGCCATGTAGACGACTGGGTAATTCCACCTCTAGTAATAGATTTTAAAAAGGGATGGCACCATGTAAATGGAGAGGACGCAGTAAAATTTCTACGAATTAGAAAACTTTACAAAAATTCCGATATAGATAGAATAGGAACTCATCAGGACTTTCTTATGAGTATATTTGACGAGTTAAAAAGTCCATCTACAATTTTTAAACTTCCAAGGCTAATAGATATAGTGGAAAAAAATATAGAGACAGATTTTAACTACGGACAAATTGCCTACATGGCATATTGGGCGCTGGATTTAAACAGGGATAAAATTTACACCGATACTGTACAGGGTAGAGGAGAGAGAATTCCAACAGGCCCAAATGATATGATGATAGATTACTACATTATAAGTAAGGAAAATGCAAGGGCACAGTTAAATAAATTTCCAAATAATATGCAGGACTTATCAATAACTGAAGAGATGAGGGTATATAAAGTAGGAAAGGACGCAAGTGGACAGCAGATAGAAAATAAAACGGATATTGAGAGAAAGGCGGAGGACCGTCTATATAAAAAATAGGAGGAAGAATGAATTACAAATTACTACATCTATGTTTAAGAGTTGGAAATTTAGAAGAGTCATTAAAATTTTACACAGAGGCAATAGGATTAAAGATAAGTGAGAAAAAGGACTTTCCAGAACACAAATTTACCCTAGTATACCTTACAGATGAAAATGGACATTTTGAACTAGAATTAACCTACAACTACGATACAGATTCCTATGAAGTGGGAAATGGATACTCCCACTTTGCAGTAACAGTAGATGATTTAGAAGGCTCAAGGGATAAGCATATGGAAATGGGATATGAGGTAACAAAACTTTCAGGACTGCCAGGAGAACAACCAAGGTATTATTTCGTAACAGATCCAGATGGATATAGAGTAGAGGTAATACGAGAGGGAGCAGAATAAAAAATAAAATCTGTTGGAAATAACCAACAGATTTTTTTAATTCTCCAGTAAAAAATCCACAATATATACAATATTTATGCCGTCAATATTTTTTACAGGAACATACCTTCCAGTAATTAAAGTCTTTTTAAAATTGTCATTAGTCATAAGTAAATTATCTGTTTCGTGGGAATTACTAGGTAGTTCATAGGCAACTTGGTAGTATTCTGTAGAACCGTCCTTCCTTGCAAGAAAGTCTATTTCCCTATCCTCAATTCTTGCAATACTAATACTATATCCCCTTCTAAGTAATTCTAAAAACACAATATTTTCAAGTCTATTTCCAAAATTACTCTCCATAAAACCAGTAGCATGGTTTCTAAGACCATTATCTACAATAAAATACTTAGAGTTCTGTCGCAAAAAAGCCTTGCCTCTAATATTGTATGCCTTAACCTCGTAGAAAAGATAGGCGTCGGAAAGAAGTTCAAGGTATTTATTTACAGTGTGATTTGAAATATTTAGCTTCTCATTTAAAAGAATATTGGAAATCTTTGAAGGGTTAATTAATTGGCCAACATTATCAGATAAAAATCCAACCAGTCGCTTTAGAGCAAAGGTATCTTTAATCATTCCCCTTGCGGCAATATCGTTAAGGATAATTGAGTCAAAAATCCCCGAGAGAATTGTAGACTTAATATTTACATCAGAGAGGACAACGCTGGGAAATCCACCGTATTTTTCGTACTCACCATAGTATAAATCCACTTCTCTACTGTTAAAATCAATTCCCTTCGCCTCTAAAAACTCCTTAAATGAAAAAGGATACACAACAATTTCAACATACCTTCCACTTAAAAGAGTAGCAAGTTCTCCAGAGAGTAATTTTGCATTTGAACCTGTAATTACAATATCCACGTTAAAACTAACTCTAAGGGAATTAATAACCCTCTGCCATCCATTTGCATTTTGTACCTCATCAATAAGTAGGTATGATTTTTCACCGTCATTAGGCAGTAATTTAAGGCAGAGATTTGAAAACTCTTCCTCTTCCCTTATAAGTCTATATTCAAAAGATTCAAGGTTAATATAGATGATATGATCCCTTTGAACGCCAATGTCCATTAAATAGTCCATGTATTGTTTTAGTAGTACAGATTTTCCAGACCTTCTAACTCCAGTAATGACTTTAATAAAATCTGTATCCTTTAAATTTATTAGTTGGGATAAATATTTTTCTCTCTTATACATAATTCACCTCAAAAAAATAGGAAGTACACTTCCAATTCTACATCATTTTGCAGAAAGTTGGAAGTACACTTCCAATATTTTTTATTCCACCAAAAGGTGGAAATCTATTTCCAACTTATTCTTTGGCACTAAGTGCCTCTATCATATCTATATCCCTTAACTTCTTATGGAATACTATTCTTAGCATTAACGTTACTGCAATTATTATCATTGGAGAAATTATTAATGATCTCTTACTTAGTATTGGGTCTAACATTACTCCAAATGGCACTACCATTTTTAGTATGGCAAAATGAAGAAGCTTTCCCACTCCCAGTCCTATTACTATTCCTATAAAGGTTAGGGTTAATGTCTCCCTGTATATATAGTCTGTTGTCTCTCGTGGATAGAATCCAAGTACTTTTATTGTAGATATTTCTCTCTTCCTCTCCTCTATATTTATATTGGTTAAATTATAGAGGACTACTAGTGATAATAGTACTGATGCTATGGTTATTACTAGCTCTACTTGTGTAAG
>CAYFUL010000033.1:5037-15172 GCA_964346375.1 uncultured Peptoniphilaceae bacterium
GGGCATTTACAAACATACTTAGTAGCACTTCCTGATTCTCTGACCTTGTTACTACCATTACTGAATCATTTGCCAGTAACGCCCTTTCTAATTTATCTACATCTGCCCCATCCTTTAGTGTTATTAAGTCAGAGTTTGGCTCAAATTTTACTCCAAATACCTTTTCGTAGTATTCTCTACTCATGTACATTTCGTGGCCCAAGTATCGCTCTGTAAATCCTGCTATTTCTACATCGTACTCCTCCTTGTATTCGTCTACTACTCGAAGTACATCCCCTACCTTTAAATTAAGTAGGGTCTTTAATTTTTCATTTACCAGCGCTCCCCTCTTAGGGATTTCTACTTCCTCTCCTGATTTTCTATCCCTTAGTAGAATCTTTTCCGAAATTGTACTACTATCTGATGGAACTGTTAGTTCAATCATCTGGTTACTTCCCTTGTAGTCTGTGGTTAAAAATTCTCTATGGTACTCTCCATAACTTAGTACCTCTTCATGATTATCTAGGTACTTTACATATTCTTTAAAGGCATCTTTATTTAAGTCCCTATTGTATAGTACTCCTACGTCGTACTTTGTAAGGTCCTTAAATTGTTTGTCCCCTATATAGAGTACTGAACCCTTTAATCCAAATCCAAGTATTAATAATGCTGTACAACCTACTATTCCCGTAATGGTCATTATCATTCTGCCCTTGTACCTAAATAGATTTCTCGCAGTTATCTTCTTTAAAAATCCAAGCCTACTCCAAATTGGTGTTATTCGCTCTAAAAATATTCTATTTCCCGCAGCTGGCGGCTTGTCCTTCATTAAATCTGCTGGTTTTTCCTTCAGTATGCTCTTTGCTGTAAAGTATGCCGTTAGTGTAGCAGTTAGTACTCCAAGTAGTACTACCATGATAAATTTTAATGGGTAGAATTTATAGAGTAGTCGCCCTTCAAATATGGAGCCTGTGGAATAGGAATCTCCTACTATTTCTGGCAGTACATAGTAGCCTAAAATTCCACCTATTATTCCTCCTAGTAGGGATGCAATTAATCCATATACTATATATTTTGCATAGATTTCCCTTTCGTGGTAGCCTAGGGATTTTAAGGTACCTATTTCTATTCTCTCCTTCCCCACCATTCTAGTTATTGTTGTAAAGCATACTAGTAATGCGATTAGTAAAAAGAATACTGGGAATACTATTACAAGTAGATCAACTCTATAGGCATAGTCTAAATATGTTAGTACTGTAAAATTATTTATACTAGAGGTTATTTCATACTTTGGAACTTTTAATATCTTTAGAATTTCCTTTGCATCTGAAATTTTTTCCCTTCCCTCTGCAAATTCCTCCTCTGCATCGGCTTTTTCCGTAGTATATTCCTCCAAGCCCTCGTTGTAATCGGCTCTACCCTTGTCTAATTTATCCCTTGCATCTTGTAGTTCCTCTCTTCCCTTAGAGCTTTCCCTATTAAATTTACTTAAACCATCTTCGTAGGATTTCTCTCCCTCTTCTAGGGCTTCCTCTCCAAGTTTTAACTTCTCCTTTCCCACTTCTAAGTCCTTGTTTTTTTCCTTTAGAGTTTTCTCTCCGTCTTGTAGTTCCCTTTCCCCCTTCTCTAGGTCTAATTTCGCCTTGTCTAGTTCAATTTTACCATCCTCTAATTTCCTCTTGCCTTCTTCATATTCAGCTTCGCCGCTTAAATACTTCTCATAGTTTATGGCATACTCCCTCTCGCCGTCTTCAAGTTGTTTTATTCCATCCTCAAGTTGTTTTTTACCAGAGTCTAATTTTTCCTTTGCAATGGCAAGTTCACCCTTTGCCTTATCTAACTCTGCCTTTGCACCTTTTAATTTTTCTACTCCAGCCTTTGCCGCTAATAACTGTTCCTTTAAAGAGAGTATATTTGCAGGATCTATTTCAGGAAATTTTTCCTCTAATTCCTTTAAAATTTTATCCATACCCTCCTTACTTTCCTTTAGGATTTTTAAATTGGCTTCAACTGTTGCCAGTTCCACTTGTAAAAAACTAAGCTGTGCATTTTTCTCTGCTAGGGTTTTCCTTAGCTCTGCTTCTCTTTCTGGGTCAAGATTTGGACTTTCAAGTTCTGCATTAATTCCATCTATATAAGCTTGTAAACTAGCCTCATTATTTTTTAATTCTACAATGGCATTTTGCAGTTGTGAAATTTGACTATCAAAGTCTATGGTAAAATCTATATCGTCAGGAATAAACTGTAAGTTTATGAGTATATCATTTATTCGTATATCTAACTCCTCTACCGTTCCCTCGTGAATTGGAATTCCATAGGATTTTAGCTGAGTAACTGCTTCATTTAAACCGTCCTCATACTGTTTTACTCCCTCTAAGTATTTTTGAAGCCCCTCGTTGTACTGGTCTATTCCATCTTGAAGTTCCCTCTGCCCCTTTAATACCTCTGCCCTTGCATCGTCTAACTTCTTTCTTCCGTCGGCAAGTTGTTCCTTCGCCTGGTCCAGTGTAATTCGAGAGCCCTCTAATTTTCCGACGCCAGTATCATATTCTGACTTTGCCTTTTCATACTCGTCCTTTCCACTATTTAATTTATCCCTAGCCTCTTCTATTTCATCCTTGCCCTTGTTTAGCTTTTCTTCTCCGTCAATTATTTCTGTCCTTGCGTCCTTAAGTTCTGCCTTAGAGGAATCCAACTTTTCCCTTGCGTCCTCAAGTTCTGCCTTAGAGGAATCCAACTTTTCCCTTGCGTCATCAAGGTCATTTTTCCCCTTAGAGATTTCTGTATTGTACTTATCTAATCCCTCTCTATAGGATTTTTCTCCATCGGCTAAGTCGGATTTTGCACTGTCTAATTTTTCCCTTGCATCATCTAATTCTCTCTCGCCGTCTTCAATTTCCCTCTCACCTTTTGCAATTTCATCTACAATATCCTCTCTAGTAATGGCAAGTCGTTCACTAGGTCTATAGTTTAAATCTATCTTCATTTCGTTTTCATGAAGTTTAACCAGTTTTTTATACTCCTGTGAATCCCTATTAATGTCTTGTAAATTTTCATAGGTTAATTTTGCAATGGTATACTTTTCAAGGGCAAAGTCCTCGGGAGAAATATAGCCGTAAAAATCTAACGAGCCAAGTCCCCTTGAAGAAACTCCCTTATTCTCCTTCATTCCATAGGAAATACTCTCTGCATATCCTACAACTTTAAAGGAATATCTTTTAAGGACAAGTTCATCATCTTTATTAAACCCAGCCTTATTAGGTTCATGTTTAAAATGAATTATGTCTCCAATTTTAAACCTAGATGCATACTCCTTATCGAGAACAATTTCTCCAGGATTTTCTACATCTCTACCCTCTACTATATTTGCCTTGGAAATTATACGAGGGCTGGAGATTAATCTTCCAACCTCTCCAGAGTTTACCTCATTTAAATCCACGTCCTTTAAAAATTCAATATCCTGTAATTCTCTATCTTTAATTACACTAATATCTACATCTTCAAATCCAGAAGGACAGTAGACCTCCAAGTCCTCAAAATTTGTAATTTTCATTTCCTCAGAAATAGTATTTCTCATAATAGGCGCAGTAACAATAAGCCCCATAAAAACAAAGGAGCCCAGGGCTATTATAAGTAAAATTGAAATAAACCTGGACTTTGAGTTTACTATTTCTCTAATGAGATTAATTCTATTTATTCGCTTCATAATTTTACCAAGATATGTCGTCAATTAGCATAGGATTTTCGTTCATCCTCATATTTCTAATTGTACCGTCATTTATTTCAATAATTCTGTTCGCCATAGGAGTTAGAGCTTGGTTGTGGGTAATAACTATTACAGTAGTACCACTATTTTTTACAGTTTCCTGTAGAATTTTTAATACCTGTTTACCAGTTTTATAGTCTAAAGCTCCCGTAGGCTCATCACAAAGTAGTAGCTTAGGTCTTTTTACAAGTGCCCTTGCTATGGCAACTCTCTGTTGCTCGCCGCCAGATAGTTGTGATGGAAAATTATTAAGTCTTCCACCAAGGCCAACGTCTTCTAGTACACTTTTAGATTCAAAAGGGTCCTCTGCAATTTGTGCAGCAAGTTCTACATTTTCAAGGGCAGTTAAATTTGAGATTAGGTTGTAAAATTGAAACACAAATCCCATTTGAGTTCTTCTATATTCAGTAAGTTCCCTTGGAGAATATGTAGAAATATCCTTCCCGTCAATAATAATACTTCCCTCGGAAGGAGATTCCATTCCCCCTAGTATATTAAGTAGAGTGGATTTACCAGCCCCTGATGGACCAACGACTACTACAAATTCTCCCTTTTCAATATTAAAATTTATATCTCTATTGGCAGTAATGGAAAGTTCTCCCGTTACAAACCTCTTAGTCAAATTTTTCACTTCTATAAATGACATATTATCACCTATTTATTTATACCCTATTTAACTGTAAATGTCTATGTTATAATGATTTTGAGGTGATTTTTTGATTTATATTCTCTGCGGAAATAGCGGCGCCGGAAAGACATTTCAAATACAGAATTTAAAAAAATCCTTAGATATATTCGAGGTAATTACATACACAACTAGGAAAAAGCGACCTTTAGAAGTAGAGGATGTAGATTACTACTACATAACCATCGAAGAATTTAAAGAGCTTGAAAAAAATGGAGATGTAATTGCACCAACTTCTTACGTGGGAAATTATTATGGAGTTCCTGCAAATATATTGGAAAAATATACAGGGGATGAGGATTGTATACTTGATGTAGATCTTCCAGGAATAGTTGAAATTAAAGAGAGGTTTGGTAGTAGTGTAGTGGTAATTTGTCTATACCTTACTAAGGATGTAATGGAAAGGCGAATGAGAGAAAGAGGAGACTCTGAGGACAAAATAGAACATAGGCTAAAGTATATTCTTCCCTACGAGGAGTACTCAGACTATGTAATTGATGGGAATAGAAATAGAGAAGAGATAACTTTAGAACTAATAGAAATAATAAATAGGTAGAAGGAGAAAATTATGCTTGTTAATTTAATTGAGGAAACTCTCGCTCCATTGGTAATGCACTTTTTAGAAATTATTGGGATACTTATAATTGCCTATGGAAGTGTACGCTCATTAGTGGTTTTTGCAAAATCGGGATTTAAATTAAATAACCCCTCTGTAAAAATACTACTGGCAGAGGCTCTGGCACTAAGTCTTGAATTTAAACTTGGAGCGGAAATTATTAAGACAGTAATCGTTAGGGATTTAAACGAATTATTAATACTTGGATTTGTAGTAGTCCTTAGAATTGCCCTTACCTTTGTAATACATTGGGAAATAAAAATTACGGAAGAGGATTTAAAGAAAATTGAGGATTAAAATCTAATTGATGGAGCTATGGATAAAATATATTTTGTTTATAAAATTCCAAGGCATTGTATCGGGCGGATTGGGGACAATCCGCCCCTACCGAAGGTTTTGAATTATGAAGATTTTTGGAAATTACCGTAGATTTTTAAATATGGTGTAATTCAATGTGTTGGTATAAAAATGAACCGTGGTAGATGTGTCGAGCCCCGCCCGACCCGAGGACAGAGGGCGTCGGTACCGTAGAATGGATATGTAATAAAATACCAACGTTGTTTAACGAGGGACCCAATACAATCCGCCCCTACCTGTTTGTGAAGCTTATAGAATACACAAAAAAACTCTCCAACACGGAGAGTTTAATTATTTTTCCTATTTACTTTATTTGAAAAAATGGATTGTATTAGTACTGCCGAAAGTACTACGCCTATTCCCAGTAGATCTACTGGTACAACTTTTTGTCCCAAAAGTATCCATGAGAAAAATAGTGATGCTATTGGTTCTATTGTTGCTAGAATTGAACCACGCATTGGTCCAACTATATTTACTCCCTTTAAAAATGCTACAAACGCCACTGCCGTTCCTGGTATTACTACGATAAAAAATGCAACTATCATTGGTAGATCAAATTCCACTTCTATATTCCAAACTCTTGTGGCAAAAAGTAAAAATATTCCACCTATTAACATTCCAATTCCCGTTACTGCAATTGCACCGTATTTTTTTATTAGTCCATGGGGCATTGTGCTATAGGTTGAGAGCCCTACTGCTGCTGCTATTCCCCAAAATAATCCAATTGGAGAAATTGCCATTACTTTTAAATTAAACCTTGTGGAAAGGATAAAGGTTCCAAATATTGCTAAGAATATGGAAACCACTTCAAATTTTCGTGGAAGCCTAGTTTCCTTTACACATACATATATTGCAATAAAAATAGTCCCTAAATATTGGAGTACCGTCGCCGTTGCAGCATTGGTATAGTAAATCGCCTTTGAGTATGAAAACTGACAGAAGAGTAATCCTCCAAGCGCAAATGCTATTAGAAGTAGGGTATCCTTTTTATCTTTAAAAATTCTAAGGGAATCTCTGTTTTTTACGGCAGTAAAGGCACTTAAAATTATTCCCGATATGGTTAACCTTGAAACTACGAGAAATGATACATCTATTCCTCTAATATTTGTAAGGTACTGACTACAAGTTCCCATTAATCCCCAAAGGACTGCTCCTAGTACTGTTATTGCTACTCCAAATTTTAGTCTATCTCTCATTTACACTCCTATAGGTGACCTGCCTTTCTTAGGTAGGACATTATTCTTTCAAATGCGATGAGGTATTTATCATAAACTATTCCACTTTCAGGATCGCAAATTCCCGCCTTCATTCTCTCTGTATGAACTCTTCTAATTCTAACTAGGTACTTTTCTATATCGTAGTAGAAGTAATTTAGATTTTCGTTTCTGTCATCCCTATTTACTTTATCATCAAAGGAATTAAACATCTCTAGTAAATCGTCTTTAACATACTCTATTTCCTTAATGGCATCCCTAGTAAATTCTAGTTCCTTATCGTAAATATACTTTCCATATTCTGCAAGGTTTTTTATATGGTCTCCCATTCTCTCCAATCCTCGTACTATATTTAAGTAGGAGGTTAGTTCTTCTGTTAAGTCCTCGCTTTTTGGACCAGACATATTTCCAATAATGTACCTTGAAATGGCAGAGTTTAAATAGTTTATAGTTTCCTCATTTTCAAATATTTTATCGTATACATCTTCATCATAATTTAGAAACATTTCCATTGCAAGAGAAAAATTTTCCTCTACTTTTTTAAACATTCTCTTAGCTTCTGCACGAATATCTAAAAATGCAAGGGAGATATCCTTATTTGAATTTGGATTTATATATAGTAGACTTCTATCCTCTGCTTTTTTATCTGTACCCTTAACTAATATTGTTGCAAGCTTTGCAAGTTGCTTAGTAAATGGAAGTAGAATTATAGTAGAAAATACGTTGAAAAGTGTATGCATATTTGCTATTTGTGCAGCTGGTGTATTTCTTGAAAACCTCTCTACAAATTCTGCAATAGGTAGTTTAAAACTAAGTATTACAAAAATAACCGTACCTATTACGTTAAATAGCACGTGGATTGCAGCAGTTCTCTGTGCATTTTTACTTGTACCTATTGATGAAAGTACAGATGTTATACAAGTTCCAATATTAAATCCACAGATTATGTACATACTCATTCCCAGGGGAATCAATCCATTATTTGCCACAGCCTGTAGTATTCCTAGAGATGCTGATGATGATTGTATAATTGCTGTAATTATTGTACCTGCTAAAATTCCTAGGAATGGATTTTTAAATAGGGTAATCATATCTACAAATACCTTAGAATCTCTAAGGGGACTCATAGAATCTCCCATCATTTTCATTCCCATAAATAAAAAACCAAGGCCTAGAAAAACTTGGCCTATATAAATAAATTTTTTCTTCTTCTTAATAAAAGTTGCCATTACAAAACCAGCTAGGGCAATAAGTGGAGCAATCTGTCCAATATCAAGGGCAACTAATTGTCCTGTAACTGTAGTTCCTATATTTGCTCCCATAATAACTCCAATGGACTGTCCTAAAGTCATTATGCCTGCATTTACAAATCCTACTAGCATTACAGTTGTAGCCGACGAGGACTGTATTATTCCAGTTACTACTACTCCAACTAAGATCCCCTTTAATTTATTGGACGTAACTTTTTCAATTATGGACTGCATTTTCGTCCCGGCAGCTAGTTCCAGGCCTTCGCTCATAAATGTCATTCCATATAGGAATAAAATTAGGCCTCCTATTAAACCAATAATATAACTGAATTCCATTTCTCAACCTCCTATGTTATTTTACATTATTTTTACACAGAATTAAACATAATTTAACATAGGTATAATTTTTGACATAAGAAAATCCTATGAAAGTTGGATTTTTCTCTCATAGGATTTTTTTAACAAGTAGTATTTTGGTCCATTAAATCTAATATACTTTATCCCATCTGTAACAATTCTAACAGAGCCAATAAAGTTTACTGATTTTGAATTTATCTTTTCAATATTTAAAAAGTTTAGTAGGAAACCAGAGATTATTCCAAAGTCCTCCTTATTTTCATAGAGATAATTTATGACTTCACCTTTCTTTATACAGTAGTGAATAATATCCATTAGAGGGTCATTTAGTAGCTCTACCTCCTCTATACTAAATGGGTTAAAAGTTTTTTCCTCAAGGTTTATACTGTATAGCTCACTTAAAACATCTTCACAGTTTTTTGTGCAGACTATATAATCACTTTTTACTAGAACATATTCCTCTAGCCTTCCAATTTTATCTAAGACCAAGTAGTAGGAATATCCCTTAACTTTTTCAATTAGTATTCCATTAAACTCTATTCCATTTTCAAGTAGTACACTTTGAATTTTACTAGCCATTTTTCCCAACCTTGTAAATATTGTAGTACAATACTCCTACAAAAGTTCCCCCTAGAACATTGCCAAGGGTAACTGGTAGAAGATTATTAAAAACAAAACTGCTCCAATTTAAAATGGAAGTGTCCATAGAAACTCTGCCCTTTAAAAATATTCCCATGGGAATATAGTACATATTTGCAATACTATGCTCAAAACCACATAAGACGAAAATAAATACTGGAAAGATTACAGATAGGGATTTTTCCACAGTGCTCTTTCCAAAAAGAGCCATCCATACTCCCATACATACTAGTATATTACAATTTATCCCAAGAATAATAAGCTCTAATGTGGATTTTGAAACCTTTCCAAGGGAAATTGATACTGCAACTTTTGCAAATTCTTCACTAACTATGTTGAAATTTAAAAGTGCAAAGATTATTGAGCCTATAAAATTTCCAATATAGACTATGAGTAAAAATAAGAGCATCTTTTTTAAGGTAATACTCTTTTTTAAATAGCCCATTACAAAAAGACAATCCCCTGTAAAGAGTTCTGAGGTACCAACTGTAACAAGTACAATCCCTATGGGAAAAACACATGCCCCTAAAATTCTTCCATACTGTGGAAAATATAGGTTTGCCATTGTAGAAGAATATGCTCCAATTGCAATAAATATTCCCGCCAGTATTCCAAGTAAAAATGTTTTAAAGTAATTTCTATCCGACCTAACCCTTGTATTATTACAGTAATTTTCTAGTACCTCACTACCCATTAATCTTCTCCTCTTGTATATTCTATTACTCCATCAATCATAGTTAGCTCAACTTTAAGCTGATTAATATTAAATGGATCTATCTTTAGTATATCATCTGAAAGCACAATTACATCAGCTAATTTTCCAACTTCTAAACTTCCCTTAATGTCCTCTTCAAAGGAAGCATAAGCTCCATTATAAGTTGCACATCTTATAGCTTCAAGTACAGATACAGCTTGAGTAGTATCACATTGTACTTCGTGGTATCTATCGTAGCGATTTACAGCTGCATCAATAATATTTAATCCCGGCTCGTAGGAAGGAGAGTCTGAATGAAGCGAACACATTACTCCCGCATCTAACATAGATCTAATTGCACAGAGGTACTTATTTCTCTCACCATAGAATCTCATATAGTCTGCCCCACTTTTTGTAATACCTGCCACATTTACAGAAGGACAAATATTCATCTTTGCCATTCTATCAATAAGGTCTTGGTCAGAAAGGGTACAGTGTTCAATTCTATGTCTTAAATCTGGCCTTGGATTAGGTTCAAATGCCTTCTCGTAAACCTATACCATAAATTCTACAGCGCC
>CAYFUL010000034.1:0-7953 GCA_964346375.1 uncultured Peptoniphilaceae bacterium
TACAGGAAGCTTATGCACTGCAAGTCTTAATGCTTCTCTAGCAACCTCTTCAGATACACCAGCTATCTCAAATAACACACGTCCTGGTTTTACAACTGCTACCCAGTACTCTGGTGAACCCTTACCAGCACCCATTCTTGTTTCAGCAGGTTTCTTAGTTACAGGCTTGTCTGGGAAAATCTTAATCCAGGTATTTCCACCTCTACGAATATGTCTTGTCATTGCTCTACGGGCAGCTTCTATTTGGTTTGATGTTATCCAAGCAGGTTCTGTCGCTTGAAGTCCGAACTCTCCATAGGTAAGTGTATTTCCACGAAGGGCTTTACCTTTCATTCTGCCTCTATGAACTCTACGATATTTAACTCTTTTAGGCATTAACATATAATTTCCTCCCTTCTAACTTTACGCTTGTTCTCTTGGATTGTTTCTTCTTGGTCTTCTGTTCTGAGTATTATCTCTTCTGTTATTTCTCTTTTGATCGTTTCTCTTGTTCTTCTTATTGTCTTCACGTCTTGCGTTTCTTCTATTTCTCTTTGTCTCTTCGTTAAGTTCTGGAAGAACTTCGCCTTTGTAAAGCCAAACCTTTATTCCAAGTTTTCCGTAAGTTGTGTCTGCTTCGGCAAATCCATAATCTATATCTGCACGAAGTGTTTGTAGAGGGATTGTTCCTTCTGAATATCCTTCTGTTCTTGCCATATCTGCTCCGCCTAAACGACCTGAAACTGCAGTTTTAATTCCCTTTGCTCCAGCTCTCATTGTTCTTTGGATGGCTTGCTTCATAGCACGTCTAAAGGAAACTCTTCTCTCTAGTGACTCTGCAATTTGCTCTGCTACTAATTGTGCATCTAGATCTTGGTTTTTAATTTCCTCTACATTTATTACTACACTCTTGTTAATTTTCTTTTCTAATTCCGCTCTTAGTTCTTCAACGCCTGTACCGCCACGTCCGATTACCATTCCTGGCTTTGCTGTTGATATAGAAACTTTAACTTTGTTTGCTGCTCTTTCTATTTCAATTTTTGAAATTCCAGCGATGTATAATTTTTTCTTTATATATTTACGGATCTCATTATCTTCTACTAATAGTTCTCCGAAATTTTTCTTGTCAGCATACCATTTTGAGTCCCAGTCTTTGATTATTCCAACTCTTAGACCATGTGGATTTACTTTTTGACCCATTGATTACCTCCTACTCTATTTCCGCTACTACTACTCCGATATGGCTTGATCTCTTTAGTATTGGATATGCCATACCCTTTGCCTTAGGGCGAAATCTCTTCATAGTAGGTCCATCATTTGCGTACGCTTGCTTTACAACTAAGTTATCTCTATCTAGGTTTAAGTTGTTTTCTGCGTTTGCTACTGCGCTCTTTAGCACTTTTTCTAATTCCTTTGCACCTCTTTTAGGTGTGAATTTTAAAATGGCAAGGGCTTCATCTACTTGCTTTCCGCGAATTTCCGCACAAATATAATTCACTTTAAGAGGTGATATTCTAACGTATTTAGCAATTGCTTTTGCTTCCATCATATACCTCCTATCTCACTGAAGAGCGCTTTTCGCTCTTACCTGCATGTCCCTTAAATGTTCTTGTTGGAACAAACTCTCCTAATTTATGTCCTACCATATCTTCTGTTATATATATTGGAACGTGTTTTCTTCCATCATGAACTGCTATAGTATGACTTACCATTTCAGGGAAGATTGTACTACGGCGTGACCATGTCTTAATTACTTTCTTTTCGTTACTTTCATTTAATGCGTCAACCTTTTTAAGAAGGTGTTCATCTGCGAAAGGTCCTTTTTTAAGTGATCTACTCATTTTTTCCTCCCTTACTTAGTCCTTCTTCTTACAATAAATTTATCTGACTTCTTATTCTTTTGACGAGTTTTAAGTCCATGACTTGGTTTACCCCAAGGTGTCATTGGTGAAGGTCTACCTATTGGTGCTCTACCTTCCCCACCACCATGAGGGTGATCTACTGGGTTCATTGCAGATCCTCTTACATGAGGTCTTTTACCTAGGTATCTTGCTCTACCTGCTTTTCCTAGTACGATTAACTCGTGGGATACATTTCCTACTTGTCCTACTGTTGCCTTTGAATTTATACTTACTAGTCTAAATTCTCCTGAAGGTAGTCTTAACTGTGCATACTTTCCTTCTTTTGCCATTAGCTGTGCACTTGTTCCTGCACTTCTTACTAATTGTCCTCCCTTTCCAGGAGTTAATTCAACGTTGTGAACTACTGTACCTACTGGAATTGCTCTTAATGGTAGTGCGTTTCCAATTTTAATATCTGCTTCTTCTCCAGACTCTATTACATCTCCTACATTTAATCCTCTTGGAGCGATGATGTATCTCTTTTCTCCATCGTAGTAGTTTAGAAGTGCAATATAGCTTGTTCTATATGGATCGTATTCAATTGAAGCAACTTTTGCTGGTACTCCATCTTTATTTCTCTTGAAATCTATTATTCTATATTTTCTCTTAACTCCGCCGCCTCTATGTCTAGCTGTAATTCTACCATGAGCATTACGTCCAGCATTTTTATTTATTGTGATAGTTAAGTTCTTTTCAGGTTTCGTCTTGGTGATTTCCTCAAAAGTAGCAACTGTCATCTGTCTACGGCCAGGTGTGGTTGGTTTATATCCTTTTACTGCCAATCTAATCCCCCCTTATTCAATACCTTCAAAGAATTCAATTGGCTTTGAATCTGATGTAAGTTTTACAATGGCTTTTTTCCAGCTTGGTCTTCTACCTTGATGAACGCCTTGACGTTTTAACTTTCCACGCATATTCATAGTAGTAATCTTTTCAACCTTAACGCCGAAAATTTCTTCTACTGCTTTTTTTATTTCAATCTTGTTTGAATTCTTATCTACTGCAAAGGTGTATTTTCCGTTTTCCATTTCCATCATACTTTTTTCAGTAATAATTGGTTTTCTAATAATATCGAATTTGTTCATTAGATGTACACCTCCTGAACCTTGTCTAAAGCTTCTTTAGAAATAACTAATGAGTTATATTTTAGTATGTCGTAAACGTTAATTGTTCCAACTGTTGCAGTTGCAACTCCCTTAATATTTCTAGCTGCTCTTACTAAATCACTGTCTCCATTGTGTACAATAAGAGTTTTCTTATCTGCCTTAATATTGTTTAGGAATTTTACAACATTTTTAGTCTTTACTTCGTCTAATTTAATTTCGTCAACAAGAATTAATTCATTCTCTTTAACCTTTGAAGTAAGTACACTCTTCATAGCAAGTCTTCTTACTTTCTTAGGAGTAGTGTATGAATAATCCCTTGGCTTTGGTGCAAATACAACTCCTCCGCCTCTCCATTGTGGAGATCTGATACTTCCTTGACGGGCACGACCAGTTCCCTTTTGTCTCCAAGGCTTTCTTCCGCCTCCTCTTACTTCTGCACGAGTTAGAGCACTTTTAGTTCCCTGTCTTTTATTTGCTAGTATATTCTTTACTACAAGATATACTGTGTGTTCATTAATCTCTATATCGAAAATTTCGTCTTTTAGTTCTACATCGCCAACTGGAGTTCCCTCCATATTAAGCATTTGAATCTTAGGCATATCATACCCTCCTTCCATTAATTATTTTTAACAGTCTCTTTAATTATTACAAGGCCCTTCTTAGGTCCTGGTACTGCTCCTTTAATAAGGATAAGATTTTTATCTTCATAAACCTTTACGATTTCAAGGTTTTGGATAGTAACTCTTTCGTTACCCATCTTACCAGCCATTCTGTGACCTTTAAATACTCTACCTGGATAAGTAGCAGCTCCCATACCACCTGGCATTCTGTGGAACTTAGAACCGTGAGTTTCTCTACCTCGACCAAATCCATGACGTCTTATAACACCTTGAGTACCTTTACCTTTACTTGTTCCAGTTACATCAACGTGGTCTCCCTCAGCAAAGATAGAAACTTTAATTTCGTCTCCTACATTAAATTCTTCGCCTTCAGTTCTAAACTCTCTTAAATATCTCTTGTAACTAACTTCTGCCTTGTCAAAATGTCCCTTTAGTGGTTTATTTACATTCTTTTCTTTAATTTTTCCCGATGAAATCTGGATGGCATTGTATCCGTCAGTATCTACATTTTTAACCTGAACTACTACATTTGGTTCAGCTTCAATAACAGTAACTGGAGTAACTGTACCTGCTTCGTCAAATACTTGAGTCATGCCAATCTTTTTACCGATTATTCCCTTCATCTTTTACACCTCCTATAATATAGCGGATTGCTTAGCAATCATATACGCAATTAAAGCTTAATCTCTATATCTACACCTGCTGGTAGATTTAACTTCATAAGTGCATCTACAGTCTTTTGTGTAGGATTAATAATATCTACTAATCTCTTGTGAGTTCTTTGCTCAAATTGCTCTCTAGAATCCTTGTACTTATGAACTGCTCTTAAAATTGTAATTACTTCCTTTTCTGTTGGAAGAGGTACTGGTCCAGAAACTACTGCTCCAGTTGACTTTGCAGCCTCTACAATTCTTGATGCTGAGTTATCTAGTAACTCGTGATCATAAGCCTTTAGTCTAATTCTAATTTTTTGTTTACCGTTTTTAGCCATTAAAAATTCCCTCCTAATCGCATAATAGCTACACTCTTAAGCAGGGATCCAATATACACGCACCCGCGTGTATCGTAATTACTATAATAAAAAAATTGGAAATCCCACGCTAAATTTAAAATCTAACTTCTCAGCAATAATTCCCCTCTACGCCTCCAATTAACATAGAAGCAACCTATTGCCTCAACGCATACGCCCAAACTGACGCTTAAATAGTATATAACAGGAGAAGTATAATTGCAAGGAAAATTTATAAATTTTTTACACTTTTTTACAGAAATTTTATCTTCCCATGAAATACTATACAAAATAAAAAAGGCATAGGTTTTTCCTAGCCTTTATTTATTATATTCACTATACGCTTCACTATCAAGAACTAAATCCAACTCTCCAATCCATTCACTATGACCGTCCTTATTACAAAAGCCCCTTTTAAATTTATATAGACCGTCTGAATCGTCAAGGCTAAATACCCCTCCAAAGTCATACATATCCATTTTCATTTCTATTGCCCATTTTATCATCTCCCACTGCATACTAAAGTTAGGCATTCTATTTCTCTCATTATTACTACTTGCCCCATACATATAAAATAATTTCTTGCCGTAGGGAATTGCAAGGGCAGATGAAAGAACTTCTCCATTGTAACTTGACTCATATACCCTTGAATCAGGAAAGGCTTCAAAAAGTCTATTAAAGTAGGATTTTGGCCTATGGGTTATTCCCTGTCTAGTTGCCATAATTTCTGTTAGGTCGTAAAATCTATCGATTGCACAATTTAATTCATCCTCCCCGTCTTTTTCAAGGGAAATGTAATCCGTAGTAATTCCCTTTCTGCCAGAGAGTCTAATATTGTACCTAGTTTTAGAATGGAAGGAATTAAAAACCTCCTCCTCATCTAAACCATTAAGGTAGAGTACCATATTGTACCTTGGCTGAACGAAGGAATGGATATTTGTTTCCCTTCCTCTAAATGTATATCCAAGGCTTCTATATTTTTCTATTAACTCCTGGTCGTAGGGAACTTCCGGATCAAGTCTTAATAAAAACGAATCGTACTTATTAATTACAGCTTCTGCTTCCTTTAGTAATCGTACAACTAAATCCACATCGTAAAAATCACAAACTGGACCTCTATTTGCGTAGAGAAGTCTTTTGCCAAGAGCTCCATCAACTGAAAGAATAGTAAGGGCTGCAATAATCTCTCCATCTTCCTCAAGGTAAACTCCGTCTGTCGCCCAATTATTTTTTACATGACCCCAGTTTAAATCCTGGGTACATCTGCCATATGGCGAATTTCTAACAAATTCATTATATCTTCTTCTATCATCATCACTATTAACAAGCGGCATATTATTTCTCCTCAAAAAAATTTCTAAAGCGTTCATCGTAGGAGTCGTAGTATTTTTTTATCGCCCTATCTCTAAAAAAGTTTCTATCTTCACTGTAATTTAAAGTAGTGCCATAATTTGACTCCTCAATTAATTTACTACATCTATTTTTTAAATCCTCATTGCCAATATATTTAAGTATGGTAGTTGGTTTTGCCCCAAGCCATAAAAATTCCCTATTGGAATAGATGGTATCAAATTCAATTCCAGCAGCATCATTATATACAGCTTCAGCAAGATTTGCACCAGAAAGAGCAGAATAAAAAGAACTTCTCCCCTGCCTTAAATTAATTTCAAATACCTTGTAAATACCATCTCTAGAATCGTACTTCATATCGAAATTTGCAAAGCCAGTGTAATTTAAATCCTCTAAGAACTTTTTAAAAACGTGAAATACATCTTCTCCATTGGCGTTAATAATACCAAGATAGTTTCCGATTAATTCGGGAGTAGGGTCCTCCATAATAACATGGCCAAAAGCCATTAGCTTTACCTTTGATTCACTACTAACATAGGCATTTAAAACGTACATATGGGAATCGTCTCCAGGAATAAATTCCTGAAGAACCATCTCCTTTGAGTAGGTAGTATTTTCGTAAATAGTCTTTAGGGTGTTTTTAAACTCCTCCTCGTCCTTTAATATGTATGCCTTTTTCTTCCCTTCAAAGGATAGAGGAAAATAGTCTACACTAGAGGAAGGCTTTAAAACAGAAGGATACCCAAAGGGATTTACTGCATCCTTATAATTTTCCTTCTCTATAATTACAGTTTTAGGAATGGGCAGTCCAAATTTACTAGCCGTATCGTAAAAATTCCTCTTATTTACAAGTTCCAAATTACTTTCCCTGGGAAATGGCATAAAAAAATACTGGGACAATTTTTCCCTATACTTAATAGCCATTTCGGCATAGTTATCAGAAGCCGCAATTAAAATTAATCTATAGTATCTATTTAAAAGAACCTTCGCCTCATCTACAAGGGCATTTGGAAAAATATCGTCACTTAGTAAATTATCAATAACCTTAATATCGCAAATACTAGAGTGGCCCGTCATCCAAAGCTTACCTTGGCCAAGTAATCTACTCTTTATTCCAAAAGCCATATGAAACATTCTCGCCATACCATAGGCGTTTACATCAGTTCCTAAAATTACAGGTAGTATCAAAATTCTCACCTCGTACTTGATTATAACATACAGATATTTTTTTGTATTAATAATTAAAAAGGAGACGCATTACAACGTCTCCCTAAAATTTATATTTTATTTTTTCTTGTTCGCTATGGGTGCAATATGAATTGCTTATTCTATCTAAACAAACCATATTTTATTGCCTATCAATTTCACAATACCGATGTACTTTACTTGACGGGTCGGGCAGGGGCTCGACGCAGCCTACCGTGAACTGAGAATAATAATTTACTCTACAGGTTTTACAACCTTTGGTAGGGGCGGCACGTCCCGAGCCGCCCGTTACGTTGTGTCCGTGTTTTATTGCCAATCTATTCCACGATACAAATGTATTACTATCTAAAAAACGAACTTATTTTATTACAAATGTATCCCATATTACCGATACACTCACTCGGGTCTATTTTTGTTTCTTTACTATCGGTGCAATATGAATTGCTTCCTCTAGTATTCCTGCTGATGCTTCGTATATACTTTCTGAAAGTGTTGGATGGGCGTGAATTGTAGAGGTTATATCCTCTAGGGATAGATTATTTGCCATCGCTAGGGCACATTCTCCTATTAGATCATTTGCATGGGGTCCTAGTATGTGAACTCCCAGTACCTTTTCCCCGTCGGAGAGAATTTTTACAAAGCCATTTTTATTTCCAAGGGCAAGGCTCTTTCCATTTCCTTGGAAGTTAAATTTAGATACTCTATATTCTATTCCAGCTTCCTTTAATTCCTCTTCCGTCTTTCCCACTGCAGATAATTCATCTAGCGTAAATACACATGAT
>CAYFUL010000034.1:7963-15058 GCA_964346375.1 uncultured Peptoniphilaceae bacterium
GTCTAAATTACGTTTTTTATCCACACCTGAAAGATACTCCATTACATACTCCCCTTGGGCAGAGGCAACATGGGCAAGTTGGTAGATTCCATTTACATCTCCTATTGCAAAAATTCCCTTTACACTAGTTTCAAAATGTTCATCTACTACTATTCCCTTTCTCGTACTTTCTATTCCAACATTTTCTAAGCCAAAGCCAGTTAAATTTGCTACCCTTCCAATTGCAACTAGGGCAACTTCCCCCGTTGCTTCTACTATTTTTTCGTTCTTTATATTTTTCGCCCTTACTAGTACTCCATCTTCTACATCGTTAAAACTCTCAACCATTACTCCAGTTGTAATTTTTATTCCCTGTTTTTTTAGCAGTACTGATAGACGTTTTTTCATCTCTAAATCCGTATTTAATAGTAAATCCTCAGTTAGTATGGAAATTTCACAGCCTAGTTCTTGGAAAATACTTGCAAATTCTAGGCCTATTACTCCTCCGCCAACTATTACCATGGATTTTGGAAGTGTAGTTAATTTTAGTAGCTCCTCTGAAGTTAGAATTTCATCTCCATCTATTCCCTCTATCCTTGGAATAAATGTAGATGAACCTGTGGCAATAATTATATTATCTACCTCAATAGTTCTCTCATCTTCACCGTATATTTTTACATGGTTTGGGTCTACTATTTCCCCTCTACCACGAATTAACTCAATATTTTTATAGGAGCCTAGTAGAAATTCAACCCCTCCAACGAGAGTTGAAACTATTTCTTCCTTTCTCTCGTGGATTTTCTCCATGGATACTGAATAATTTTCTATACTAATGCCAAATTCATCTCCCCTTTTTATATCGTGGATGACTTCGGCGTTTTTATAGTATGCCTTCGTTGGAATACAACCTCTATTTAAACAAGTTCCTCCAACTTCCCTATCCTCTATTAAATAGATTTCATGTCCAAGTTGGGCTCCTCTAATTGCCGCAACATATCCCCCAGGACCTGCTCCTATTATTCCAATTTTTTTCATGACTCTTTCCCTTCATACTTTAAAATTGGATTTCTAGCTGCCCTAGTTTCATCTGGACGTCTTACATAGGTATTATGAGGTGCTTCAAGTAACAATTCTGGATTTTCCCTTGCCTCTCTTGCAATCTGTTTTAATACCTCTATAAATTCATCTAGGGTCTCCTTATTTTCCGTTTCTGTCGGCTCAATCATAAGTGCCTCGTGAACTATTAATGGGAAGTAAACAGTAGGTGGGTGGAAGCCAAAATCTATTAGCCTCTTTGCAACATCAAGGGTTCTTATTCCATTGGCATCCTTTAATCCATCTAGTACAAATTCGTGTTTAAAAATAGTTTCAAATGGAAGTTTGTAATCCTCTTTTAACTTATTTGCCATGTAGTTTGAATTTAGTACAGCCCCTTCAGATACCTTCTTTAATCCGTCTGAACCGTGAGAAAGTATATAGGTGTAGGCTCTAACTAATACTCCAAAATGACCATGGAAGTCCTTTATTCTTCCAATGGATTTTTCCATATCGTACCTTAGTGTAAATTTATCATCTACTTTATCTACAAGTGGCGCCGGTAAAAATTCCACTAGAAAATCCTTTACTCCTATTGGACCTGAACCAGGACCTCCGCCACCATGGGGAGTTGAAAATGTCTTGTGGATATTAAAGTGTACTACGTCAAATCCCATATCCCCAGGTCTTGCATGACCAAGAATTGCATTTGCATTTGCTCCGTCGTAGTAGCAAAGTCCACCTGCGTCGTGGATTATCTTGGTAATTTCTTCAATTCCAGTTTCAAAAATTCCAAGGGTATTTGGATTTGTAAGCATTAGTCCTACAATTTCATCGTTCATTGCCGCCTTTAGAGCCTCTATATCCACCATTCCCTTGTCGTCTGAAGGAATTTCTACAATATCACAACCTACCATTGCAGCAGTAGCTGGGTTTGTACCATGGGATGAATCTGGAACGACTATTTTAGTTCTCTTAAAATCTCCTCTGGCTTCGTGGTATGCCTTTATTACCATCATACCAGTAAGTTCACCATGAGCTCCTGCCGCTGGATTTAAACACATTTTATCCATACCAGATATTTCCTGTAAACTCTTATCTAAATTGTAGAGTAGTTCCAATGCTCCTTGGACAGTAGATTCATCTTGAAGGGGATGAATATTTGCAAATCTCGGTAACCTAGTCATCTGTTCGTTAATTCTTGGATTGTACTTCATTGTACAGCTTCCAAGTGGGTAGAAATTTCCATCTACGCTATAATTTTTATAGGAAAGGCGAGTATAGTGCCTTACTACATCAAATTCAGATACCTCTGGAAGATCTAGCTCCTCCTCTGAAAGTAGTCCCTCTGGAATCAAATTCTTAACTTCAACTTCTTCTACTTCAAGATCTGGTAAACTATATCCAACTCTGCCGGGAGAAGATATTTCAAATATTAATTTATCGTAGTTCATACTATCTCCTCCAATGTCTTTACAAAACTATCCATTTCAGCTTTAGTTCTCTTTTCTGTCACAGCTATTAATGCCCCATTATTAAATTCCTCGTAGGAATTTCCTAAGTCATATCCGCCAATAAATCCCTTTTCAATTAGCTTTTCGTTTATATTCTTTACGTCAGTTTTTAAATCAACTGCAAATTCCTTAAAGGTTGGTCCATTAAATAGTGGTTTAAATCCAGCGCCTTCAAGGGCATTTTTTAAATAGTTTGCATTTTGTAGAGATTTATATGCAACCTCCCTAAGGCCTTTTTTCCCCATAGTTACTAAGTAAATTGTAGCCTGAAGTAAATTTAAGCCTTGGTTTGAACAGATATTGGAAGTCGCCTTTTCACGTCTAATATGTTGCTCCCTTGCAGTAAGAGTTAGTACAAAACTTCTCTTGCCATCTCTATCAACAGTTTCCCCTACGATTCTGCCGGGAAGTTTTCTAGTAAAACTGTCCTTTGCAGTAATAAATCCAAGGTATGGTCCACCAAAGGATAGTCCAATTCCAAGGGACTGTCCCTCTCCAACTACAATATCCACGTCAAATTCACTAGGCTTCTTTAAAATACCAAGGGAAATTGGATCGGTAGAAAGAATAAAGCTACACTTCTTTTCAGAGTGGGCAACTTCTACAAGGCTACCATAGTCTTCAATAATTCCAAAGAAGTTTGGACTCTGTACAATTACTCCTCCAACATCTTTACTCATCTTTTTCTTTAAATCATCTATACTTGTAACCCCATCTTCAATTTCCACTTCAGTTACTATTAGATTTTGGAAGTGGAAGTAGGTTTTTAAAATCTCCCTTGTAGAAGGATTTACACTTTTAGAAATTAGTACCTCTTTTTTTCTATTAACAGCTAGAGCCATTAGTGCTCCCTCTGTTACGGCAGTTCCACCATCGTATAGAGAAGCATTAGATACGTCCATTCCAGTTAAGTTACACATCATAGTCTGATACTCGAAGATATACTGTAATGTCCCCTGTGCAACCTCAGGTTGATATGGAGTATAGGATGTAAAAAATTCACCTCTTGAAATAATAGGGTCGATTATAGATGGAATATAGTGGTCGTATGCGCCTGCTCCTAAAAAACAAACTAAATCATCTATGGTACTATTTTTACTTTGAAGGGAATTTAGTAGCCTTTTAATTTCAAGTTCAGACTTGGACTTTGGAAGGTCTAGTTCTCTATTTAATCTAACCCCTTCAGGAATATCAGAGAATAATTCTGCTACAGAGTCAATATTTAAACTCTCTAGCATACTCTTTTCGTTATCATTAGTTATAGGAATATATGGATGCATATTACTTCTCCAAAGTTTCTAGGAAGGACTTATACTCCTCTTCATCAAGTAAGTCAGTAGGTTCTTCGCTTAATTTAAGCTTACAGATAAAATTATCGTAAGGAGCCTCGTTTAAAAGTTCAGGACTAGTCTCTAAATCCTCATTAATTTCAATAACCTCTCCACTTACAGGGCAATCTACATCAACTGCAGCCTTAACAGATTCTAAAACAGCAAAAGCATCTCCAACTTGAAACTCATCGCCAACTTCTGGAAGCTCTACATATACAATATCACCAAGGGATTCCTGTGCATAATCTGTAATACCAATAGTGGCAATGCCATCATCAATTTCAATCCAGTCGTGTTCTTCAGAATAATATAATCCTTCTCTTGTTAATTTTTCCATATTGACCTCCTATTTGTTAGTAGTTCTCTTTTTGTAAAACTTGTTAGAAATAATTTCAGCATTTAAAATTTTATTTCTAACCTTTACACTTACATTGTCACCTAAATTTGAATGCTCAATATTTACAAGAGCATTTGCTATTGAAATACCCAGAGTTGGAGATTTATAACCAGTAGTTATATAACCAATTTTCTCATCACCCTTAAATACCTCGTAACCTTCACGCATAATCCCCTTATCTAAAAGTTTTAAGCCAACCATTTTTCTAGTCTTGTTTTCAAAATAATTAGTTAAAGCATCCTTACCAATAAAGTCAGATTCTTTATCTAATGCAACGGCAAATTTAAATCCGCCTTCAATAGGATTAACCTCTTCAGAAACCTCATGTCCATAAAGGGCAAGGCCAGCTTCAAAACGAAGGGTATCTCTACAACCAAGTCCAGTAGGAAGAATATCAAACTCACTACCAGCCTTTAGAAGCTCATCAAAAATAGTTACAATACCATCCCAAGAGGTATAGACTTCAAAACCATCTTCACCAGTATATCCAGTTCTTGAAATAAGAGCCTTAACTCCACAGATGTCCACGTCTTTTTTAAGTTTAAAAAACTTTAACTCACTTAGATCAAAGTCCACAAGTTTTTGAAGAGTCTTTTCTGCAAGGGGACCTTGAAGGGCAATTTCACCAACAGTATAAGAGATATTTTCAACAGTTACGTCAAAGTCCTTAGAATTTTCCACAACCCAATCAAAATCCTTGTCAGTATTTGCAGCGTTTACAACGAGTAAAAAACTCTCCTCACTAATTCTATAGATAAGTAAATCGTCTACAACAAAACCATTTTCTCTACAGAAAAAGGTATAGACAATTTCATTGTCCTTTAAAATTGAGACATTATTTGTAGAAAGGTACTCTAAAAATACCTTGGCATCCTTCCCCTTAACTACAATCTCTCCCATATGGGAAACATCAAAAATTCCAACCCTCTCCCTAACAGCGGCATGCTCCTCGTTAATTCCCACATACTGAATGGGAAGATTCCAACCGGCAAAGTCAACCATCTTTCCACCAAGTTCAACATGTCTTTCATAAAGCGGTGTCTTTTTCACTATATCCCTCCTATAATTTATAATCTAATTGTTTTATAATATTATAATAAATTAGTATAAAATAATCTATGAGGTGCAAATTGAAATTTATAAAAGTTAAAACAAATGATCCAGAATACAATCTTTCACTAGAAGAATACTGTTTAAAAAATCTACCCATTGACGATGAGTACTTCTTCTTTTGGATAAATGAGCCGGCAATAATAATAGGCAAAAATCAAAATCTATATGCAGAAATAAATAGGGAGTATGTTGAGGAAAAGGGAATAAAAGTAGTAAGGCGAATAACGGGAGGCGGAGCAGTCTTCCACGATTTAAACAATATAAACTTTTCATTTATATCAAATAGAAAATCCAGTAAGGGAATAGATTTTACCCCCTACTACAATATGCTAGTAGATGGAATGAAAAATATGGGAATCCACGCAGAACTATCAGGGCGAAATGATTTAACCATAGATGGATATAAAATAGCAGGAGCATCTCAATCGGTGTATAAAGATCGTATGCTTTCAAACTGCTGTATCCTATACAATGTAAATTTAGAGGAACTTGCAAAGTCATTAAATGTACGAAAGGAAAAGTTGGAATCCAAGGGAGTAAAAAGTGTAAGGGCAAGGGTTTCAAATATAAAGCCATTGATTTCAAAGGACCTTAGCGCCGAAGAATTTCTAGAAAGTTTACAAGATGAGATAATAAGAAATCATGGGGAAATAGTAGAGGAATATTTACTAACGGAAGATGACCTAAGGGGAATAGAGGAAGTATATAAAAATAGATTTAGCCTACATGAGTGGAACTACGGCAGACTACTTCATAGAGATAAGTCGGTTTACAAAAGGTTTAATATAGGATTTGTAGAGCTGTTTTTTAATGTAGAAGATGGCAAAATAACAGACCTTAAAATAATGGGAGACTTTTTCGGCGAAAGGGACGTAGAGGAATTAGAAAAGGAACTTGAACAAGTAGAGTACAGTAAAAAAGCTTTATTGGACGCTCTTAGCAATATAGAAATAAAAAAATATTTTGGAGAATTATCGGCAGAGGAGTTTGCAGAATTATTTTTCAATTAAAAAATAGCCTAGGATTTTCCTAGGCTTAAAATTTTTACAAACATACTACCTCAACGGGTCGGTCGGGGGATCGACTCCTACCACAAATTATGAAAAATAATTTATTTTACAGCTTTCAAAACCATCCGTACATTGAACAAATCACAACTATTTCAAAACCTTCGGTAGGGGCGGATTGTCCCGAGCCACCCATTTAACAGCGTCCGTATTTTATTACCAATCAATTCCACAATACCGATGATATTACATTGTATATTTTTTAATACATCCACATCCCAAATTACCGATGACCTATCCCCTCGTGTCGGGCGGGACGCCCGACACCCTACCATGGGTTGCATTGGCACAATTGCATTGAATTACACCACATTCCAAAATCATCCATACATTGAACAAATCAATACTATTTCAAAACCTTCGGTAGGGGCGGATTGTCCCAAATCCGCTCGTTTAACAGCGTCCGTATTTTATTGCCAATCCATTCCACAATACCAATGTACTTTCCTCGACTTCAATCTTTTCGAAGATACAAGTTTTTGTAATTGTAATAATATTCCCATCCCACGTACTTTTTGAGGTAAAGGCGTTAAAAAAATTCCATGTCCTAAGCCGAGGCGAGTTTGGAATTTTTAGCCTTTGCCGAGAAAATTTTCATTTAGTGTGTAGTGCCCCCTAAATCCGGACACGGATTAGGGGGTTTTTAAATGAAAAGAATA
>CAYFUL010000035.1:0-14570 GCA_964346375.1 uncultured Peptoniphilaceae bacterium
GAGCAGTGGACTGAAAATCCACGTGTCGCTGGTTCGATTCCGGCTCTGGGCACCATTTTTTTAATCCCTCTAGGATTGGCGTATTTAGCCATTTCTTAGAGGGATTTTTTGGGCTCCACACCCATTAGTATCAGTGCCCACCCTGTTTTTAGTTGGTTCCCTCTGTTTTTCAGTTGGAAGTCTGTTCCCTCCACCTAGGTCGGTTCCCTATTAACAGTGTGCGTGCCCTCTTACATGGATAGTAGTGTGGTGAAAAAAATTACAAGACCTCTATTAAAAAATTTATTTTCAAATATTTTATGCCTCTAGAAAATTTCTAGAGGTTTTTACAAAATCCCCTTTTTTTCAATTTCTCCTAAACTATTTGTCCTTTAATAAATCCAAATGTTGGTATATAATGAAATCAATGTTCATATTAAGAGGGGGATACATATGATAATGACCAACTTTTTGCAAGAGAGAAGATCCGTTAGGGATTTTATGGAGGAATCTCTTGCAAGTAACGAGACTGACAAAATAAAGGGATATATTGAGGAACTTAATGGGCAGCAGGATGTAGTTACCTTTAAGTTCTACGAAAATGGAAGTATTGTCTATGATGGACTTAATGGGAAAGCGGGTTACTCAGGTGTAATGATTAAAGCTCCCCATTATATTGCTATGAAGTACAATAAGAGGGATTTAAAATCTGGACTTCTTGGTGGATTTTATCTTGAGAGTTTAAATACTAAAATTGTTGAAAATGGTTTTGGTACTTGTTGGGTAACTGTTAAGCAAGTTGAGTCCACTGTTAGAAAAGCTATCTTTGGCGAAATTGGCGAGGACGTAGACTATGTTATTGCCATTGGCAGAGGCAAGGGAAAGAAGATTTTCCTTCCTGAAAAGACTTCTGGTAGAAAACCTGTTGATGAAATTGTATTTAAGGACAAATTAGGCAATCCAATTTCTCACGAGGAACTTGAAAATAGAGGACTACTTGATGTATTTTCTTCTGTTAGATTTGCGCCAAGCTTTTTAAATGCACAGCCATGGGCTTTCGTTCTTCGCGACACTGTTGTAGATCTTTATACTCTTAAAAAAGAGGAAACTAGAAGAATTACCGATATGGGTGTAATTATGTTTTACTTCCAAGAGATGATTAAGAGGTACGTTCCCGGCGGTGCGTGGGAAGTTGTTGAACCTGAAGAAGTTGGGGAATACGAGAAGATTGCGGAGTACAAGATTTAATTTTTGTAATAATTGATTAGTATAGAAATTTATAGGTGTAATAAAAATACTTTATTTATTTAATTTAAGGGGGACCAGGGGAGAAATAACGCAGCTTCTCCCCTTAGGTCCCCCTTAAAAATCCCCCTGTAACCCCACTCGCTTACTAAATGAAAGCTTTCTCGGCAAAGGCTAAAAATTCCAAACTCGCCTTTCAGGCTCAGACATGGAATTTTCTTAACGCCTTTACCTCGAAAGCAGTGTGGGATGGAAATATTATTACAATTACAAGAATTTATTTCTTCGAAAATATTTGAAAATTTTTATAATATATTTTTTTACTCTGTCACCTTGCGTTGCAGGGTATTTTTTTTGTAATAAATGAGATGTTTTTCTATTGACTTTGTTTTTCTACAAGGTATAATGAGTATAGAAACATATGAATGAATATTCATATAAGGAGGTAAAAATGTATTACTATATTGCAATTGATAAAAATTGTTGCAACGAGTTACTTGGTTTAAAACTCTCTCGTGATTCTGAAATAGATCAGCTGTTGGACTGGGACAATAATTTAATTGTTTCCTCAAAATTAGATAGGGATACTCTTTTGGAAAAGATTATGTCCTACTTGGGAAATGGTCATAATCATAGCGTTAGTCTTATTGATACTGTTGAACACGATTATTTTTTAAGGGGCCTTACCTGTGCAAATTGTACTGAGAAAATTAAAAAGGCGACTTTAAATATTGATGGTGTAAAAAGTGTAAACTATAACTTTGGTACGGAGGCCTATACTGTTTACTCTGTTCCAAATTTAGAGGAGGATGTACTTACTAGTGGTATCGTTAAGGCGGTGGACGACTATGAGCCGGGGGTTATTGTTGAGTCCAGTGGAGCAGCTGAAGAAATTTCATACGAAGTAGAAGATGAAGGACTAGGTTTTGAATTTTACGGCGGAGTTATCTTTGGAATTATCGCCCTTATTTTAAACTACGTTGGCAATTTAGACAGCAGGCTTTTACTTGCCGTTGATATTGCGGCATACCTTGTTGTTGGAAAGGATGTAATCTTAACTTCCATTAAAAATATTAGGAAGGGTGAGATTTTTGACGAAAACTTTTTAATGACCATTGCTTCCATTGGTGCCTTTGTTGTAGGCGAATATCCAGAGGGAATTGCAGTAATGCTATTCTATAGAATTGGAGAGGCATTAGAGGATAAAGTTGTAGGAACTTCAAGAAAATCCATCTCTGCCCTTCTACAAATTAAGCCGGAGTTTGCAAATGTTCTTACAGATTCTGGAGAGGTTAAGAAAAAACCAGAGGATGTTAAAGTTGGAGAGATTATTTTAATTCGTCCGGGAGAGAAAATTCCACTAGATGGAGTTGTTGTTGAAGGGCTAAGCCATATAAATACTTCGAATGTTACGGGAGAATCTGTTCCCGTTAGAGTTGGAGTAGATTCCGATGTAATATCAGGCTGTGTAAATGAGGAAGGACTTTTAAAGGTAAGGGTAGAGAAGCCTTACCAAGAGGGTACTATTGCAAAAATATTAGACCTTGTACAAAATGCAGGTGCAAAAAAAGCACCTGTTGAAAAATTTATTACTAAGTTTGCAAAAATTTATACTCCAATAGTTGTAGGAATTGCTGCTATTATGGCAGTTGCAATGCCACTTATTACTGGCGACGACTACTACCCATGGATTTATAGGGCTTGTATATTCTTAGTTATATCTTGTCCATGTGCCCTTGTTATTTCCGTTCCCCTTGGAATTTTTGGTGGAATAGGAGCGGCAAGTAGAGAGGGGATTTTTGTAAAAGGTGGAAACTATTTAGAAAACCTTGGCAATATTAAAAATCTTGTAATGGATAAAACTGGTACTTTAACGAAAGGTGTTTTTACAGTTGAGGAAATAAAAAGCTATGGAGATTTTTCAGAGGAAGAGATTTTAGAGTATATCTCCTTAGCAGAGTCTATGAGTATCCATCCAATAGCAAAGGCAATTGTAAACTACTATGGAAAAAATATTACTAAGGATAGAGTTAAAAACTATAGGGAAATTTCTGGCCATGGAGTAACTTGTGAAGTAGATGGAAAGAAAATCCACGCAGGAAATGCCCTACTAATGAATGAAATTGAAATAGAGGTAGAAACTTTAAAGAAAACCCATGTATTTTTAGCAGTAGACGGCGTACTACAGGGAGTAGTTGTGCTCTCTGATATATTAAAGCCGGGAATAAATACTGTAATAGAAAAGATAAAGGCATTGGGAATAAAGACCATTATCCTATCTGGGGATAGAAATGAAGTAGTAGAAGAAGTAGTAGAGTCCACAGGAGTGGATTTTGGATATGGAGAGCTACTTCCACAGGACAAGGTAGAAAAAGTAGAAGAGATAATGAAAAATGGACTAACTGCCTTTGTAGGAGATGGAGTAAACGACGCCCCAGTAATAATTAGAAGTGATATAGGAATTTCCATGGGAAAAATGGGTTCAGATTCTGCAATAGAATCTTCCGACATTGTTCTTATGAACGACGATATGGAAAATATTCTAAAGGGAATAAAAATTTCAAGAAGAACTGGAAAAATCGTAAGGCAAAATATTGCCCTTGCCCTTGGGGTAAAATTATTGATCTTAATACTTGCAGTACTTGGGTATAGTTCAATGTGGGCGGCGGTATTTGCAGACGTAGGAGTTACAATAATAGCCGTAATAAATTCAATGAGGGCATTAAAGTTAGATGAATAGACTTAAAAATTTCAACGATTACAATTTAGAGGTAATCAAATCAAAAATTAAACCAGGAGAATATGCGGTTTTCGACTGTGACGAAACTTGTATATACAACGATGTACAAGAGGTAACCATAATGTACCAGTTGGAAAACTTTATATTCAATATAGATCCCGATGATTTTTACAGTACACTAACCTATGAAATAACAGACCTCTCTGCCCTTCTGCCAAAGGGTGGAGAGGTGGGAAGTTTTATAGAGAAATTATCTAGGAGTTACAGAGAATTATATGAAACTAGAAACCTTGGCTCAGAATTACACAAAGATTTTATAGTGAAGATGAGGTACCTTTACAATAATATCTACGAAATAGAGGAGTTTGCCCTACCGTGGGAGAGTCTACTATTAGTAGGTATGACGCCTTATGAAGTGGGAAGCCTTGCCCGCAGCGCTATAAAATCTGCGGTGGAACTAGGTCGGGTGGAAAGAGTATCCATTACCTCTCCCATTAGTAGTGAATACACTGTAGAGTATAGGCGAGGAATAGTAATTTCAAAAGATATACAGGAGTTAGTGGAACTGTTAAAAGCATCGGGGGTAAGTATATATATTATCTCCGCATCCTTTAGAGATGTAGTAGTAGAATTATTTACAAATCCAAACTACGGATACAATATTTCTCCAGAGAATGTTTTTGGAGGAATAAGAGAAGTGGTAGATGGAAAGTATGTAAGAGAATATAGCTGGGAAAATTCATGTTATAGAGATGGAAAAACCTATGTAATAAAAAATATACTCCATCAAAAATTTGGAAGAGACCCAATATTAATAGCAGGAGATTCATCTGGGGATTACCACATGATGAAAAACACTAGCGCCATTGCACTAATAATAAATAGATTTCATAGAAATGATGAAATGGTAGAACTATATAGACTTGCAGGAGAGGGCTATGGAAAATTAGACAATAGGTTTCTACTACAAAATAGAGACGAGGAGAATTATATATTTGTTAAAGGCGGAGTTTAATCTCTGCCTTATTTTTTATATAAATAGTTAAAGAAACTACATTTGTAATGGATAGGAAATAAAACACCAAGATGTTGTAACGTGCGTCCCCACATTCAATGTTTTCGGTAGGGTGTCGGGCGTCCCCGCTCGACCCGAGGGGGGTGTGCATCGGTACAATGGAATAAATTTGTATTGAAATTTTTTTTCGAATTCCAACTTTATAAAACACGAACACAAAAACGGGCGGCTCGGGACGTTGCCCCTACCATAGTTTATTTTGTATTAATGGTTTAATCTCTGCCCTATTTTTTTATCTATGTATTTTTCCATCTGTTAATATTATAATAAAGTTAAATATATCTAAGGAGATTGCTATGGATAATAAAAACGAATTTAAAAGTCGCTGGGGATTTATTCTTGCCTGCGTTGGGTCGGCTGTTGGTATGGCAAATGTTTGGGGGTTTCCCTACAAACTTGGTTCTAATGGTGGTGGAGCTTTTTTAATTGCCTACCTTATCTTTATTTTTATTTTTAGCTACGCTGGTTTAAGTAGTGAGTATGCAATTGGTAGAAGGGCAAAAACTGGTACCCTTGGTTCCTACGAATACGCGTGGAATTCTAGAGGGCTTGCCCCTATTGGCAGAGTTGTTGGTTGGATTCCTCTTATTGGTTCTATTTGTATTGCGATAGGTTATGCCGTTATAGTTTCATATGTTTTTAAGGCCCTTGTTGATTCTCTAACTGGTACTCTTATGAATATTGATGCTGGGGCATGGTTTGAGTCCTTTGCCTTTAAAAACTACTCCGTTATTCCCTACCACTTTATTATTATTCTCATTACTGGGTCTACAGTTTTACTTGGGGCAAAGAGTATTGAAAGGACTAATAAAATTTTAATGCCACTATTTTTTATACTCTTTGTCATCTTGGCGATTAGGGTATTTTTACTTCCCGGTGCTGTTAATGGGTATAAATTTTTATTTCTACCAGATTGGAAGCTTCTTCTTAATCCCATGACTTGGGTTTGGGCAATGGGCCAGGCATTTTTCTCCCTTTCCGTTACTGGATCTGGGATGATTGTCTACGGTTCCTATTTGAGCCGCGACGAGAACATTGTTGGTAGTGCAAAGAGTACAGCATTATTTGATACTATTGCAGCCCTTGTAGCTGCCCTTGTTATGATTCCGGCTGCCTTTGCCTTTGGACTTGACCCAGGCGGTGGACCGGGACTATTATTTGTAACTCTTCCAACAGTACTACAAAATGTTCCCTCTGGTAGAATTTTTGCAGTTATTCTTTACGTTGCAGTGGTTTTCGCTGGGATTACCTCTCTCCAAAATATGTTTGAGGTAGTTATTGAGTCCCTTCTATACAAATTTAAAAATGTTAAACGTACTTCTCTAGTAATACTACTCTGTGTAGTTACTTTTGCCATTGGCGCATTTATGGAGCCTATTGCAGATACTTCTGGTGCAATTCTTGGAGGATGGGGCAAGTGGATGGATTTAGTTTCCATTTACGTTATTCCAATTGGAGCAAGTATAGGTGCTATATCTTGGTTTTGGGTTCTTAAAAAGGATGAACTTCTTGATGAGGTTAACTGCGGCGCAAATTCCACCTATGGAAATTTATGGCACAATATCGGTAAATTTCTTTACGTTCCCCTTGCAGTTATTCTATGTGTAATTGCACTATACTATAAAATTGCCTTTTAATATTGGCGTAAATCGCCTAATTTGTAATGATTGTAATAAAAGTTTATAAAAATAAAACCTTTAGTTATACCCACTTATAATCTATAATAAAACTTGAGGTGAATAATGGAGAATTTTAATTTAGTAATACCTACAAATATTGGCCTTGAGGCTGTTGTTAAAAGGGAACTTTTAGATCTTTCATATGAAAATATTACTGTAGATAATGGGAAAGTTGTTTTAAATGGAAATCTACAGGATATGGCGAAATTAAATCTTCATATTAGAGCGGGGGAGAGAGTGTTAATTGAAATTGCTTCCTTTAAGGCTCTTACCTTTGAAGAGCTATTTGACAGAGTTTATGAAATTGACTGGGGATATTTTTTAGCCGAGGACTCTAATTTTATAGTTCAAGGTAGAAGTAAAAATTCAAAACTATTTTCAGTTTCAGATATACAGAGAATTTCAGAAAAGGCAATTGTAGAAAAGTTAAAGGAAAAGTACAAGGTATCTTGGTTTGAAAAATCTGGTGCAAGATATAAGTTGGAAGTGCAATTAAATAAGGACATTGCCACAATATATTTAGATACTTCTGGAGATGGACTTCATAAGAGGGGATATAGGGCGAGAAATTACAAGGCGCCTATTTCAGAAACTCTTGCTGCGGCAATGGTACTACTATCCTATTGGAACAGTAGTAGAATACTTGCAGATCCATTTTGCGGCTCTGGTACTATTCCAATAGAGGCGGCGATGATTGGTAGAAAAATTGCCCCAGGGATAAATCGAAACTTTGACTTTGAGGGATTTTCCTTTGTAGATCCATCAATACTAAAGGAATTAAAGAAGGAAGCCTATTCAATGATGGACTATGATTTGGAATTAAATATACTTGCTTCAGACATTTCCTATAGGGCAATAGAAGTTGCAAAGGCAAATGCAGAGTTACTCGGGCTAGAGGAGGAGATTCAATTTTTCCAAAAGGATATAAGTAGTCTCTCTCTACCAGATGAATATGGAGTAATTATTACAAATCCACCTTATGGAGAAAGGCTTGGAGAGGTTTCAGACGTAGAGGCATTGGAGAAAGAATTGGGAAGCCTATATAGATCAATTCCAACTTGGAGCCTTTATGCAATAACTTCCCACGATGACTTTGAGAGAAATTTTGGAGCAGCTGCTAGTAGAAATAGAAAGCTATACAACGGAAGAATAAAGACCTACTACTACCAGTACTATGGCCCAGCGCCAAAGGGAGGAAAAAATGGCTCTTGAAAATCTCCTAATAAAAAAGGGATATAATTACAACATTTTAAATGGAATAGCGGATTTAATTCGAGTACTAGATGTAGAAAATAATGTAGTCTTTGTAAATAAGGCTATGGAGGAGACATTTAAGGGAAATTTAGACGCCTTAACCTGTAAAATTGACAACTCAATTTGTAATCCAATAATAACGTCAAGATCCATAAGTACAGGGCAGACTATACAGCGCCAAGAATATATAGATGGGAAGTATTTTTCAGTAAAGTGCTCTCCCATAAGAGATGAAAGGGGCGCAATAATAGGAGCGGTAGAAGTATATCGAAATGTAACCTTGGAAAAGCGACTGCGAAGAGAAATAGTAGACAAGAATATGGAGATGACCAAGGAAATAAATAATGCCAAAAATATCCAAAGGGGAATGTTACCGAAAAAGGGCTTCTATGGAAATTTAAAGATGAATTACTACTATGAGCCAAAAAATGCCCTAAGTGGAGATATATTTGACATATTTAAGGTGGATTCAAAGCATATTGCAATGTATATAGCAGACTGTGTAGGCCATGGATTTGCATCCTCAATGATAACCATGACAATAAAACATGGATTTAAGAATATAAATTACGAGTACCTACTAAGCCCTGCAAAGGCACTACACGAATTGTCAAAGGACTTTTCTGCCTTAAACCTTGGGTTGGAAAATTACTTTACCTGTTTTTACTTAGTATATAATTTAGATACGGGAGTGATAGAATTTGCAAACGCGGGGCACAGTCCTTGCCCTTTAGTAATAAGGGATAATACAGTGCACCAATTAGAGTGCGAGGGATATCCAATATCTCCAATCTTTAAAAATAAAAGGTACACTACGGGAAAGATAGATACCTTTATAAACGACAAGATACTATTATTAACAGACGGAGTAATAGAAGCAACAGACGAGGCAAATGTACAATTTGGAATTGAACGAGTAGTAGATGTAATAAAAAACAACGAGCAAAATGGATTAAGTGCGTTGGAGTGGGAACTAAAGAGATTTATGAAGACCCCAAGAAAAGACGATATAACTGCAGTGTTACTTGATATTTTTTAAAAAATTTTATATGGAGAAAAAGGAACCGATGAGAATAAAGAGGATATTATTTTTCATAGGTTCCTTTTTTGTAAATAAATATTCAGGGCAGGGAGTTGGTATCGGTATTGTGGAATGGATTTGAATTTAAAGAGATATGGTGTAATTTCATTATTTTTGTGAAATGGGTTGGCAACAAAATAGGAACGTAACTTAGCGTGCGGATTTGGGACAATCCTCCCCTACCGAAGGTTATTTGCGATGGATGGTTTTTTTATTTACGGATATATTTTTGAGTTGGTAAATTAAATAATTCATTGTACAATTGTGACCCTTGGTAGGGCGTCGGGCGTGACGCCCGACCCGAGGGGAGTGTGCATCGGTATTTTTGAATATATTTTCATTTGAAAATGTAATTTCAGATTCCAACGTAATAAAATTCCATGGCATTGAAACGGGCGGCTCGGGACGTGCCGCCCCTACCTTAGGTTATTTGCGATGAAGGTTTTTTATTTACGGATATATTTTTGAGTTGGTAAATTTAATAATCCATTGTACAATTGTGACCCATGGTAGGTGTCGGGCGTCCCCGCCCGACCCGCGGAGAACGTGCATCGGTATTTTTAAATTGATATGAAAAAACAACATATAATGAAAGGAAAATTTAGTAGTATGGGTTTAGTGCGAGAAAAATTGGATATATAAAAAACAAAGTTACACTAAACTAAAAAATAAAGTCAAAAAAGCATAGTTTTTTTGCTTTATCCTTGAATAAAAAAAGATGGGTGGTATAATATACCTAGTATGTTACATAACTAACATTCTTTTGACAACGTTAATTGCGAAATTAGATAAAGGGGGATTTTAAATGGATTTTAGAATGGACAAGGAACATTTACTGTTACAACAAATGTACAGGGAATTTGCTGAAACAGTAGTAAAACCGGTTGCAAAAGATGTAGATGCAAATGAGGAAGTTCCTTTTGAAAACATCGAAAAAATGGCAAAACTAGGCTTCTTTGGAATACCATTTCCTAGAGAGTACGGTGGACAAGGAGCAGATTATATTGCGTATGCGATGGCAGTTGAGGAGCTATCAAAAGTATGCGCAACAACAGGTGTAATAGTATCTGCCCATACATCACTAGGATGTGCGCCAATCTATGAAAATGGAACTGAAGAGCAAAAAGCTAAATATCTTCCAGATATGTGTTCTGGAAAAAGAATTGGTGCATTCGGTCTAACAGAACCAGGAGCAGGAACAGATGCTGCTGGACAAGAAACAATAGCAACTTTAGATGGAGATGAGTACATCCTTAACGGAACAAAGATATTCATTACTAATGCAGGATTTGCAGAAGTATTTATCATTTTCGCAATGACTGACAAGTCAAAAGGAACAAAAGGGATAACTGCATTTATCGTAGAAAAGGGAACACCAGGATTCTCAATTGGTAAAGCAGAAGAAAAACTAGGTATTAGAGGTTCATCAACCTGTGAGCTAATATTTGAAAACTGTAGAATTCCAAAGGAAAATATGCTTGGAAAAGAAGGAAAAGGCTTTGGAATAGCAATGAAGACTCTTGACGGCGGTAGAATTGGTATCGCAGCACAAGCATTAGGAATTGCAGAAGGCGCAATAGACGAAACAGTTAAGTATACAAGTGAAAGAAAGCAGTTCGGAAAAAGAATCTCTCAATTCCAAAATACACAATTCGAACTTGCAGATATGAAAACAACTGCAGAAGCAGCTCAACTACTAGTATATAGAGCGGCAGATGCAAAACAAAATAAGGAACCATATACACACCTAGCAGCTATGGCAAAACTATTTGCAGCAGATGCAGCATCAGATATAACTAGACGTTGTGTACAATTACACGGTGGATATGGATTCACACGTGATTATCCAGTAGAAAGAATGATGAGAGACGCTAAGATAACAGAAATCTATGAAGGAACTTCAGAAGTTCAAAAGATGGTAATATCTGGCTGGATGGGCGTTAAATAATTTGGAGGGATAAAGAATATGAAAATAGTAGTTTGTATGAAACAAGTACCTGATACAACAGAAGTAAGACTTGATCCAAAAACTAATACCCTTATTAGAGACGGAGTTCCAAGTATAATCAATCCAGATGATAAATCAGGACTAGAAGCAGCACTTAGACTAAAAGACGAACTAGGCGCTCATGTAACAGTTGTATCAATGGGGCCTCCACAAGCAGAGCTTGCATTAAGAGAAGCACTAGCAATGGGAGCAGACGAGGCAATACTTGTTACAGACAGAGCATTTGGTGGAGCAGATACATGGGCAACATCATGTACAATTGCAGCAGCAGTAGAACACCTAGAATATGATTTAATCATCACAGGAAGACAAGCAATCGACGGCGATACAGCACAAGTAGGACCACAAATAGCAGAACACATTGGCCTACCACAAGTAACTTATGCAGAAGACCTTAAAGTAGAAGGGGATAAAGTAATAGTTAAAAGACAATTCGAAGACAGATACCATGAAATCGAAGTTAAGATGCCTTGCCTAGTAACAGCATTAGCAGAACTAGCAGAACCAAGATATATGTCAGTAGGCGGAGTATTTGACGCATACCAAAAAGAAATAAAAACTTGGGGCTTAGAAGACATTAAGGATAAACTAGACGAATCAAACATAGGTCTAAAAGGCTCACCAACAAAAGTAAGAAAATCCTTCCCAAAACAAGGAAAAGGAGCTGGAGTACTACTAACTGATCTAACAGCCGATGAAGCAGCACAAGCAATCATGGCGAAATTAGAAGAGAAATACATTATCTAAGAACAGGAGAGTGGAAAAATGAGCAAAGACGTATTCGTATTCGTAGAACAAAGAGATGGCGAGCTCCAAAAAGTAGGAATAGAATTACTAGGAAAGGGAAAAGAATTAGCAACAGCCCTTGGACAACAAGTAGTAGGAATGTTACTAGGAGCAAATATAAAGGACAAAGCACAAACATTAATAAAACATGGTGCAGATAAGGTAATCGTAGTAGAAGACGAAATGCTAAAAGAGTATGTAACAGAACCATACGCAAAGGCAGTATATGAAATCGTTAAAAAATACGAACCAGAAATCGTGCTATACGGAGCAAGCTCAATCGGAAGAGACCTTGCACCAAGACTAGCAGCAAGAATTCATACAGGATTAACTGCAGACTGTACAGGACTAGAAATAGACGAAGAAACCAAAAATCTTCTAATGACTAGACCAGCATTTGGTGGAAACCTAATGGCAACAATTGTATGTGAAAACTTTAGACCACAAATGGCAACAGTAAGACCAGGCGTAATGCAAGCACTAGATTCAGATGATTCATTAACAGGCGAAGTAATTGAAGAAAAAATCGAATTTACAGAAGCAGATATGAACGTTGTAATTAAAAACGTAGCAAAATCTGAATCAAAGAAGAAAGACATTACAGAAGCAAGTATCCTAGTATCAGGCGGAAGAGGAATCGGCGGACCAGAAGGATTTGCAGCACTACAAGACCTAGCAGACGAACTAGGCGCAGAAATTTCATCATCAAGAGCAAACGTAGATGCAGGATGGATAGAAAAAGATCGTCAAGTAGGACAAACAGGAAAGACAGTAAGACCAGAGCTATACTTTGCAATGGGAATCTCTGGAGCAATCCAACACTTAGCAGGAATGGAAGAGTCAGACCTAATAATTGCAGTAAATAAAAATGAAGGAGCACCTATTTTCGACGTAGCAGATCTTGGAGTAGTAGGAGACCTTCACGCAATAGTTCCAAAGCTAACAGAACTAATCCAAAAATCAAAGAAATTAAAAGCAGAAATTTAATAGAAATATTAGAAGAGGACTATGGCATGCCATGGTCCTTTTTTATGTATATGAAAAAATTTATTCCTTCAACGATTATTCCCAGTAGGGGTTATGTTCTCAAAATGCCTGCCGAACAACGGAAGGGTTTGTTACCTATCAATTTCGCTATGGCAATGTACCATCTCCTTACATAATTCACAAATAACAATGACATATAAAATTCAAAACTCTAAAATATATAACGTTAAAATCAAATAATCAACATATATTTTTTTCAACATTTACCTAAAAAAAATTTTTATCTCCTCAAAAAACTATATCTTGTGTATTTTTCAATATTTCTCAAACAAAACCTACAAAAAATTGGGCGCTTAAAAAATATACTGTGACAGTACATTTTGCCTAAAAATTCACAACATTTTTGTAGACAAAGCTATTTTTTGTGTCGAAACTGTGACAATTGAGAAAAAATTATGTAAATTTTGAAATTTAATTTGAGGCAAAAATCCCTGGGAATATTGAAGTTTTCCCGTTTTTCCATTGTAATATTCATTTGGTGTACAATGACTGTAATATTTATTAAGGTAATATATATGACAGAAAAATCAAAAAGGTTTTTGGCGCTGGTTTTTTCAATATTAATGTTACTAGAAACTATAACAGGTCCAATAGTATAAGCAGTAGAGGCAAATAAGGCATCGCCAAATACAAATAATCGAGTGGTTTCCCTAGAGGAATCCAAAACAGAGATAATAACCAATAATGAAGAACCTACTACGAATAATCGAGTAATAGAATTAGAAGAAGGCGAGAATAACGAAAAAGATAACCCGTCTAATTCAAAGGCTCCAAAAGAAGAGTTAGAAGTAGTAGAACCAAAGAAGAAGTAAATCCAGTTAGACCAAGTAACGAAAATAATCAAAGCCAAAAACAACCAACTGAAAATTTCATAGATATAAATCCGGAAGAGAATCAAATCAACCCACCACAAGAGGCGCTTCAACCTCTAAATCAAAATGCGATAGTGAAAGTAGAAGAATTTTCACTAAAGGTCAATGTAGATAATAATGCATCAGGGTTAGACTTAAATTCTATGTTGGAGTACATATTAGAATTTAATATTAAAGCAAGTGGAATAAGAAAGGGCGATTTCTTTTCCATTAAAATTCCAGATGAGTTTCAAATAGTATCCGTTGACAATAGAGGATATACCTCCCAAACAAACTCTGTACTAAATATGGTTGAGTACCAATGGCAAAGGGATAGAGAAGAAGTCATGGATAGATTCACTCTGAAATTAAGGCTTAAAAATCCTATCAGAGAACCAATTCAAGTAGAAACTATTATCGCAGATTCAACCTTCCAAACAACGCTTACTGCACAGGGAAGTGGAGCAGTAGAGTTGTTAAAAGTTGACGAGAACAATATCCCTCTAATGGGGGTAGAGATTTACAATCTACGACTATGCCCAAAATCCATTGGAAGTTTCTCAAACAGATAATAGGGGACGACTTACCTTTGCAAATTTAACAGAAGGAACTTATACAATACAAGAGACAAAACCACTAGAAGGATATATTTCTGAGGCGGGATATTGGACAGTAGAAGTAAGTAGCGAAGGCCAAGTCCAAGTAACAAGAGATACCCTACAATTAAATGAAATAAATAATAGAATACAAGTAGTAGAACCAATAGAAAAGTTTACAGATAAATTAGTCGTAAACTTTACAATAGAAGGAATAGTAAATCCGGGA
>CAYFUL010000036.1:0-14304 GCA_964346375.1 uncultured Peptoniphilaceae bacterium
GCTGGGAAATTCCAGCTAATTTTGCAACGTCTATTCCGTAGGAATTACTACTATTCCCGGGAAGAAAATTAAAAAAAAAAACTATATCATCATCTACCGTTTGAACTTCAAAGGTTAAATTTCTAACCTGTGAAAATCTACTTTCAAGAACTGCAAGTTCATGGTAGTGGGTTGCGAATAATGTCTTTGCTCCAATATTATTTACAATATACTCAACTAGGGCAAAGGCAATTGAAAGTCCATCAGTAGTAGATGTACCTCTCCCTACCTCGTCAAGGATAAGGAGGGAATTTTCCGTTGCATTATCTACAATATTTGCAACTTCCTTCATCTCTACCATAAATGTAGAATCTCCCTGTGCAAGATTATCTGATGCGCCAATTCTAGTAAATATTCTATCGAGAATTGAAATATTTCCATAGCTTGCAGGAATATAGCTTCCAATATGTGCCATAATGGCAATTATTGCAACTTGTCTCATATAGGTACTCTTACCAGTCATATTTGGACCAGTAATAATATCCATCATATTCTCCCTACTTAAATAGGTATCATTTGGAACGAAGTAATCCCTACTTAAATCTTCAACAATTGGATGTCTCCCATCCTTAATATCAATTATTCCATCTCTATTTAAAATAGGTCGCACATAATTTTTTTCTATTGCCACATCGGCTAATGCCACTACACAGTCAAGAGAAGCCACCTTATGGGCGACTTTTTGAATGGTATATAGGTTTTCCTTCACTAAGTCTCTAAGACCCTCAAGAATCTCAATCTGAATTTCATAGACCTGATTTTTAGATCCAATAATCTTAGATTCCATATCCTTTAATTCAACTGTAAAGTACCTCTCTGAACCCACTAGAGTTTGTTTTCTAATGTAATCCTCTGGAACTCTATCTATATATGACTTTGTAACTTCAATAAAGTAGCCAAGTATTTTATTGTACTTAATTCTAAGCTTTGGAATATTAGTCCTCTCTTTTTCCTTCTCCTCTAATTTAAAGAGAAATCCCTGACCTCTATCCCTTAATTCAAAGAGTTCGTCCACCTCCCTACTATATCCCTCTCGGATAATTCGCTCATCTCCAATTACTGCCGGTGGATTTTCAACTACTACCCTTTGAATCTCCTCTGCAATAAATAGAATATCCTCAAAAGTACACACATACTCCCTTAAATTTGGATATTTACTCTCTAAAACTAGATTCTTTAACTTTTCTATTTCAAATATGGATTTTTTAAGGCTAATTAAATCCCTTGGAGATAGTGTTTCAGTAGATAGTTTCGTTGTAATTCTCTCTATATCGTAAATATTCTTTAGATGTTCTCCAATTTCATCCTTAAAAATTAAGGAGCTCATTACTTCTTCAATTATATCCTGCCTTCTAGTAATTCTCTTAATATCAATAAGAGGTGATTCTATCCACTTCTTTAAAAGCCGAGAACCCATTGCAGTTTTGGTAAAGTCTAAAGTTCCAAGGAGAGAACCTCTTTTTTTACCAGTAGAAATTGAACTTAGTAGCTCTAAATTTCTCTTAGTATTGTCGTCTAAAATAAGGTACTCATTGGTATTGTAGTAACTAACCTCGTTAATATGGCCAATAGATTTTTTTTGAGTATCAAGTAGGTAGTTAAGTAGGGCAATAATTGCCTTATTTTCATGTCCTTCTCTCAATAGATACTCTCTAATTCCACTGCTTAAATAATTTACATCAGGCACATTGTAGGAATTTACAGTATTAATTAGTAGACCTTCCCTTGATTTAAAAAAGTCCACTAGTAAACTGTCCTCTTGATATTCCTCGTTTATTAATATTTCCTTTGGATTTATTCTATTTACTTCGTCGACTAATCTCTTTCCCCGTTCTCTCTTGGTAAAAAAAGTTCCTTCAGTTGTAAAAAGTTGCCCTGTGGAATAGTCTACATAGGCAAGTTTGTAACTAATTCCAGCAAGATTAATTGAAAGGAGAAAATTATTACTGCCTCTATCAAGGTAATCAGTATCGGTAAAGGTACCGGGAGTAACTACTCTTGTAACCTCTCGCTTTACAAGTCCTTTAGCAAGTTTTGGATCCTCTACTTGGTCGCAAATGGCAACTTTGTAACCCTTATCTATCATTCTGGAAATATAGGAATTTGCAACATGGTATGGCACTCCACACATTGGAACTTTTTCAGCTTGTCCAGCATCCCTTGCCGTAAGTACAATTTCCAATTCCCTAGATGCAGTAAGGGCATCTTCAAAGAACATCTCATAGAAATCTCCCATTCTAAAGAATAGTATGGAATCGGGATATTCCTCCTTAACCTTTAGATACTGTTGCAACATGGGAGTAAGTCTACTAAAATCAATCTTCAATTAACTCACCTTCTAAGGAAAAACTATTAGCAGAGGTAATCTTTACCTTTACTATCTTTCCAATTAGTTCTCTACTTCCATTAAAGTTAACCAGTTTAAATTCATCAGTTCTTCCCACAACTCTATTTTCATTATTTTTACTTATGTCCTCAACAAGAACCTCTACCTCTTTTCCAAGGTACTCTAAATTCTTCTTCTGCTGAATTGGATAGAGTACATCTAGAAGTCTTTGGAACCTATCCTGTTTAATATTGTGGGGAATTTGCTCCTGACTTTTCGCAGCAACTGTACCCTCTCTTACAGAGTAAAGGAATGTAAATGAGGTATCGTACTCCACCCTTTTAACTAGGTCAAGGGTATCTAAAAAGTCCTCTTCAGTTTCTCCTGGAAAGCCTACCATAATATCTGTACATAGGGCAATATTTGGAGCAACACTTTTTATCGTCTCAATTTTTTCAAGGTAATCTTCCCTAGTGTACTTTCTATTCATCATCTTTAGTACTCTATTGCTCCCAGCCTGTACTGGAAGATGGAGGAAGTTACACAGTTTATCTAAATCTCTAAAACATTCAATTAACTCATCTGAAATATCCTTTGGATGGGATGTCATAAATCTTATACGTTTTAATCCCTCTATTTCATTAATTCTTCTTAGTAATTCTGCAAAGGTAATTGGATTTTTTAATGTCTTACCGTAGGAGTTTACATTTTGTCCAAGTAGAGTTACCTCTACTGTTCCATGGGCGGCTAAATCCTTAATTTCCTCAATAATATCCTCTGGCTCTCTGGAATTTTCCCTTCCCCTAGTATAGGGAACTATACAGTAGGTGCAGTAATTATTACTTCCATGCATTATATTTACATAGTACTTAAAGGAATATAGTCTAGTTGCTTGAAGGCGGTTGTCCATTTCAGAGTAGTTTTCCTCAATATCCATAGCCAATTTTTCCCCACCATAGGATCTAACCAGTAGCTCTGGAAATCTCCAAATATTATTTGTTCCAAAGATTATATCCACATTTGAAAACTTATCTATTACATAATCTCTCGACTCTGCTCTCTGCATCATACAACCACATACGGCAATTTTAATACCTGGTTTTTTCTCCTTTAGGTGCTTTAAATTTCCAAGCTGGCCGTAGACTTTATCCTCTGCTGAATGTCTAACGGAACAGGTATTTACAATAATTAAATCTGCATCATTATAGTCCTCTACTGTACTATATCCCATCTTTTCAACAACCCATGCGATTTTTTCAGAGTCATGTTCATTCATCTGACAGCCATGGGTAATAACAGTAGCACTTAATTTTTTACTACTATTCATCTCATTTATATTTAGTATATATTCTCCAACACTGTTTTCAGTATAGGTAATAAGTTCTAAATTATTCATTTAATCTTCCCTTCAATTTATTGTACTATTTATATATCTTGCAACCTCAACTCCACAAGCAGAAGCTTGTGAAAGGGAGTGGGTAGTTCCCCCACCATCTCCTACGACAAATAGGCCGGGTACTTCCGTTTCAAAGTGTTCATCTACTTCAACCTTAGAGTTATAAAATTTAACCTCTACTCCATATAGAAGCGTATCCTCATTTGCAGTACCTGGAGCAATTTTATCAATGGCATAGATCATCTCAATTATAGAGTCTAGTTGTCTTTTAGGTATTACTAAAGATAGATCCCCGGGAGTTGCATTTAGTGTAGGAACTGTAAAACACTTCTCCATTCTCTTTGAACTAGAACGTCTGCCCTTAGTTAAATCTCCAAAACGCTGAAGTAGTACTCCCCCACCAAGCATATTTGAAAGTTTTGCAATACTCTCTCCATATTCGTTAGAGTCCTTAAATGGCTCTGTAAATCTATTACTTACAAGTAGGGCAAAGTTGGTATTTTCGCTGTGAAGCTCTGGATTTGAGTAGGAATGTCCATTAACTGTAATTATTCCATTGGTATTCTCTGCTACAACTTGACCATAGGGATTCATACAGAAGGTTCTAACAAGGTCATTATATCCCTTGGTTTGGTAAACTATTTTAGATTCGTAAACTTCATCAGTAATATGTTTTAAAATCTCTGCTGGAAGTTCTACCCTTACTCCAATATCAACTTGGTTTGAGTAGTATTCTATTCCCAATTTTTGGCATATTTTAGATTGCCATTTAGATCCACTTCTTCCAGAGGCAAGGACTAATACCTTAGACTTATATGTCTCCCCCTTATTAGTATGAACTAAAAATTCTCCGTTTTTTTCAATATCCTCTACTGTGGTATTAAAGATAATATCAATGCTGTCCTTGGTAAAATCATACATCTTCTTTAAAATTTCCACATTTCTATCTGTGCCAAAATGTCTAACCTTTGCATCGAGAAGGTGTAGGTCGTGGCGCAGTGCAATGGTTTTTAAATCGGAGTTTGATGTGGAATATAGCTTTGATTCACCTTCATCAAAAGAACATAGTACACTGTCTACATATTCCATAAGCTCAATGGATTTTTCCCTACCCAGTATAGTGTGCATATCTCCACCAAAGTTTGTGGTAATATTGTACTTTCCATCAGAGAGAGTTCCTGCTCCACCATATCCACTCATTATATTACAAGGTACACAGGAAATACATCTCTCAACTTTTCCAGCTTTAATAGGGCAAATTCGTTTCTCAATGGAATTGCCCTTATCAATCATTAATACCTTTAGTTTACTATTCATCTTTATAAACTCATAGGACGCAAAAACTCCACTTGCCCCCGCTCCTACAATAATAACGTCATAATCCTTCATAAACTCACCCAAAATAATCGTCAATATAGAAAAGTGCCAACTTGTACAACTCTTCACTTGCATCTTTTATTATAGAGATTCTCTTCTTTACTTGTTCAGGATTAACTCCATGTTCCTTCCATGAGCCGCCACCTTGAAAATAATTAAGGGTAAGGGGCTGAAATCTATCTAGTGCATTTGCATACTTTGCCTCGTTAGTTTTTCCTTCTTCAAATTCATCAAAAAGTCCCTTTAATTCAGTTGAGTATGGCTCTGGAAGTAGTCCAAAGATTCTCTCTTTAGCCTGTTGCTCCCTAATATACTGGGTCTTTTTTGCCTCCTCATCATAGGCGTAGGTATCTCCTGCGTCAATTTCTACAATGTCGTGAATTAAAAGCATCTTCATAGTCTTTAACACATCTACGGGAAAATCACAGTAGTCCACCAATAGAAATGCCATCATGGCAATATGGTAAGAGTGTTCCGCGTCATTTTCATACCTAGTTCCATCTATAAGTAATGTATGTCTAAAAATTTGCTTTAATTTATCAAGTTCAACTATAAATTCTATATGGGAAACTAACTCCCTATTAAAGATTTCATACATTCTAGACTGCAAAATTATAAAATCCTCCCTTTACAAATTCTAAATATCTATTTAAATCATAGGGACTAAAAATTCCAACATCAGTTACTACGCCACTTACTAAGTGGGCAGGAGTAATATCAAAGGCTGGATAAAGTCCAACTACATCTTCCTTAGTGTGTTTTATGCCGTGGCAGGACAGTACCTCAAAGGGATCCCTATTTTCTATTTTTAAGTCCTTTGAAGAAAGTACATTTACATCTGGAATACCTGTAACAAAGTATGGAATCTTCATATATTTTGCAACTATTGCCATTTGGTAGGTACCAACCTTATTTACAATACTGCCATCCATACAAATTGAATCTGCAGCAGAGGTAAATAGATCAATATGCTTCTCAACCATAGTGACTGCAACCATATTATCTGTAATTACAGAAACTGGGTACCCCATATCTGAAATAACAGATGCAGTAAACCTTGCCCCTTGTAGAAATGGTCTAGTTTCCGGACAGAAAAATTCAATGGAAAGATTTCTCTCTTGACATTCTCTAAGCATCATTCCAATTATAGTCTCTCCAAAACATTGAGTAATTACTTTTCCATTGTCTACAAACATATCTACAAGGTACTTTGCAACCTTCCCAATGGTGGAATATCTATTTTCCATAGATGAAAGAGTATATTCAAAGATAATTCTATCTAATTCCTTTTCAAAAATATTCTCCCTTACAATTTTTAAACAGCCATCTGTAACCTGCTTCATTCTACTTACCGTAGTAGGCCTTGCATTTTGTAGTGTAGTAGCTGCATTTTCAAGGTACTCTAATCTACTACCACTATCTAAATCTCTACATTCGTAAGCTGCAAGAGCCATTCCCATTCCACAGGCAGTAAATGGTCCAGCACTTTGGGTAACCATATCTCTAATCGCCTCTGCAACTTCAACATGAGTGCTACAATTTACAAAGGATACTTCCCTTGGATAAATTCTTCTATCTAAAATTCTAACTATGCCCTCTTCATACCATGCTACATTTTCAAATTGAAGCATAAAGGCTAAATTATTATCTATTCTCATAAAACACCTCAATATACTATATTTTATCATAAGGAAAGTATAGAATATAGAAAAAGCACCTTAATTGTCTATACTTTATTTTGGAGGTAGTAATGAAATTTGCAGTGATTGTTGGAACTGGATATAGGGATTTAAATTTAGAACTAGTGGAGAAAAGGCTTAGTACTCCCTACGGAGAAACCACCCTATATATTTATAGAGATAGTATTGTAATCTTACCAAGACATTTAATGGGGCATAAACTTCCGCCCCATAGAATAAATTACAGGGCAAATATCTATGCTCTAAAGGCTCTTGGAGTTGAATTTATATATGGAATTTGCGCAGTCGGTTCACTAAGGGAAGAATACGCCCCGGGAGGAATAGTATTAATAGATGATTTTTTAGATATGACAAAAAATAGAGCCTGTACATTTTTTGACGGCAAAGACTCTGTTGTAAAACACTTAGAAGTTTCAAATGTCTACAATAAAAAGATGAATGAGTTGTTTATAAATCATAGTAGGGATTTAAAAATTTATGGCAGTGGAGTATATGTTTGTACAGAGGGACCTAGGTTTGAAAGTGCTGCAGAGATAAAATTTTACAGTGCCTTAGGCTGTTCAGTAGTGGGAATGACAAATATTCCGGAATCAATTCTTGCGGCAGAGTTAAATATAAACTACGCCTGTATTTCCTATATTACAAACTTCTGTACGGGAATAGGTAAAATTTCCCACGAGGACTTTAGTGGAAATTCAAATTTAACCTCCGAAATACTAAATTGTATTTTAGACTGCTTTAACGATGAAAGTATACTAAAAACAAAAGAGGAGCACTTGCTCCTCTAAAACTGATCTATATCTGCAATAAACCAATGTCCATTTTTTTCAAAGTCTTCCCTTAGAAGTTCCTTGTATTTTAAATAGTCTTTGTAATCTTCAAGGGAGGCATTTTCTTCAATTAAATCATATTCTTGGGAGTTCTCGTTAAAGATTAAGAGCCCCTTATTAAACAACTTATCCTTTAATTCCTTAATGTTCTCCATTGTCTAAATACCTCCTAAACTTTATAAAATTCATTGGAACTTCATCTACAACATCTACAATTTCATTAGTAAAGGGATGAATAAAATTTACCCTGTATGCGTGGAGAAGCTGGGTTTTTATTCCCAAACTATTTTTTCGCCCATAGACTAAATCTCCCACAACAGGATGGTTAATATATGCCATATGAACTCTAATTTGATGAGTTCTTCCCGTTTCAATTACCACTCTTAAATAGGTGTACTCATTGTAATTTTTAATGGGATAGTACTTTGTAATAGCCTCTTTTGAATTCTCCTCTACTACTGCCATCATAGTTCTATTTTTTAAAGATCTACCTATTGGAAGGTCAATTATCCCCTCCTCTAGCAACTTTCCATGAACGTAACAAATATATTCCTTGTGAACCTGTCTACTTTTAAAAAGGTCTACTAATTTTTCGTGGGCTTTATCTGTCTTTGCAATTACAAGTAGCCCAGAAGTATCCTTGTCCAATCTATGAACTATACCAGGTCTTAGTGGGTCAACTTCACTTACATTACTAAACTGGTACTTCAATCCATTTACAAGAGTAGGACCATCTACTCCATTTCCCGGGTGAACTACTACGCCAATATCCTTTGAAATTACAGCAAGATATTGGTCCTCGAATAGTACCTTTAAATTCATATTAATAGGCTCAAGGTTTACTTCCCTTTCAATAAGGTTTACACTAATTTCATCTCCAATAGATAGAAGATGACCAGCCTTAACCACTTTCCCATTTACAAGAATATTTCCCTGGTCTATTTGCAATTTAATTTGGGACCTAGTAATACTTAATTTTTCGGCTAGAAATTTATCCAGCCTTACTTCCTCAACTTGGGAGATATAGATCATCTTACTCTACCCTTTTCGTTATCGTGAAGTAGTATCATCAATACAAGTAAAAAACTGCCTATTACAATAAAAGTATCTGCAAGGTTAAAAATTGCAAAGTCATATCCAAAAATTCTAGTGCTAATAAAGTCCACTACATAGTCCAATCTAATTCTATCTATAAAATTTCCAAGAGTTCCCCCTAGAATTAGTACTAAACTGGTTTTAAATAGGAACGAAGAAGTTTTATAGTACTTGTAGAGCATATATAGTAGTATTACCACTACCACTATTGTAACTATTGTAAAAAGTAATTTCCTTCCTTGGAGAATACCAAAGGCAGCTCCTCTATTTTCAATGTAGTAAAAACTTAAAAAATTATCTATCAATACCAATGGTGGCTTTCCCTTTAAATTTACCACCACTAAAAACTTAGAAAATTGATCCATTAAGACCAAAATCACAACACAAAGTAATGCGGTCATTATTCCTCCAATTAAAAACCCCAATTACTTGGGGATTAATACTTCAACTATAAACTTGTCCTTTTTTGTAGTTCCTAGTAGAGAATTAAAAATTATTCTACCAAAACCCCTTACAGAAACTAAATCACCTTCACTAAGATTGTATCCAACTCTATTTTCATCTCGAAAATTTACCTTTACCTTTTCTGAGCGAATAATATTTTGTGATTTACCCCTTGAAATATTTAATGCCTCGGCAATAAATGTATCAAGCCTTGTGGAAGAGAGAATACACGACTTGTTAATGTATTCAGTGGGTTTAATTTTAATTTCATCCCTAGAGATTTCTCTTAAATTTACATGATTTCTACCCACCTTATTAAGAGAAGTATAGATAAAGTCTCCAATTTCTCTCTTAACAAATATGTAGGAAGTAGTTCCATCAATTAAAATGTCCCCAACTTTTTTTCTATCAATTCCAAGTCCTAAAATACTCCCAAGAATATCCCTATGAGTAATTTTTTCAGGAATTTCCATTTGAAAGATGACGATTTCACTTTCTTCAACAGACTTCCCCATTGGATAGATGTATATAATACACCTTTCGTTACTGGGATATCCTCCATCTACTGTATAGGATAGTTCGTCAAACCTATTTAGTATAGACTTAGCAAGGTAAACTTCATAGGGGTCAAGAAAATCTGTAATCTGTAAGGTATAAGAATAGAGTGCAATTTCCAATTTGTCTACAACATTTCTCATTGCAATCTTCTTCTTAGGTTCTACATGATTTACAAGTTCTTCTCTATCAAAAATCATTACCAGGGAAATACACCGCTGCTCTTTAATTCTTCTTTAAGACCATCAATTTCAACATTACTTGGAGCAAGAACGAATATGTCCTTATTTACCTTTTGAATATTTCCATCAAGGGCATAAAGAGCTCCACTTACAAAGTCAAAAATTTGTCTCTTTATTTCCACGTCTAATTGTTCAAAATTAAGTACAACTGCCTTGAATTCTCTTAAATCATCTACTATTGAAGGAGATTCTTCATAGCTTAGTGGTTCATGTACAGTAATAATAAGATCACTTGACAATGAACTTCCTACGGATTTTCTAGATTTAATAGGTTTCATAGAAGTTGTAGGATTTTCCACTGGTCTTTCGGAATAGTCTGAATCATCTACATAATCATCAAAGTCATCGTAATCATCATAATCTTCAGTTAAACCTAGAACTCTTTTAGCTTTATCCAATATACTTTCTGCCATTTTAAACCTCCTAATTTCTACTTCCAAAAATAGCCGAACCAATTCTTACCATATTTGAACCCTCTTCTATGGCAATTTCATAATCGCTAGTCATACCCATTGAGAGGATGTCAAAGTTAAGTTCATCTTTATAATAGTTTTTTATTTTCTCTTTTAACTGGTACATCTTTCTATAGAGAGAGTGTAGGTATTCCACATCCTCTGTTATTGGACCGATACACATTAAACCTCTTAGATTAATATTAACATATTCTAAGCAGTTTTCAATAAAATATTGTGTATCTTCGTAAAAAACGCCCCTTTTACTGTCCTCTTTACCAATATTTACTTGAATAAGGCAGTCCATTTTTATTCCATTTGCTTCTGCTCTTTTATCTATTTCCTCAGCTAATGAAAGTTTATCAAGGGAATGAATCATCTGTACCTTGTCAATAATGTACTTTACCTTATTTCTCTGAAGAGTTCCAATTAGATGAATATCTAAATCATTTGGAAGATACACGTATTTTTCCAATACCTCTTGGACTCTATTTTCACCTATAGAGGTAATTCCACATTGAAGAGCTTCGTTTATTAAATCAACTCCATGGGTTTTAGTAACTGCAATTAACTTTACCTCTTCCCCAGTAATGGATCTCCCCCTGGCATCATCTATATTTTTTCTAATTAACTCTATATTTTTTTCAACTTGACTCAATTTAATATCTGCCTTTCATTAATACTTTCAGGATTTGATACTATAGGGTCATTAATAGTTATAGTCTTTACTTCCTGTTCGCCAATTTTTATATTTCCATACTTATCTCCAACAGATACATAGGTTTCATTTCCAAGCTGTTTAATTATGGAAATAGGTACAAATTTTACCAAACCATGAATCTCTTGAACATATACTCCCACCTGTCTGTTGGACTTAGTTACTGCCCTAGATGGAATTACTAAACTTTGATTTTGATTTACAATAATTTCAACATTATTAATTCTATTCTTGTAGTTATTTTCAAAACCCTCTTCGAAATTTAGTACCAGTACAGTTCTCTTATTGGACTTATTTATATTTTCAATAGTTCCCTTAATCTTATCCTTACCCTCTGGAATAACATAGAGTTCATCTCCAATTTCAATGTCTTTAATCTTTGAAAACTCTGTAATTTCAATTGCCATCTTCCAGTTAAAATTATCTATTAGCTTAAAGATCTCCTCGCCCTTTTCAACCCTAGTTCTACTCTCATGGTCGTAGGCTTTCTTATGCCCCTCTAGGTATTCGTAGGTATACTTTTCAGTATTTGCATAGGAATAGCTTTTTTCTAAACCATCTATTGCATAGGAGACAATTCCAGGAAATTCAGAGTAGTAGACTACGTCATTTTCAGATATTTCCTTTCTAAGGAGCTCTTTTTTTGCCTCAAGAGCCTCTATGGAATCTCCAAGTAAGTCGGAGATTTCAGATATGGACACTGAATGTTTGGTGTTTAAATCTAGCTCATTAATATTATTTATTAAAGCCTTGTAGTCGTCCTTTACTATTGAATTTTGAATTTGGTCTATTAGGTAGACTTCCCTATCGGTTAATTTAAACTCTGTAACTTCTTCATTTTCACTTTTTTTATAGTCTATTGCCGCATTTACTTTTATTAGCTCGTCTTTAAGCTCTGAAGAATCTGTCATTAAGTTAATAGTTGCAATACTATATCCCATGGGAACTCTCTGTCCTTCACTGGCATTAAATAGTACAATTCCCTCATCGCTACTCTTGTAGACCTTCTCGTTTAAAATATTGTATCCCTTGCCGATTATAGAGTCCTTAAAATTGGTCATAATAGGTAGGGTAGTGTTGTATCTTTTAAAGCTTTTTAGGATAAAATTAGACAGGACTATGGCTATAAAAATTAGTAGAACTGTTATAAAGATAAGTGAACTATTTTTCTTCTCTCTATATTCCTTCATATTCCAAATAAACTTTCCATTTCAGCCTTGCGCTCTCTAGTCATTAGTTTTAATACTGACTCTCTAGGAGATGCACCCTCATATAGAACCTTGTAGAGTTTAGTAGTAATTGGCATTTCTACACCGTGAATTTGAGAAAGTTCATAGGCAGATTTTGTAGTTTTAATCCCCTCTACTACCATTCCAACCTTTTCAATAGTCTCCTCTACTGTAAGGCCCTTACCAATGTTTATACCGGCAACTCTATTTCTACTGTGCATAGAGGTACAGGTTACTATTAAATCCCCAATTCCGGCAAGACCATTAAAAGTTTCAGGACTTGCACCAAGTTTTACTCCAAGTTTCATCATTTCATAGATTCCCCTAGTCATAAGTGCCGCCTTGGTATTATCACCATATCCCAAACCATCACTAAGACCTGCTCCAAGGGCAATAATATTCTTTAAAGCACCGCCAATTTCAACACCAACTAGATCTTTATTGGTATAGACTCTAAAGACTTCAGATGAGAATACATCTTGAATATATAGCATTACATCTTCGTCCCTTGAAGAAACTACAACTATGGTAGGAATATCCTTACCCACTTCCTCTGCATGGGAAGGGCCAGAAAGTGCGACAAAGGGATTTTCAAAAAACTCCTCTACAACTTCAGAAATTCGCTTGTGACTTTCCATTTCTAAACCCTTAGCAAGGTTTACAAAAATTACACCCTTATCTATTTTTCCACTAAGTTCTTCACAAATACTACGTACAGAATTTGTAGGAACTGCAAGAACAATAATCTCACAATTTTCTATTGACGTATTAATAGAATCTGTGGGAAATATATTTTCAGGAAGTTCTACACCAGGTAGGTACTTCTTATTTTCTCTATTTTCAATTATAGATTGACATTCAACTTTATTTCTAATGTAGAAATTTACATCATTTCCATTTTTGGCTAGTAGTCTTGCAATAGCTGTACCCCAGCTACCTCCGCCAAGAACTGAAATTTTACTCATTTGCCAATCCTCCTCTCCTTACCTTTTAGAATATTTTCAATATTACTTGTATGCCTTATAATTCCCAGGACTGCAACTGCAATAATAAAGATATAAGATGAAAATGGAAGTCCTGCAAAAATCGGGAAAATAATTGCACTACAAATATATAGCATAATAGATCCAAGAGATACCATTCTAAAGATTAAAGTAGTTCCCAACCAAACTAGAAAGCAAATAAAAGCAAGTTTAGTATCGATTATTGCCAAACAACCAATAGTAGTTGCTACACCCTTTCCACCTTTAAAGTGCATATAAAACGGGTAACAATGTCCTACAACGCAGAAAAACATAGAAAGAGATAGAAATTCCCTGCCAAAAATTTTCCAAATTACAAGCATACAAACTATGCCCTTTAGAAAATCTATAAGGAATGTAAGAACTCCCAATTCTTTTCCCATTACACGCATTGCGTTAGTCGTACCTGCGTTTCCACTTCCATAATTTCTAATATCCATTTTTAAAAAGAGTTTTCCAAGTAAAAATGAACCAGAAATTGAACCTATAAAATAGGAAATTACAATAACTGCAACAATCATGACTCGTATTTTTCCTTCCTATTCTTTAAATTTAAAATAATAGGAGTGCCGTCAAAACTATAAGCCTCCCTAATTTGATTTTCTAAATATCTAACATAGGAGAAATGAAATAACTCTCTATCATTTACAAAAAGTAAAAATTCTGGAGGTCTTACACTAACTTGGCTACCATAGTAGAGTTTACCCCTCTTGCCCTTATCAGAAGGAGGTTGATTCATTAGTACAGCCCTATTTAAAATATCGTTAAGAACTCCAGTTTTAATTCTATGGTTGTAATTATTATTAACAAGTTCCATCATATCAAGAAGATCAGTTACTCTTTGTCCAGTTTTTGCAGAGATAAAAAGACATGGAGCAT
>CAYFUL010000037.1:0-13921 GCA_964346375.1 uncultured Peptoniphilaceae bacterium
AAAAAATGGTTTTTGTTCTATTAAAAAAGGTGATGAAGAGAATAGTATTAACTATTCTCTTCATCATCTTTTCTTTTTCGTTTCTTATTTTTAATGCGCTCCACACCAGTCCAACTGCTAAAATTATATGTCCAATTCCAGATATACCTGATATTGCTGCAATATTTATAGTTGCTGTACCTTTGCTTACAACGTCAAAAATTCCATATACTGTCATAGCAGCAAGAGTAGTAATTAATCCTATATTGTAAATATGAAATGGCTTTTTATAGCCTTGAATGGTTTCTCTACTTGAATCCTTTAACAACAAGTACATTACAATAAATATTATAAATCCCAAAGTCAAAGTGTGAACGTGAAGTTTTGCCAAGTGGTTATCTAAATTAAATCCAAAGTATTTTGTAAACTCTCTATAAAAAACTCCTGCAACCAGTCCCATAAATAGATAGGTTATAGAAGTATCTAGTATATTTTCTGCTGTAAAGTCCGAAACAAAGTATTTAAAACCCTTTAAAACTATTCCCACATAGGCATGGTTTTTGGCATCATTAATGCTCCGACTGCTGGGATTTTCCTTGACCAAAGTACAACTGGAATGTAAAATAGAAAACTCAAAAATATTAATACGCTCATTCCTTCAAGTCCCTCAGTCTTTCTATTTTTATAGGTCCATAGAATTAGTAGAATTCCCATAATTGTAAATGGAATATTTCTAATTATTGCCATGGAAAAATTTTCTGTGCCGCCCCAGTTATTTTGAGGTATCATTATTATAATAATTCTAATAATCGATAGTATAATTACTATTAGTTTTTTCTATTGTCGTTGTCTCCAGTAATAAACCTATAGTAAAAATAAAATAGGAGGTAGAAAATTGTCATGGTAATTCCCGTTACAAACTTGCCCCAGGAGAGCATTCCTTGGTATTCTAAAAATCCATCAGGGCTTAAATGGGTAATAACCCTTGGGACTAGATGAAAGGCATCTCCAAGTCCTAGTAGTATTGCCATTATTCCAAATAAATTTGAACCCTTGGTTTTACAAAGCATTAGCCTTATTCCAAGTCCTATTACTACAACTAAGTACGTTATATCAAAAATTGATCACCTAAGCTCATTATATTTAACTCCTTCCTTTAGCAAATGGATATATTTTTCAAAGTGGTCTAAAAATTCATCCTTACTCCAGTTATTTAAAAAAATCCTCTGGATCAAATTGTGAACGACTGCCTTTGTAAACTCCATTTCCTCCGTTATAAACTCCTCCTTAATAGTATTAATGGTTTTGTACTCTCGCCAAGCTTTTTCAAGTTCTGGCGTCCAGTAGAGGTACCGATTTTTGTAGATGGAATAATTTTCTAAATTAAAAATTTCATCACTTACCCTTACTCCATATTCCCTTAGTGCTGGGAAAACATCGTAGTTGTGTTCTGCTAATAGATTTAGAAATAATTTATGAATATCTGTAGTTTTAGTATCTAAAATCATAAAATAGGCGTCTTCTAAATCCTCAAAGTACTGGTAAAACTTCCCCTTGCAATATTTAGTTTCTCTACAATTTCCTTAACATTTGCATCAAAAATAGTCTTGTCCTTGAAAGTATCCATTAACACTTCTATAATTCGCTCTCTTTTTTCGTCGCTTAAATTATAAAAAGTAGATTTAGGCATAGTACCACCTCTTTAAAATAAAATAAATGACACACTGTCATAATACAACATCTTTTTTTTAGGTGAAAGGGGACCAAAGGGAAATCTCTCCTTATTTCCCCTGGTCCCCCTTTATAAAATAATTAGCTGTTATATTACATATATAATTTATAAAACTAGATATTATTTGAAATATTGTCAATATTTTATAACTTATTCCATACGTCCATTCTTCAACTCTTTTCCAAAGGCATCAAATTTCTTTCTTTTAGCACTTACTTCGTCTATTTTTATCCTGTATACATTTGTTAACTTTAAACCATGTTGAATTGCTATGTCAAAATATTCCATCTTAGTTGGAGTGTACTTTTCGCATATTTTTCTTAATGTAGCAACTCTTTCCTCATCATCTACAACAAGTTCCACATTGCCTTTTACAATAGCCGATTCAAATTCCGTAGTAAATACTGTACTTGTAATGCTTGCTGCTTTTTGTTTGTCAGAAACTATCTGGGAGAGTTCCTCTTCTGTATAGAGTTCAGGTACATTTACATCCCCAACAAAAGTTACGCACACTCTTGGATTTGATTCGAGGGCACTTACCTTTCTACCAGATTTTGCAGAGTGAAAATATAATATATCCCCATCCCTTACTATGGAAAGAGGTAATCCATATACATCATCGACATCCATCATTGAAAGTACACCAAATCTAGCCTTGTCAATTACACCATATCCAAAGTCAATATCCATTTCTCTATCTTTTCTTCTAATACTGTTCATCTTCCTTATTAAAATTCTCTATTTTACATTTATGGTTAAATTGATACCCTTTATTTTATAGTCTTATTAAGATTATTTTTAAATAAGTTTACTGGAAAATTTAATAAAAAAAAGGGGATTAGCGTTATACTAATCCCAATTTTTTATTGCTCTATTAATTTTCTATATACGATTTTTAAATCCTCAACTGTAAGTTCTTTCATAGTAGTTGAAGGACTTCCACTGTCAAAGGCATCTTTACTCATCTTGTCAATTTGACTTATAAATTCCTCTTTGTCTATTCCGTATTCAACTAGTGTTGGAATTTCGCATACCTTACAAAGTTCGTCTATTGCGTCGATAAATTTTAATGCTGCAGACTCATCTGAATCCTCTAAAGTTGCAACTCCAATTTCTCTACCTAGTATTGCAAATTTACTATAGGCTCCATCTACTACGTAGGTTAGACATTCTTTTAGTAGCATTGCATTTGAAATTCCATGGGCAACGTGGAACAGCGCCCCAATTGGTCTACTCATACCATGAACGATTGTTACTGATGCATTACTAAAGGCAACTCCTGCCTCAAATGCCGCCTTAGACATTTCCTCTCTAGCTAGTACATCACTTCCATCCTTGTAAACTATTGGAAGGTATTTGAAAATTCTCTTTACTGCAGAAAGGGCAAACATATCTGAAATATCAAAGGCAAGTCTTGAAGTAAATGCCTCTACTGCGTGGGTAAGTGCATCTAATCCTGTAGAAGCAGTTACTCCCTTTGGCATACCCATTGTAAATTGTGGATCAACTACTGCAATAGTTGGTATTAGAACGTCGCCAAAAAGTCTCATCTTAATATCATTTTTTGTATCAGTAATTATAGTTACTGATGTTGTCTCTGAACCTGTTCCAGAAGTAGTTGGTATTGCAACTAGGGGAGGAGTAGGTTTTGTAATTTCAACTCCATTAAAATCTGAAATAGCTCCATAGTTTACTACCATTACTCCAATTGCCTTAGCAGTATCTAGTATACTTCCACCGCCAAATGCTATTTGGAAATCACAGTTATTTTCCTTGTATACTTTAATTCCATTTTCCACTATTACATCTGTAGGCTCTGTAAGAATATCTGTAAAGAATACGTATTCCACATTTGCCTTCTCAAGCTTTTCAGTTAGTGCGCTCATGTGCCCTTGCTCTACAAGGAAATCTCCAGTAACTATTAGTGCTTTTTTACCAAGGTTTACTATACTACTCTCTGCTTGGTCTAGTGCTCCAGAGCCAATAAAAGTTACATTAGGTACTAAAAACTTATTTGACATAAAATCACTTCTCCTTTGAGTTCATTAGGGTATTAAATTGTGACCATATTACAAATCCGGATTAATAATATTCTTAATTAAATTATATTGTAATTTTGGAATAAGTCAATTAAAAATAGAATTCTATTTCAAAATTATTATTTTAACAATAAAATTATTATACTAACAATAAAAATGAAATGCATGACGGTGAAAAATGGACTAATTTATTTGAAACTTTAAATGGGATTTATTATTATCAGGTTTTAGAAATAACTGTTATACTATATAGAGGAGGAAATTATGAATTTATTATTTATTACATTAGTACTACTCTTAGCCCTTCTGGCGATTAAGCTGTCTAATAGATCTGGAATTCCAGCACTCCTACTATTTTTAGTTCTAGGTATGCTATTTAATGCCGTTGGTATTGAATTTAATGATTTTGAAATGGCAGATAAGATTTCATCTCTATCTTTAATGGTAATAATGTTTTACGGTGGATTTGGTACAAACTGGTCCATGGGTAAACCTGTTGCAAAACAGTCCATAGTTCTTGCAAGTCTTGGCGTAGTTCTTACCGCCCTTATAACTGGACTGTTCTGTTACAAAGTGCTGGGATTTAATTTTTACGAGGCAATGTTACTTGGTTCTGTAGTTGGTTCTACTGACTATGCTTCTGTTTCAAATATTCTAGTTTCAAAAAATCTGAATCTAAAGTATTCTACAGCACCTCTTCTTGAAATTGAAAGCGGTTCTAATGACCCTACTGCCTATACTATGACTATGGTATTTCTTTCAATTCTATTGGGAAGCGAAATTTCCGTTCCGGTTCTTATAATTAAACAGGTGCTATTTGGACTTGTAGTTGGATTTGGAGTTGGACATTTATTTATTGAGGTAATTAGATTTTTTAAACTCTCTGAAGATGGATTATTCTCTGTTTTTATTGCGGCAATTATGTTTGGTACATATGGAATATGCGATAAAATTGGAGGAAATGGATATTTAGCTCTATATATTCTTGGAATTTACATTGGAAATAAGGAGTACAAGGGAAAGAGAGACGTGGTATTTTTCTACGATGGGATTTCAAATTTAGTACAAATTGCCCTATTCTTCCTATTGGGACTTCTTTCTGATATAAATGGAATTTTTAATGCACTGCCCTACGGTTTTATAATAATGATGTTTATGTTTATTATTGCAAGGCCTATTAGTATTTTTGGGCTACTTGCACCATTTAAACCTAAACTAAACCAAAATATTCTAATTAGTATTGCTGGTATTAGAGGAGCGGCGGCTATAGCCTTTGCAATTATGGCAGTAAATTCTGGAGTGGAACTTGGAATTGATCTATTTCATATAGTTTTTGTAGTCTGTCTATTTTCTTCACTTATACAGGGTTCCATTATGCCCTACGCTACTAGAAAACTGGATATGTTTGAACCAAATGATACGGTATTGCGAAATTTTAACTACTATCAGGATAAATCCAATATTGGTTTTGTAAAGACACATATTGGAGAGGGGAGTCCACTAATTGGAAAGAGGATAATGGATTTAGATCTTACCTTTCCAGTAATTGTTGCAAAGATTGTACGAGATAATAAGACTATTGTACCAAGTGGTAAAACTGAAATTCGCGAGGGAGATACTATTGTACTTGGTGCAGAGGCATATTTTGATACTTCTGGGGAGGATTTAATTGAGATTAAACTATCTCCAGAACATAGATGGACGAAAAAAACTGTAAAGGATATTGAAGGAGAAGCACATAAGCTATTAATTATGTTACAAAAACCCTCTAGGGAGATTCTCGTTCCAAATGGGGATACGGTTTTAGAAGAAGGGGATAGAATTGTAATGTTAAAGGAAAAGAGTAGTGGAATTAATCCAAATTAAAAGTGGGCTAGATAAAGTCCACTTTTATTTTGGTGGGGAATTTGTTTTTTGACTGAGTAGATTTTAATTTATTAGCGAGCACAATTTAATTACTAAGTTATTTTAATGAAGGGGAACCAGGGGAGAAATAGCGAGAGATTCCCCTGGTCCCCCTTCACCCCTCCTAACCCCTCTCCTTTACTGAAGGAAAGCTTTCTCGGCAAAGGCTAAAAATTCCAAACTCGCCTTTCAGGCTCAGACATGGAATTTTCTTAACACCTTTACCTCGAAAGCTGTGTAGGATGGGAATATTATTACAATTACAAAAAATCATCTGCAATAGTCATAAAAAAATAGGTCAGGAAAACTACCCGACCTAAAAAATTATTCTATTTTATATATGCCAAATTTTCTAAATTAAAACTATATCAGAAAATCCATTTTGCCTTGCTACTTCTGCAAGGTTTTCTTTTTCCCTATTTGAAATGGACTTTAATTTCAAGTATTCACTTCGCACTCCAAAGGGTCTATAGGAAATTAACTTGTACCTTATATTTCTCTTTGAAAGATAGGGGGCTAAAGTTTTCGTAATATTATCTACCAAATCAAAATTACTATATCCCTCTACAAGTACTGTTCGAATTTCCTCTAGCTTACCTAAACTTGCAAGGTACTCTAAATTTGCAAGTACTATATCATTTTTCTTCCCAATTAATATTAAATGCTCTTCCTCATAGTATGCCTTTATATCTAGCATAAATCCATCTGTAACTTCTACAAACTCTTTTAAACTCTCTTGGGAGAAGTCTATTCCTCCATTGGTATCTACTAAAACTGTAAGTCCAAGTTTTTTTACCTCTTTAAAAAATGGAGTTAAAAATTTATGTTGTAGCGTACATTCTCCGCCGCTAGTAGTAATTCCGTCTATAAATGGAATGGATTTTTTAACTTCTTCTACTAATTCCTCAACAGTATACCTTGTGGTCTTTGGAGTTGAACCATGGGGACATATTTTTATACAGTTGTCGCAGTCGATACAAACTGCTCTATTATATCTAACTTTCCCATCAATAAAACTTAAGGCACCAGTAGGACATGGCTCTACGCACTCGCCACAATTTATACAGTGATTTATCGTCTCTGGATTGTGGCAGTACATACAGTTAAAATTACAGCCCTGGAAAAAGATCGCCGTTCTATTTCCGGGGCCGTCTACTAGTGACATGGGAATAATTTTATTAATTATCGCCTCTTGCATTTCTTACCTTTCTATCAAGTACACCATATTCGTTTAAAGCGTCCTGTGCATATTGAACTGTATCGTAGTGAACTTGCTCGTCATTATTAAATTTTTCTACGTCAGATTTTTTTACAAGGTATCCTGTAACTCTAATTAAATCTGAATCAGAACCGTAGGATGAAATATACCTCATTCCAAGTTTAAATCCAGCCTTAAATATACTTAGTACAGCTCCTGGATTTTTCTTTGCAGTAGTTTCAAATGGGAAGTGGTCACCAATTCCTGATGGGAAGTACTTGTGAAACTTAGCAGAGTGTCTAATGTGGTCATACATTTGTGGTTCTGTACCGATTTTTATTCTAGCTCCTGGAGTAGTACCTTGGTCGTTAGCTGCCCCAACTTGTGCGTGTAACATATATCTATTGTTCCATACTGGAGAGTACTTAGTTTCAAATTCTCCAACAAGTCTTTGTACTTCGTCCATTACACGAATTCCTAAATCGTCTGCTAAAATATCCTGTCCAAAAGTTGCATCTATTCCATCTTTTCTAAGTAGTTCAGTTACACATTCGTGAAGTCCAACTACTCCAAAAAGTCCTACAAAGTTTTCTAATTTTACAAATCCTTCAGTTACAAGGAAGTTTGATTTAAAGAAGCTAGTATTATTTACTAAGAAGTCGATTTTACTCTCCATAAGGTTAGTCATTGTACTAATAACTTTTGGAAGTCTATTGTTCCAGAAGTCCTCTACTGAAGTTGAGTTTTCTGCAATTTTATTAAGTCTAATACGAGAAAGGGTAAAAGCTCCTCCAGCTTGTGGAAGTGCGTTATAGCAACTTGCAATGCCATAAGGAGTGTCCTTAAAATCACTTAGGTAGTATGCGTTATTAGCAAATGCTGGGTTTGCAGTATCAATAGAAGCTGCAATTGCCTTCTTTGCAAATTCGTCAGGAGTAATATTTTCATCGTAAAGTAGAGTTAAATTTGGAGTAGCGTTTTGTAACTCTACAATCTCCTCTAAAATTAAATTTCCTACGACAGTTTCCTCTGGACCAATATTAGCATGGCAGAAGGAGTCGTCTATAGTTCTATCAAGTTGTAGTAGGAAAAGTCTAATATCCTCCCTTGCACTTTCCTTATCATCTACAAATCTTTCAAGTAGTCTGTCAAGAGAGCCAATATAAACTGGGAATCTAGTAATACTTGGTACATGATGGTAGAAAATAAGTAAATTTGTAAGAGCTTCCTTTAAAGTTTTAGAAGGCTTTAATCTTAAAAATTCGCTTCCTTCGTTTAGTAATTTTTCGTAATCTGGAAGGATATATCTTGGTGCATATGGAGCGTGCCCTTCATCAAGATCACATATTTCTAAAGACTCATACATATTGTAAAACTCATCGTCCTTAGCAACTGGATAGTCAACTGCATTTTCAGCAATCTTTGCAAGTCTATAAGTCTGTTGTTCATAAGTAAGAGCCTTGTTATTTATAGTGTTAAGTACCTCGTCTTGAAGTGATTTAATATCAAAAAATCTTTCCATAATATCCTCCCTTAATTTTTTTTATATTATATAATAGAAAAAGATAAAAAAATATGACAGGTGGCAGATTTTAAATGGAATTGGGAAAAATTTTTGAAAAATTATTAGACGATAAGGAGTACTTTAAAGAGAATAGGGAGTACTTTTTAGAAAATGAGTATGGAAAATTAAAAACCTATAATTCTGGAGAGGTACTACTACGTGAACTAGATGTAATAAATAAGGCTGTAGTACTAGTTGAGGGAGAGGTATATATAAGCAGGTATTCAAGGGAAGGAAGAAGAATTATTACGGGAAGAATGGAAGAGGGGCAGATTTTTAATCTACTGGAAATTACAGGAGGTAGAACTAGAGTAGAGGGAACAGTGGTGGCACTTGGAAATTGTACAACCTTTGAAGTACCAATTAATATTTTAAAAAAATCGCTGGAATATGACCATGTCCTTCTAAAAATTGCCTTGGAGTATATTTCTGCATTTGCCCTGGATTTAATGGAAATGGGAGTAAAGAGAAGTAGTCTAAGCCCCGAGGAAAATATACTACAGTATATTTTTGAGCTATCGAGTACAAAGGAGCCTCCAGTGGAAATAGGACAGAGTAAAAATTTTATAGCAGATTTATTTGGAATAAATGTAAGGAGCTTGTATAGATACTTAAATGAGTGGGAAGAAGAGGGGCTGTTAAAAAGAGTGGGACAGAAAATAGTAGTGGACAAAAAAAATCTTCATAGGATAAAAGATTACCTAGAAGATTTATAAAAACTTGTCCTTTAAATTTCCCCAGTAGTAGTCCTTAGAAAGAATAAGGCGCTTAATGGTTTTATTACTAACTCGTAAATTAATTCTTTTTAGATCCCTGTAACTAAGTTCTTGGCCATCAAGTAGGATTAAATTGGAATTAGCATACCTTCTTTCGGGAACAAGACTAATAACGTAGCTAGAAGGTACAAGAACGGGATTTGTAAGACATCTATATACGCTAGAATTCATAGGAGCAATGGGAGTAATTTGTAAAGCTTCAACTCCAAAGTGAACAATACTACCGCCGCAGGAGTGGTTGTATGCAGTAGAGCCAGAAGGTGTACTTACAATCATTCCGTCCCCAGAAAATCGTTCAACATGATTTCTATTTACAAATACATTCATATGAATAGGTCTAGAATGTTGTGCTTTAAGAACAATTTCATTAATGGCAGTTAAGTAGTAGGATCTACTTCTAGTAAAAACCTCGGCGCCAACAAGCATAATATCCTCGATTTGATAGTTTCCAGCAAGGTAACTATCTACAAAGGACTCAAGTTCATCAGGAGAGACCTCCTGAAAAAAACCAAGGTGGCCAGTATTTACACCAACAAAGGGAACGTCGGGAAACCTCGTCTTATGAACGGCTTTAATAAAAGAACCATCACCACCAACACAGATAATGAGGCTAACCTCGTTAGAAAATTCCCGTACAACGGTAAAACCTCTACTCTGTAAAACTTCAGTAAGATTATATACAGTTTTTCTAGTTTCAAAACTTGCGTTAGACGAAATTTGAACGACTTTTCCTTGCATAAACATTTCTCCAATAATATCATTATGTATACAATACTATAAATTTTAGAAAAAAGAAAGTGAACAGATGAACCAAGATAAAATAAATTACTACACCTTTAAATCGGAAGGGGAATATAAAAATTCTGCAACATTTTTAGCTGAGATGGGAATGAGCAGTAGATTTATACGACGCTCAATAAGAGAGAAAACTGCCCTAATAAATGGAGAGTTTCCAGAAAAACCAAGAATGATATTCCCAGGAGATATAGTAAAGGTAAAGTTACCAGATGAGGAATACAATGCAGACCCAGAGGAAGGGGAACTAAAAATACTCTATGAGGACGAGGATCTACTAATAATAGATAAGTCACCCTACATGGTAACCCATACAACACTACACCAAAATACCAATACCCTTTCAAATTATGTAGCGGGATATTTTTTAAAAATCGGACTAAAGCGAAAGGTACGCCTAGTAAATCGACTAGATAGGGATACGACGGGAATAATAATCATAGCAAAAAATTCCCCAGCTCATGGAATACTGGCAAAACAATTTGAAAGTAGAAGTGTAGTAAAAAAATACCTGGCACTATGTCATGGAGAGTTTGAAGAAAAAGAAGGGGTAATAGATAAGCCCATAGGACGAAGTGAAGACGGAATAAGACGAGAAATAGACAGGGATGGAAAGCGGGCGCTAACAAGTTATAGAGTATTAGAAGAATATAAAGGCTTTACCCTAGTGGAATTAACCCTACATACGGGAAGAACCCATCAGCTAAGAGTACATTTAAGCAGTATAAATAATCCAATAGCAGGGGACGAGCTATATGGAATTGAAGACGAGTACAACTACCAAAAACTCCACTCCTACTATTTGAAATTTACCCATCCAAGAAGTGGGGAAGAAGTAGAAATACAAACAGAAGTACCAGAAGAGATGAGAAGAAAATGTTAGAAGTTGAAAAAATGAGTAGAAGGAAGTATAATATAGACAAAGCTCTGCTGTGAGCGCGAAGATTTACTATAATTCAACCGACATATCAGAAACGGGAGACCTTAGTTTAATAGAGGTATGACAGGCCCCTGCGAGGGGAAGTCAGAAGACGTTAACGAGTTACCCACCTTATTAGAGGGCGGGTCTGAATTATTGTAACAACGCCATGGCGGAGTTTTAATGTTTTAAACCTCTTAAATCGGGTAAAGTAAACTTAGGAAAATAAAAATAGAAAAGGGGAATGAACATGGGATTTTTATTTGATTTTATTGAAGAAAAAAGAAGCGAAGCAATAAGAAGAAGAAGGATGAAACAATTTGGTAATGCAATACTAGGCGCTGCAACAGGATTAGCTGCAGGACTAGCAGCAGGATTACTATATGCACCACAAGAGGGAAAGAAGACAAGAGAAGATATAAAGAAATTTGGAGAGGATAGAGCCGAAGATCTACAGGGAATGGCTAAGGAAACAGCAGATGGAATCCAATACAAAGCATACCAAGTAGGAGAGCAAGTAAAAAAATCCTACGCAACCCTTAGAGAAAAAGCACAAGAAGCCGGAGAAAATCTAGCAGAGAGTAGAGAAGAGGCAATGGCAAAAGGACGTGCAATAGGAGAAATTCTAAAAGAAGGCGTAAAAGAAGCAAAAGATGATGTAGAAGATACAAAAGAAGCAGTAAAAGAATCAGCAAAGAATATAAAAGATGAAGTAGAAAAGGGCGCAGAAAAGGTAAAAGAAGCGGCAAAAAGTGATGCAAAGGAAGTAAAAGAAAACGTAAAGGAAAAGAAAGAAGAAGTAAAGGAAGAAATAGAAAAGTAAGGAGAAAATATGACCGCAACATTAACCCTACATGATCTATTGAGAATAGTACTCTATCTAGCAGGAATAGCATCATTAGTATTTTTGGCAATGGTACTAAAAAACGTAGTTGACTTACTAAAAGATGTAAAGGGGCTACTAGATAGATATGGTCCAGAAATAGATCAAACTATAAAAAAAGTGCCCGTAATAGCAGGAGAAGCAGCAGAAATAGCAGGCAATGTAAATGTACTAACAACAGAAGCCCAGGAGCTAGTAGTACAGGCAAAGCCAGAGATAGAAAAAGTAGTAGGAGCAGTATCCGCAGTAGGCGATACAGTAAATGGAGTAACAAGGTCAGTAGATATAATGACCAATAAGGTAACCAATACAGTATCAGCAGTATCAGATACAATGGGAGATACGGCAAGGACCATAAGCATGAATGCAAATGGATTTTTAGACTACTACTACATGATAAAAGAAGTACTAAAGGCATTAAAAGATCTTAGAAAATAAAGGAACCCTTCGGGGTTCTTTTTTAGTACAAAAAAATACATAAAGGAATGATAAAACTTTTACAAAAGATAAAAAAAACTGTATAATGAAAAAAGGAGGTGCAATATGGACGCTACAATAAAAGATGTTGCAAAAATGGCAGACGTTTCAATTTCTACAGTATCCAGAGTAATAAACGACTCAAAACCAGTTAGTCCTGAGGCAAGAAGAAGAGTACTACACGCAATAGAAGTATTGGACTATAAACCAAATGAAATAGCAAGAAGTTTGGTAACCAAAAAATCCAACCTAGTAGGAGTAATAATAAACGACCTAGGCACCTTTTTCAGTTCACAGGTACTAAGGGGAGTAGAAGAGATAGGAAGAATGTATAACTACGATATACTAGTAGCAAGTTCTTACGACAACCCAGAGTTGGAGATAAACTTTGCAAAATTGTTTTTAAGAAAACAGGTAGAGGGAGTAATAGTAATCTCAGAAACCCTTAACCAAAAGTTAATGTATAAATTAGAAGAACTAAAAATCCCACATTTAAACATAAACAGGTACTATAATATAGACCAAGCAGGAGCCACAATAAACTACCAAAAGGCAACAAAGGACATGATAGACTATATAATAGAAAAGGGACATAAAAAAATTGCCTTTGTGGGAATAGGAAAAGACATAGATAGAACGGTAGAAAAGTACAAAGTACAAGGATACAAGGACGCAGTACAAGAAAAAGGCTTGGAAAGCGAAATAATCTATACCCAGGGAACAAAGCCACAAGATGTAAAAGAGATAATAGAATATGTAGACCAAGTGGTAAAAAATAAGGGCATAACAGCAATATTCTGTGCCCAAGATGAAATAGCAATACATCTAATGAATGAGTTCTTTGATAAGGGAATAGAAGTACCAAAGGATATATCAGTAGCAGGATTTGGAAATTCAAACCTAGGAATGATATATAGACCAAGGCTAACAACAGTAAAAGAACCATACTACGATATGGGAGCAGTATCTATAAGAAGTCTGTTAAAGACCATCGAAAGTAAAGAAGAGATGGAGAAGGACATAGTACTACCAACACAAATACTCGAAAGAGAAAGTGTAAAAGAAGTAAAATGAAAATAGAAATAAAGGTAAAACCAATAATAATAGCTCTAGGACTAAAAGAAGTACTAGAGCTAAAAACATATAAAGTAGAAATAACAGAAAACCCAACGGGAGAAAATCTACTAATAACAGATAGAAGAGAAGACCTAAGAGAGAAAGGGACAATCTATCTCTATAGAGGAGAAGGAGAAATACCAACAGAGGTAAGTATAATAGGAATAGACGCAAAAGAAGAAGAAGTACAAAGAGTAGTAGAAGAAACAAAAGAAGGGAAAAAATCCTATACGGAAAAAATAGGAAGAGAAGTAGAGGAATACATAGAACGAAAAAAACAAGTAGAAGCACTAGAAGAAAGAGAAAGGGAAATATATAGACTACTAGAAAAGGGGCTAACCAATAGAGAAGTAGCGGCAAGATTATACTTAAGTGAGAAGACAATAAAGAACCAATTAACACACATATATAGGAAGCTAAAAATAACAGGAAGGAAAGAAATAAAAATAATAAAAAAGTATTGACACCAAATAGGAGAGATGGTAATATAAATAGGTCTTCACATAAGACATCAAGTGAAAGAAAAGTAATTGTAAAA
>CAYFUL010000038.1:0-6135 GCA_964346375.1 uncultured Peptoniphilaceae bacterium
ACTTGGGCATCGGGAATAAAAGCTCCAATATACTGCGACAATAGACTTACCCTATCCTATCCAAGGGAGAGGGGAATTATTGAAGATGGACTTGCAAAACTTATTATTGAAAAATTTCCAGATGTAGAATATATTATGGCTACTGCCACTGCAGGAATAGGCCATGGTGCATTAGTTGCCGAGAGATTAAATCTGCCAATGGGATTTGTAAGAGGACAGAAGAAGGACCATGGAAAGACTAACCAAATCGAAGGGGTAATTGTAGAAGGGGCACGTACCGTAGTAGTTGAGGATTTAATTTCCACAGGCAAGAGCTCAATAGAAACTGCCACTGCATTAAGGGAAGCTGGTTTTAATGTACTTGGTGTTGTAAGTATTTTTACCTACGAAATGGAAAAGGCAGAGAAGAATTTTAAGAACGAAAATTTAATATATCATAGTCTTACAAATTATTCAGAGCTTGTAGAACTTGCAGTGGAAACAAATTACATTGTAGACGAGGATTTAGAAAAGCTATATAGATGGAAAAAAGATCCAGAGGATGAAAGCTGGGCAGAATAATTTAATATAATAAAAAAACCTACAAAATAAAATGTAGGTTTATTTTTTTACACATTTTTAAAAATCTAGTTTCAATGAATTTATTTATCTATTATATTATACTATAAATATATAAATTTTAGGAGGGCATTATGAAGAAGTACTTACGGAAAAAAACGAAGGCGATTTTAAATCTAACTATGATTTTTTTACTCCTTATTGGAACTACATTACAGGCAGAGGAGTTAAAGGACATTAATGGCCATTGGGCAGAGTTAAGTCTTGCTCGTGGAATAGAGTTAGGTTGGATTAATGGGTACGAGGACAAAGCTATACGACCTGAAAATACCATTAGTAGAGCACAGTATATCTCCCTTATGATGCAGACTCTAAAAAATTATCAACTACCAGAGTCAACTTATTCTACATACATAGACAGAGAAAGTGTATCTTGGCAGCGCCTGCACTTTCACAGGCAGAATCAATTGGACTAGTGTCCTATGCTTTTCCAACAGATACACTAGAACCAGAAAAGGCAATTACTCGTCAAGAGGTTGCTGCGATTTTAGACTATGCTCGCGTAGTAAAATTCCTTTTAAATGAGGAAACTAACAACGAAGACCAACTAAACATTGCCAAGGATTTAATGAAGAAAAAAGAACTTGGTGAATTTCAAAATACCCCAATGTATTTTTCAGATATGGATACAATAAATCCAAGGTTTAAAACTTCGGTGGAACACCTAGTACGAGATGGACTACTAAGTGGATATGATGATGGAAGTATAAGGCCAGAAAATACACTTACAAGGGCAGAGGCAATGACTATTCTCATTGCAGCTAATGGAGAAACTCCACAGGTTTTAGAAAATCCACAGGTTCATATTGAAGATAGGCAAGAAGGAACGGTATTAATAAATAGTACTACAGGAGAACCACTTCGTAGATCGCAATTTAAAGGTGGACTTGTAAAATCCCAAGGTGGTACATATCTTATAGATATTAATGGAAATTTAACCTCAAATTACTATGAAGATGGAGAGAAAACATACTACATAGATGGAAAAAATGGAATGGCTCGCGGCTGGAAACAGGTTGGGGAAAAACTTCACTACTTTTCACCAATGGACAATCGTATGTATAAAGACGGAATTTTTTCCACAGGAGAGGGAGCATATTGGTTTGATGAGGATGGAGTAGTACGAGAAGGGAATCGTCCAGGAGGACAACATGGTAGACTTCGCTACTGGGCATATCCAAAACAGGAGGAGCTAAGTAATAAGTGGCTAGAGGGCGAGGACGTAGACATTAAAGTTAGAGGACAGGAGATTGCAAATTTTTCTGCAGCCCATGAGGGACTTCCCTTTAAATGGTATGGAACAGACTTAACAGATGGTACGGGAGTATACTGTGTAGGAAATACCTACTCTGCATACAAGGCATTTGGAATAAAAATACCGGGACCAGAGGACTGTAATATAAAACTTCACAAGGGTTATGAGCTAACGAGAGTACAGTATGAATATGCAGAGAGCTTTGGCGGCACAAGATACCCTGCAGATTTCTCCATCGCTTGGCCGGGAGATTTAGTATTTAATTACAGCCCAAACTTTTATTTAGGATACAACCATGTAGGAATATTTATGGGAATGAATGGAGATAAACCAATATATTCACATTGTGCATTGGCAAATGGACTTATTGCAGAGGATTGTAGAATTATGAATAAGGAGTTAAATAGGCAGTTTAATAAGGAGTTTATTCGATATAATACTAGGCAAAATATAGACAACTTATCAACTAACAACAATTCTTAAGGGAAACATTAGCATATTGGCAAAGTAGATTTTATAAAATAAAAAACATTTCCAACCCACATTGTTTTCGAGGTAAAGGCGTTAAAAAAAATCCATGTTTGAGCCTGAAAGGCGAGTTTGGAATTTTTAGCATTTGCCGAGAAAACTTTCCTTTAGTGAGCGAGAGGGGTTAGGAGGGGTGAAGGGGAACCAGGATAGGAACTGCGTTATTCCTCCCCTGGTTCCCCTTCATTTAAATAAAAAAAGTATTTTTATTGCATTTGTAATTTTCGATACTCATCAATCTAAATAAACTTGTCCAAATAGTTTTGGCTCTTTCAAAAAGAGCATACTCCCGTATTTGTATTGACTTTAAAAGTCCCATATTATATGCTTTTATATTATGGGAAAGGTAAAAATTGTAGAGGATTTTTTAAAAATTAATAGTGAAGTTAATTTGCCACTTAGAATTTATTCTCCTGACGTTAAGAAAAATCTACCTATTATAGTTTTTTTTCATGGTGGAATTATTGCGGGGCAACTAAAACAGTATGACTATATTCTTAAACGAATAGCCAAGGAGTTAAACCATGTGGTAATTGCTCCAGAGTATAGAGTTTTTCAGTACTATAAATATCCTAATGCTCAAAGGGATTCTAAAAATTTATTTCTAAATGCCTTTGATATTTTAGATAGAAATGGAATTTCCTATACTAATAAAATTTCATTAATGGGTGATTCAATTGGAGGTTCTCTTGCAGCAGAGTTGGTATCTGATTTAAAGGGCTATAGTGGAGGAGTTGATGGGCTAATTTTACTATATCCTGCCCTAGATTATTCTTCCTCTAATAAGAGTAGAGATGCTCTAATTGAAGGACGGTTATTCCAAAGGGTTTTTAACGAGTACTTTTTAACTGAGTCTCAAAGAAAATTATCCTCCCCTATTTTTAAAACTATTGAAGAAGGCTTTCCCAAAACCCTTCTTGTAACCTGTGGAGGGTGTCCTTTTAAAGATGAGGGATTTATTTACAAGAAGAAGCTAATGGAAAAGGGAGTAGATGTTACTCATCTTCACCTACCAAAAATGAAACATGGATTTTTTAATTTAGATAATATATTTCCAAATGAAGTACAGGTAATCTTTGACTATATTAAAAACTTTTTTGGAAGTAAGTAAGGACAGTAATAATGATTGAAATTAAAGATCTTTCATTTTCCTATGAGGAAGGTGGAAAGTATATTATAGAAAATTTAAATTTAACTATTAACGAGGGAGAGTTTGTTGCTATTTTAGGTCATAATGGCTCTGGAAAATCCACCCTTGCTAAGTTAATTAATGGAATAATTTCTCCTACTGTTGGGGATATTTTAGTAGACGGTTTAAATACTAAGGACCAAGATGCAATTTGGGATATTAGATCTAAGGCAGGTATGGTATTTCAAAATCCAGATAACCAATTAGTTGCCACAATTGTTGAGGACGACGTTGCCTTTGGCCCAGAAAATTTAGGATTGCCAACTGAGGAGATAAGAAAAAGAGTTGACGAGGCTCTACTAACTGTTGGTATGGAAAATTACAAGGAACACGCTCCCCATTTATTAAGTGGTGGGCAAAAACAGAGGGTTGCAATTGCTGGTATTCTTGCAATGAATCCCGACTATATTATCCTTGATGAACCTACTGCAATGTTAGATCCCATTGGGCGAAAGGAAGTTATTGAAACGGTACTAAATTTAAATAAAAATGAAAATAAAACCATCTTACTTATTACTCACTATATGGAGGAGGCAACTCTTGCAGATAGAATTATTGTAATGGACGATGGTAAAATTTTAATGGAAGGCTCACCTAGAGAAGTCTTTTCCCAAGTGGAAAAGATTAAAGAGGTGGGTCTTGATGTGCCGCAGGTAACTGAAATTGCATATAGACTAGCGAATGAGGGATTTAATATATCTCCCGTTCTTACAATAGAGGAGTTGGTGGAAGAGATATGTCAATATTAAAGGTTGAAAATTTAAAGCATGTATATTCTCCGGGAACTCCTTTTTCTAAAACTGCCCTTAGAGATATTAATTTAAGTATTGAAGAGGGAGAGTTTGTTGGTTTAATTGGACATACTGGAAGTGGAAAGAGTACCCTTCTTCAACATTTAAACGGACTGTTAAAACCTACTGAGGGTAGAGTTCTAGTTGATGGGGTGGATATTTCATCTAAGGACACTGTACTTTTTGAAATTAGAAGAAAAGTGGGGCTTGTATTCCAATATCCAGAGTACCAAATTTTTGAGGAAACTGTTGGGAAGGACATTGCCTTTGGTCCAAGTAATCTTGGGTTAAATCAAGATGAAATTGAAAATAGAGTGAGAGAGTCTATGGAACTTGTAGGACTTCCCTACGAGGAATTTAAAGACCAGTCTCCCTTTGAACTATCTGGTGGCCAAAAGAGACGTGTTGCCATTGCAGGAGTTCTTGCAATGGATCCAAGGGTACTTATACTAGACGAACCTCAAGCTGGATTAGATCCCGGTGGTCGTAAAGAAATTCTAAGTAATATTTACAATGTATATGAGAAGAAAAATATTACTATTATTTTAGTTAGCCATTCCATGGAGGACATTGGTAAACTTGCAAAGCGAATCCTTGTAATGGACAATGGAACTATTGTAATGGATAGTAATGTTAGAAATATTTTTAATAGGGAAGGGGAATTAAGGGAGTTAAATCTTGACGTTCCTCAAGTTACAAGCCTTATTAAAAGATTAAATGAAAGGGGCTTAAATCTCAAAGAGAGTATTAATGTGGACGAGGGATTTGAGACTATTAGAGATTATTTAAGGGGTAAAAAATGCTAAAGGATATTACAATTGGACAATATTTTCCCGGGAAGAGCATAGTCCACAAGCTGGACTCAAGATTTAAAATTATTATAATGGGAATTTTTATCCTATCTCTATTTTTTATAGATAGATTTCTATTTTATATTCCCGTAGTAATCTATTTAGAACTTGTTATTAGAGTAAGTGGACTTTCCTACAAGATGGTATTAAAGGGATTAAAACCCCTTAAATGGATACTACTAATAACATTTTTTGTAAACCTATTTTTTACAGGTGGCGAGGAGATCTTTTCCATTTGGAAACTTCACATTACCAGGGAAGGATTTTATCAAGCAGTATTTATGGCAATTAGACTATGTCTACTGGTAGTAGGTACAAGTTTACTAACCCTTACCACTTCTCCAATAGAACTTACAGATGGAATGGAGAAACTACTAAGTCCATTTAGCAAAATTGGTCTACCAGCTCACGAACTTGCAATGATGATGACCATTGCCCTTAGATTTATCCCAACTCTTATTGAGGAAACTGATAAAATAACTAAGGCGCAAATGGCAAGGGGAGCAGATTTTGAATCGGGAAATGTAATTAATCGTGCAAAAAATCTTGTGCCATTACTTGTGCCACTATTTATAAATTCCTTTAGACGTGCAGATGAACTTGCAACTGCAATGGAGGCAAGGTGTTATAGAGGGGGAGAAGGTAGAACTAAATTAAATCCTCTTACTTTTAGTAGTAGGGACTATACTATCTTCGGGGGAAATATTCTATTCTTTCTCTTTATAATTTTTAGTAGGTATATTCCAATATGAATCTAAAACTTACTATTGCATACGATGGTACAAATTACCATGGATTTCAAAAACAAGACGATTACAATACTGTTGAAAGGGAATTAACTAAGGCACTAGAAAATACTGTAAAGCATCCTATAAAACTCTTTATTGCTGGGCGAACTGATAG
>CAYFUL010000038.1:6145-13742 GCA_964346375.1 uncultured Peptoniphilaceae bacterium
GGACCGGTTGTAAATTTTTTTACAGATACTACTATTGACCTTGGAAATTTCCCCAATGTAGTAAATTACCATCTACCAAGTGATATTTCAGTAGTGGGTGCAACTATTGTAGATGATAATTTTCATGCAAGATTTTCTGCAGTGGGAAAGAAGTACAAGTACATTATCTACAATGGCAAGTATAGAAATCCCATCTACGAAAATAGATCATTTCACTTTCCCTACGGTCTAGATTTAAATAGAATGGTTGAGGGTGCAAGTTACCTACCTGGATTAAAGGACTTTAACTGTTTTATGGGGCGCCATGCAGTTGTAAAGGATACTATTAGAAGATTAGACAGTGTTGAAATTAAAAGAGAGGGAGAATTTATTATTCTAGATTTTTCTGGGAAGAGTTTTTTAAAAAATATGATTAGAATTGTAGCAGGTACTCTTGTGGAAGTTGGAAGAGGAAGATTTGACCCAGAGTATATTGAAAAACTACTGGAGTGTGGAGATAGAAAATTAGCTGGACCTACTGCTCCTGCAGGTGGTCTTTATCTAATGGAAATAATGTATTAATAATGGTTACAATGTGGTGAAAGTTTCGTATTTTTATTGCATTGTAATTTTTTTTAGTATATTCTTAAATTATTAATAGTAAAGGAGAATCTATGAAGTTATTTTCAACGGTCAAGGGCCTTGTTTTAAATATAAAATCTTCTTATAAAAGGTTTCCATTGACATCAATCTTTTTAAAAATAGCGGCAATGATTTTTATATATGAAATAATTAGAGACCATGAAGAGTACATGTACTTGGGACTGTTTTTTATATTTTTAGCCGGAAATTTTTTATTTCTACATCTCTTTAGCGAAGGATTAAAATATTCTGTAACTGATGAAGAAACACTTACTAGAAATAAAAGAGCTAGGCTCGTTGCCTACTTATTGGATATTCCAATTATCCTTACAATGTTTTTAATAATATATAATTCCAGAGAAGTTACACCTAAGGGATTTCATTACACCTATTTTGGAGTAATGCTTGCGCTAATTATAGGTTGTTTTTTTGTGGCAAAATTGTTCTACCATAAGGATTATACTCCCTATGTTTTTCAAATTTTTTCTTCAATTTCAATTGCCATAATCTACTCCATATTTTTATATGTGGGAGTATCATCAATATTTTTACTAATAACCTATCTATTTAGCCTTCCATCTCAGTATAAAATCTACCTTATTACATTTGTAATTATGGCACTTGTCTTTGGACCAGATGTACTACTGTCCTCTTTTCCAAAAGTTGCCAATACCTATGGTGATTATGAATTTACAAAGGTTGCAAAGGTACTACTAGTATATATTATTATGCCTGTTCTAATTATCTACATGGCTGTAATATACCTATACTTTGGAAAAATTCTCATAGTTAGAGAAATTCCTAAGAATCAAATTACAAACTTGGTACTTTGGTATTCTATTGCATCTGTAGGATTTTTATTTGTAATTTCAGAGTTAAAAGGTCAAAAATTTGTAGATAAATTTAGAAAATTCTATCCAATTTTTATGCTACCTTTACTAGGGTTTATGTTTGTATCCATGGGAATTAGAATTGGTCATTTTGGAATTACAGAGAATAGATACTTTGTAGTAGTACTTGGAATTTGGTCAACTCTTTCAATGTTCCACTATATTTTCTATAAAAATTCCACCAATATAACCATTCCAATTATGTTATTTTTCATAGTTCTATTTTCAACTATTGGACCTACTTCTGCCTATAGTTTAAGTAGCTATTCTCAAAGTAGTAAATTAAAAAAAGTTCTTGAGAGAAATAATATGCTTGTAGATAATAAAATTATTCCAAAAGCTGATGTACCTAATGAGGACAAAATTGAGATACAAAATCTTGTAAGATATGCCTCAATGGAACATGAGCTAAGTGAATTTCCCTACCTACCTTCAGATTATAAGCGTGATAATTTTGATAAGGTATTTGGATTTACCTACTACTATGAAAAATCAGATTCTGAAGAAAAATATCTATACTATGATATAAGTCCTGATGAAATAATGGATATTGAAGGATATTCAAATATGCTTATGGTTAGTGATAGGCAGGAGGACGTGGGAAGGTACCATTTAAATAAGGCAAATAATGTATTAGAGGTTAGTCTATATAGTAAGGACGGAAGTTCCTTAGAGAAGTTCTTTACCATAGATTATAAAGAACTATATGCAAAACTAATAAGCCTAAATGTATCAAATCAAAATATTTCATCTGAGGATTTAGTAATGGAGGGAGAAAATTTAGGAATTAGCTACAAGATTATTTTCAATAATATTTCTTTCTACAATTTAGATGAAAAAATGGAGGGAGATATTTCCTTCTACCTACTAACTAATAGGAGTGGGGTTGAAAGTGAATAGATTGGACTATGTACCGGGAACGGAATATAAAATTATTCAAAATAGTAGTGAATTTTCATTTAGTATTGATTCATTAATACTATCATACTTTGCGAGGGTAAGGGGAGTTGTAGGAGATTTAGGAAGTGGAACTGGAATACTCGGTCTAAGAATAGTAGATAGGGTGGATAAGGTAGTAAACTTTGAAATACAAGAGGATATTTTTAATCTTGCAGAGGAGACTATAAAGTTAAATAATCTAGGGGAGAAGATCACCCAGTACAATGTAGATATTGGCAACTTAGATAGTATTTTCCCCTCAAATTCCTTTGACTCAATTATTATAAATCCTCCCTACTTTAAGGAGAGTTTAGCATCTAGTAAAGAGACCCATAGAATTTCTAAACATGGAAATAATTTAGAGTCCTTTGTCTACTGGGGGATGTACCTATTAAAAAACAATGGTACTTTTAATATAATTTTAAGTCAATACAGAATAGATGAACTTCTTCACCTAATGTGGAAGTATAAAATCTATCCAAAGAGGATTGAAATAGTGGAATACTCTCCAACTAAAAGAGTTGTATTTGTTGAGGGAAGAAAGGGAGTAAACCCAGGAATTAATAAAATTAATAGATTTTCTTTAGAAGACATAAAAAATAGGGTATATACAATTAAATAGCACTTCCGGTGCTATTTTTTTAGAGGTGAGTATGATTTATTTTTGTCCAACTCCCATTGGAAATTTGGGAGATATTACCATAAGAACTGTAGAGGTATTAAATAATGTAGACCTAATTTATGCAGAGGACACTAGAGTTTCTGGGGTGCTATTAAAATACCTTGGCATATCTAAACCATTAAGATCCTTCCATAAACACAATGAGGGATTAAAAATTGAAGAGGTGCTAAATTTTAACGGGGATATTGCAGTAATAACTGATGCAGGTATGCCGGGAATCTCTGACCCGGGAGCAGAATTAATTTCTGCACTAATTGAAAGGGAAGTGGATTTTACAGTTCTTCCCGGTGCAAATGCTGCCCTAGTTGGGCTAATAGGGTCTGGACTTTCTACGGAGCACTTTTACTTCTATGGATTTTTAAATTCAAAAAAATCTGCCCGAGATAGAGAGCTTAACAATCTAAGGGAAGTAAAGGAGACCATAGTATTTTACGAAGCGCCCCATAGAATAGTATCAACATTGGAGAGTATACTAGAGGTACTTGGAAATAGAAGGGTATCTTTAGGAAGGGAACTTACAAAACTTCACGAGGAGTTTATTCGTGGAAGTGTAGAGGAAATTCTACAAAAGGGTTTTACAGAAAAGGGTGAATTTGTACTTGTCCTTGAAGGTGCAGGGGAAGAAGAGGTAGAAATTGACATAAAGAAGATTCTACAGGAGTACATAGAGGAAGGCTACTCAAAATCTCAAGCTGTAAAGGAGATTTCTAAAAAGTATAATCTGTCGAAAAACAAGGTCTACAATATTAGTTTGGAGGAATAATGGAACTAGGAAGTATTTCAAAGAATATTGAAATTGTAAACGACACACTTAAAGCTAAATATGGGGAATACTTTAATTTAAGCCAAGGTGATTTTCTAGGGCGAATTAGTTCCATTGGAGAGTTGTATACCCTTGAAAAATATTCTGATGAGAAGATTAAGAACTTAGGTCTAATTGTTGGAGTTGATGGAAGCGTTAACAGGGTAGGAGGAATGTATCCACACTACATTGAAATTTACCAGTCTCTTGCAAAGCCAACTTCTGGAGATGGAATTTTCTTAAACGAGGTTTATACTCCAATACTAGACGATGAGGAGGAGGACAAAAGCAATGTGCGTCTTGCCTCAATTGAAATAGACGTAGCAATTGAAGCTGTAAAGAAATTAGACATTAGTATTCTAATGATGGACGGCGGGCTTCTTCGTTACAAGATTATGGACCTAAGAAATTGGGAGGATTTAGTTAATATTTGCGAGAAAAGGGGAGTAATTCTCTGTGGAATTATTAAGGATATAAAATCCAAGGTGTTTTCCAATGCACTAGGTGGAGATTTTTACGATAGGGAAATTCTATTTGGGAAGCTAAAGACTGGGGAACTATTTTTAATAGACGACCAGTACAACGAAAAGGAACGCTCTGGACTTTCCACAGGCTTTATTAGAAGTTCAAAATTTCCGGGAGCAATAGGAATGGATATACTTTCAAACCAAAGGGCATATGCAGTAGAGGTTGCAAATCTTGTATATACATTAACGCCTATAAATTCAAGGGGAGTTCCACTATGGCTTGATATTGTAGATAGAGAGGTAAAGGTTACGGATACAATAATGGAAGGTCTGCTAAAGGACTTTTTAGATAGGGATATATACGAGAGATTTTTCGTATCTGAAAGAGATAAGAGGGTGCTATGAGAGTTTTAGGAGTAACTACAGGTCAAGAGGTATTTGTAGGGTCAAGGGAAAAGAATTTTAGAATAAATGAACTGCTAATTATTGAGGATAAAAATCAGCAAAATCTCATTGGCGAAGTTGTAGATGCGCAGACGTACAATAGGTATATTCCCCTAAATATGGAGGGGGATTTTATAGACGATGGTGTACTTAAATCCCTTGCTTCTATGGGTTACGATGTAGACTCAGAAATAGTCTATGTTGGAAAATTACGACTTCATACAGAGGCAAAGTATCCCGTATTAGCAGGAAGTAGGGTAAGGGAACCGGAGTTTGAGGAGATTAAAAAATTACTCCTTCCAGTTCAGCCTAAGGACGGTCTTATTCTTGGAGTAACTAAGAATACAGATAATTTATATTCCCATGCCCCAAGTGAGTATAGAGATATACTAAGTCTTTATTTAAACGATGAAGTAGTTAAGCAGGAGGACCTTCCCTATGTATTTAATTACAGGGGAATGAACGAATACCCCCATATTGGAGTATTTGGTGGGTCTGGTTCTGGAAAGAGTTTTGGACTAAGGGTACTACTTGAAGAGATTATGAAGAAGAGTATTCCATCTATTGTACTGGATCCTCACTATGAGATGGATTTTTCAAACAGTTTAGACGGAGAGGATTTTACAGACTCATTTAAAATCTTGGAAATTGGAAAGGATATAGGAGTAAAATTTGAAAGCCTAAATTCCTACGAGCTTACCAATTTACTAGATGCAGTTTCTACACTAACGGACTCTATGAGAAATGTAGTAGATACTATTTTTTCCTATGGGCAGGGTTTTGAACTATTTAGAAGTAGGTTAGACTACCTTATTCAAGCCCAAGAATATGGAAGTAGTGAATCAATTAGAAATGCAATGAATTACCAAGACCCAGGGGATAGAAATGACCTGTCGGAGATATTAGAGGTCTATGAAAAATATGGAAAGAACTGTGCGCCACAATCTGTTAGAGGGGTGTTTTGGCGATTAAATCGCCTAGAAAAGGAAGGTGTCTTTGGTAGAGATATAAATTCCATAGTAGATAATTTAGAAAATGGAAAGCTAACTGTACTAAGGGGATCTACTAGAATGATACAGGTATTCTCTGCGTATATTCTAAATAAACTCTACTACAGGAGAAGGGATTATAGAGATGCAGTATACAGGGGAGAGGTAGGAGATTATTTTCCACCCTTTATAATAATTACAGATGAGTCTCATAACTTTGCCCCAAAGGGATACGATACCCCTTCAAAATCCATACTAAAGGAAATAAGTCCGGAGGGGAGAAAGTACGGGGTGTTTCTAGTACTTGCAACCCAAAGGCCAACACTACTAGATGAAACTATAACTGCCCAATTAAATACAAAGTTAATTTTTAGAACAGTAAGGGCATCAGATATAGATACTATAAAAGAGGAGACAGATATTACTAGTGAGGAGGCAAAAAGACTGCCATACCTAGTAACGGGAGATGTATTTATTTCGTCAGCACAGATGGGTAAAACATCCTACGTTAGAATTAGAGCAGCCCATACTACTAGTCCACACAAATTAAACCCATTTGACGAATTGGTAAATAAATCCACAGAGGATGCAAATTCTCTACTGGAGAAGTTAAAGGACAGTTTTCCAATTAAACCAGAGATAGATGGAATGCATATAGCAAAGTATTTAGAAAGTGAACATGGCATAAAACTTTCAGTTGAACAACTGAAAATGAGGTTAGAGAAGTTATATCAAGAGGGTTATATTGATAGAAAGGAGAATTTATTCGGAGTGGTCTATGGTGAAAAATAACAGTTATAATCAAATGGACTCAAGGCTAAAAAAGTACATACCCATTGCACAATTTATTTATGAATCATCAAATAGGAGGTATCAGGTCCAAATAAGAGATGTGAAAGATGAAAGTAGTACATTAGTTTATGTACTAAATGGAGCTTTAACGGGAGAACTTGTAACGGACGAAGTAAAGGGATATAAATTTTTAAACTTGCTAAGGGGAAGTGAAGAGAATTTTCGCGTAAACTACACTACCATTGAATCAGAGAAGGTTATTAGAAATTCCACTTATTTTATAAAAGATGAGGAAGTAATAGGGCTTTTAATTGTAAAGGAAGATATTACAAAATTATTAGATATTCGTTCAACTATAGAGACGGATTTACTCTATGGAGCAGTTTCAGAAATTGGAACCTATGACGAATCTGTAGATAAAATTGTAGAGTCTATTATAGATTCAATAGCATTAAATAGAAATAGAAGAATACCACTATATAGAATTGAGATGGAGGACAATCCAATAAGACAACTCCATCGTCTAAAGGTATTTAACTACAAGGGAGCAATACAGCGAGCAGCAGACCTACTTGGAATTTCCACCCAGTCAATTTATAGATATATTCAAGAATTGGATAAGGAGGAAAAATGAAAAGGAAGTACTTAGTAATTTTACTAGGAATATTTTTATTAGTGTCATGTAATTCTGGAAAAAATACGGAGGCTACATCACCTAAAGACACTCGCTTGTCTGACAGTTTACTTTCTTTCGATAAATTTAGCCAATACTATTCAATGGATGTAACTTCTTTTGAAAGAGTAGTTGGAGATATAGTTAATGAGAAGGAAGTTTCATATATACTTGGTCAGGTGGATCAAATATTAATCTTTAATCCAATTTATTTAGATATACCTACTGATGGACAAATTAGTATAGATAAAACAATACTGTCTAATGAATTAGAAGCAGGAATTTCTGATTTTATTAA
>CAYFUL010000039.1:0-13568 GCA_964346375.1 uncultured Peptoniphilaceae bacterium
CTTCCTATACTAGTAACCATGTAAACAAATCATGTTCCCATACTAGTGACACTGCACGAGGACCTAGTTATGCTTATGGGAATAGGTGTATTTTTTGTAGTAATTCTCTCAATGATATTATTATTCTATGGGAATAATTTTATCTCTCGGAGAAGGCAGAAAGAACTTGGCCTCTACATGGTACTGGGACTTGAGAAAAGACAAATTGGAACTATAAACACCATTGAAAATATTTATAGTGCTACTATTTCATATATATTTGCAATTATTGGAGGGCATCTATTTGCAAAACTTGCCTTTATGTTTTTAAACTCAATTTTAAGTACTGGGGCGACGAGTATGGATTATAACTTCTCGTTGAATTCTGCCGTATTAGTGCTACTTAATATCTTAGTTGTGTTTTTCCTAATAGAGTTATACGGAAAAATTACACTGGCTAGGAAAAACGTAGTTCAAGTATTAAAGTCAGGTGAAATTGCTGAAAGAGAGCCGAAAACCAAGGTACTGCTTTTAATTTTAGGTACTGTATTTTTAGTAATGGGATATACAATTGCCCTAAAAACAGATGGAACAGTACTTGCCATTGCAAATTTATTTCAAGCAATACTTCTAGTAATGGCAGCCACCTACTTTTTATATATTTCCCTAAGTATATTTATTTTAAAAAGACTAAAGGCAAAGAAAAAATACTACTACAAAAAGGAAAACTTTCTAAATATTTCTGAAATGTTATATCGAATGAAGGCAAATGCAGTAAGCCTTTCCTCAATTGCAATTCTTTCAACGGGAGTAATTTTAGCTTTAACTTGCACCATTTCAATTTATAGGATAATGGAAAATTAAGTGGAGAACTCCCTGGGATACGACTACAGTTTAAATGTAAAAGGGAAATTTAGCATTAATAATGTTGACAAGATAAGGGAAAAGAAGGAAGAACTTAGGGAATTAGTAAATTCACTAGATTATAGTAATGATACCTATGTGTATACAAGTGGAATATTTCCAGTAACTAATAAGGACAATATTCTATATCCCTTTGAGAATAGTAGTATTCCAAATTACTACCTAGAGGTAAGAAATGGAACAGATAGGGGAGTAAGTCTAAAGAAGAATGAGGTTTAATCGCGTCAAATAGACCTATTCAAAAATTTGCTGAAATAAAAACTGGAGATAGGGAGTATAAAACCATAGAAGATAATTTAAAAATAAATGAAAATATTGCGGTGGAATACCTGGTAATAACTGTTCCAGACGAAGAGACTATGAGTGGATTTATATAGTACTTTGGAAATGACATTGAGGATAATAAAAGGGTACTAATATCGGCAGATTTTAACGTAGAGGATCCAGAAGTTAGAGAGGAAGGAATTCGTAGGTTAGCAAAGGAAAATAACCTGAATGTTATCAGTAAAAGGTCCATTGCAGAAAATCTTAATACGTTAAACGGGGGATTTTTATTTATTGGAGTATTGGTATCCATTGTACTGGGAGTTGGAATTTCATTAATGCTCTACTACAAACAGATAACAGAGGCATACGAGGATAGAGAAAATCGCAGAATAATGAAAAAAATAGGAATAGATTCAGCTACAATTAATAGGGTAAGTACAAAACAGTTGAAACTAATATTTTCACTGCCAATAATTACAGCCCTAGTCCATTCTATTTTTGCTTCAAAGATAATCTACCAATCCTTGTTACTTTTTGGGGAGATAAAAGTAGGAGAGTATGGAAAAAATCTCACAAGTGTACTTTTAATTTTTATGGTTATGTACTTGGTAGTATATTTTATAACGTCCTTTCAAGTTAGGAGAGATTAAATTTATGAACACAATGAATATGAATGAAGAAAATCATTTTCAACAAAAATACAATGATGAAACAGAATTGGCAATAGAAGAAGCTAGAAATATTATCTCTGGAAAAATAAAAACTAAGTCTTACGAATCTTTAGATGAACTCCTTGATGAAATTAATAGGGAAGACAATTAGTAAAACTACGTCTATGTATTAATGCCTATTTTTTCCAAATTACAGATACACTATCCCCTCGGGTCGGGCGGGACGCCCGACGCCCTACCATGATTTATTTTTAAACAATTGTATTAAATTGCACCGTATTCTAAAATCACCCGTACATTGAACAAAACAATATCATTTCAAAATCTATGGTAGGGGCAGATTGTCCCAAATCCGCCCGTTAAACAATGTCCGTATTTTATTACCTATCTATTCCAAATTACATATCCATTATCTTCAACTATTTGTATATAAAAAAGTAGGTGTATTTTGAAATTCCACACCTACTTTTTTAATATCTGAAGCCTTGGATTTTTCCAAGGCTATTTTTAATCTACTAATTCAATTTGATGGTAAACTTTTTTACCCTTTTTTATCATTGCTTTATCTTCTGTAAAGTCATCTAAGGTTAAATTATAGTTTGTGTCTGTAACCTTCTCGTCGTTTAAACTAACTCCCCCTTGTTCAATAAGACGACGTCCTTCAGAATTTGACTTAATAAGTCCCAATTCCTTTAACACCTCTAAAATTGAGTAGCCATCTGTAAATTTATCCCTATTCATTTCGCTTGAAGGAATATTTTCCATACTTCCTCCGCCGCTAAAAAGTGCCTTTGATGCTTCTCTAGCCTCATTTGCAGCTTCAACGCCATGAATATCCTTTACAACTTCAAAGGCAAGAACATCCTTCGCCTTATTTAACTCTGCTCCCTCTAATTTTTCATACTCAGCAATTTCATCAAGGGATAGCATTGTAAGGAGTCTCATAAATTTAATAACGTCCCTGTCGTCAGAATTTCTTAGGTACTGGTACATTTCGTATGGAGAAGTTTTTTCAGGGTCAAGCCAAATTGCACCAGCTTCAGTTTTACCCATCTTAACTCCACTTGCAGTAGTTAAAAGTTTAAAGGTCATTGAATAAACTGTATCCTTTTCAAGTTTTCTAACTAATTCATATCCACCAAGCATATTAGACCACTGGTCAGATCCGCCAAGTTGTAGACGACAATGGTAATTTCTATATAGAACTAAAAAGTCGTAGGACTGCATTAACATATATCCAAACTCAAAAAATGTAAGTCCAGTTTCCATTCTATTCTTATAGCAGTCAAAATTTAACATTCTATTTACAGAGAAGTGTACTCCAATCTCTCTCATAAAATCCAGGAAGTTAAGGTCTAGTAGCCAGTCCGCATTGTTTACAAAAATTGCCTTATCATCTGAAAAGTCTAGTAATTTTCCAATTTGCTCCTTAAAGCGACTTGCATTATGGGCGATAAATTCTTTAGTCATTACCTTTCTCATGTCGGTTTTTCCAGAAGGGTCACCAATCATGGTAGTACCTCCACCAAGAAGGGCAATAGGAATATGGCCAGCCTGTTGCATATGTTGCATAACTCTAATTTGAAGGAAGTGTCCAAGGGTTAGAGAATCGGCTGTGGCATCAAAGCCAATGTAGAATTTTATCTTTTCACGACCAAGAAGATCCCTAAGCTCATCAGGGTAGGTGGCTTGGTCGATAAAACCTCTTTCTTCCAATGTATCGTATACGTTTTTCATAAATCCACTCCAAAATATTATTGTTAATTGTATAATAAATTAGTTTTATAGAATTGTCAAACTATTGCAGGGTGGGTGTTTGCCAATTAATTTAATTGAGTTAAATAACCATCGTATTTTAATACCTTTCCTTTACAAAGTATCGACACCCTACCATAAAGTTCGAAAAACAAATTATTCTACAGCTTTCACAACCCATAGTAGGGGCGGATTGTCCTGGGTCCGCCCGTTACAATGTGTTAGGGTTTTATTGTAAATCAATTCCATAATACCAATGAAATTACCTCATATCTTTTTTACTACAAGTGTATTCCACGTTACCGATGTACCATCTCCTCGGGTCGGGCGGGGGCCAACACAACCTACCAAGAATTATATTCTAATCTTTAAATATAAAAAGGGAGACTAATAAATCTCCCTTTTACTCTCTATTCTATTGTGCGTTCTTCGCTGCATTTTCTCCAGCAATCTTACCAAATATAATTATATCTGCTACTGCGTTTCCACCAAGTCTATTTCCTCCGTGTACTCCTCCTGTAACTTCTCCTGCTGCGTATAGGTTTTTAATTGGTTGTCCTTCCTTGTTTAATACTTCAGCATTGGTATTTATTTTTAGTCCACCCATTGTATGGTGAATTCCAGGGGAAAGTTTTATTGAATAGTATGGTGCAGTTGCAAGTTCCTCTGTAAATGAAGTTCTACCAAATGCATCGTCCTTCTTATTTTTTACCGACTCATTCCATGTATTTAATGTCTCTGCAAGAGTTGCAGGGTCAATTTTAATTTTTTCTGCTAGTTCTTCAATAGTTGCTCCCTCTTCTGTAAATCCTTTAGAAATATATCCTTGTAGTGGACCTGATTTATCTACCATGTTTTTGTCGAAGATTAGGTATGCATATCCGCCAGGTTGTGCAATTTCTGCAGCACTTACAACGTCCCTTGTTCCAACTTCGTCTATAAATCTAACTCCATCTTGATTTACAAGTATTGCTCCATCTCCTCTAACTCCTTCAGTTATTAGAGATGCAGTTTTTTGTTCAACAGTTGGGTGAATTTGAATCTCTGCCATATCCACAGTATCTGCTCCAACTGCCTCTGCCATCCAAATTCCATCTCCTGTAATTGTAGATGCGTTTGTACTTACAAATCCCTTTAGATCTGGTTTAAGTTCTACAACTTTATCTAAATTTGCTCCAAATCCACCAGTAGCAAGTACAACAGATTTTGCATTAATTGTACTATCTCCAGCCTTTACTCCAACAATTGCTCCGTCTTTTTCAATTAGTTCAGTTGCTGGCGTATTGAATAGTATTTCAATATTCATCTCTTCAACTTTTGCAGTTAATTTTGGTACAAGGTATGCTCCTACTGAAACGCTCTTTCCATTTTCTGTAGGTCTGTGAATTCTCTTAACACTTGCTCCACCAAATGCTGCAACGTCTGTTAATTCCATTCCATAAGTCTTTAACCATTCAATTGCTCCGGCACTATTTTCAACTAATGTCTTTGCAAGGTCATAGTCGTTTAAGTTCTTTCCACCTACTAGAGTATCAAGTAGGAATAGATTTGTAGAGTCAAAGTATCCAGTTGGGTTTGCTTCGTAGGAAGCTAGTTCAGCTTTTACTGTATTAGCAAGTTCTTTTAACTCTGGATATTTTTCATCAACTGTTGCAAGTTTTTTCTCAATTGCATCCTTTGCACCTTGGTCAAATTCATTTGCATCTTGGTAAACGGTTTTTGCTGCGTTCATACCACCAGTTGCTCTAGTAGTATTTCCACCAGTCATTTCACCTTTTTCAAGGATAAGTACACTTTTTCCATTGGCACTTGCTTCAATTGCAGCTGCCATTCCAGCTCCACCTGCTCCAACTACAACAACATCTACGTCATAATCCTTAGCTGCTGTTTCTTCAGATGTTTTTTCGCCTGTAGCTGCTGGAGCCTTGCCTGTTGAATTTTCATCTAGGATTTTCTTTACTGCTGCTAGAATTGCATTTGAGGACATAGTTGCAGTAGAAACAATATCTACATCTGCACTTTGTGTCTCTAAAATTCTCTCAGGAAGTTTTTCAACTGCTACTGATCCAATTCCCTCAGTTTCTCCATGGCTTAATATTTCTACAGACTCAATCTTATTTTCAGAAAGAGTTACTTGAACCTCTATTGGATTTTCCTTATTGTATCCAGGTTCAGTTGCAGTATATGTACCAGGTTTGTAAATTCCTTCTTCTGTCGATCCTCCATCAGTTTTACCACAAGCTGCAATTGAAATTGCCATGGTTAAAACTAGAAGGATTGAAATAATTTTTTTCATTTTATTCCTCCTTAAAATAAATTTATTAAAAAAATTTCCACGTTATGGAATAGTTTAACAAATAATATTTTGGTAAACAAGTTATAGTAATAAAGTATAGATGAAAATTTTTTCACACTATGTTTTATATTTAGAACTATGGTATAATTTGAAAATAAAATTTGTAAAATATATAAATACTATTTGTAAATCCCATAGCTTTATGGTATCATAATATATCGTAACCGCACCGAGTAGGTTTTAAACCATAGGGTACCTTTAGGGCGAGTCTTATTTATGAGGAGGTGCTACAATGTACGCAATTATTGAAACTGGTGGAAAACAATACACTGTTAAGGCTGGAGATAAGGTTAAAGTTGAAAAGCTAGATATAGAAGAGGGAAGTAAGTTTACTTTCGACAAGGTTCTACTTGTTAGCGATAACGGACTTAACGTTGGTAACCCATACTTAAATGGAGCTAAGGTTGAGGCTAAGGTACTAGCTCAAGCTAAAGACAAGAAGATTGTTGTATTTAAGTATAAATCAAAGAAGAACTATCGTAAGCGTAAAGGTCATCGTCAACCATTTACTCTAGTGGAAATTGAAAATATCTCCCTATGACAAATATAACCATCTTTAAAGATAAGGATGTTCTATTGGGATTTGAAATTTCTGGCCATGCAGACTCTGCCAAGTATGGAGAGGATATAGTATGTGCTAGTATTTCTGTACTGGGGATAACGTGTTTAAACGCGCTAGAAGTTATATGTGGACTAAGTGAAGATGATGTGAGTCTAAAAATGGATGATGGATATATCTATACTTACATAGAGAACCATAATTCCATAGAGGTTCAAACTATTTTAAAGACATTTAAAATTGGAATAGAATCCATTGTGGAGGAATATCCACAATATGTTAAACTGAAAATGGAGGAATAAAATGATAAAATTAAATTTACAGTATTTCTCATCCAAAAAGGGAGCAGGTAGTTCTAAGAACGGTCGTGACTCTGAAGCGAAAAGACTTGGAGTTAAAAAGGGAGACGGTTCAGCAGTTCTTGCAGGAAATATTCTAGTAAGACAAAGAGGAACTAAGATTCATCCAGGCGAAAACGTTGGAAGAGGCAAGGACGATACTCTATTTGCTACTGCTGATGGATATGTGAAATTCGAAAGAAAAGGCAGAGGCAATAAAAAAGTTGTAAATGTATATCAAGAATTAGCTTAAGTCGTAGAATACTACGACTTTTTCTTTTGTCACAAAATTTTTGAAATTATTTTAATTTTTGTGTCTTTTTTCTATGATATACTATACCTAGTTTGGAGGTAGTATGTTTATTGATATAGCACGCATCAAGGTTAAGGCAGGTAATGGCGGCGACGGAGCGATTGCATGGAGAAGGGAAAAGTTTGAGCCGGCAGGAGGTCCAGCTGGTGGAGACGGCGGTCGCGGCGGAAGCGTCATTATTAAAACTGACGAGGGTATTCATACCTTGATGGATTTTAGATATAAAAAAGAATATAAGGCTGAAAATGGTCAAAATGGAATGAGTAAGCTAAAGTTTGGAAAGGACGCAGAGGATATTATTCTAAAGGTGCCAGTGGGAACTATTGTTAAAGAGGCAAATACTGGCCATGTAGTAGTGGATTTAAATTCTCCGGGAGATGAGTACACCATTGTAAAGGGTGGTCGTGGAGGAAAGGGCAATGCCCGTTTTAAAACTGCTACTCGTCAAGCGCCTACCTTCGCCCAAGCTGGAAGTAGGGGCGAGAGTATGGATATTATTCTAGAACTTAAAGTCCTTGCCGACGTAGGGCTAGTTGGATTTCCAAATGTTGGTAAGTCTACAATACTTTCAGTAGTTTCAAAGGCAAAGCCAAAAATTGCAAACTACCATTTCACAACTCTAAAGCCAAATCTTGGAATGGTAAGTCTAGGACCAGAGCAGTCCTTTATTCTTGCAGATATTCCCGGTTTAATTGAAGGGGCAGCAGAGGGAGTTGGACTTGGGGACGATTTTCTAAAGCATATTGAAAGATGTAGAGTACTAATTCATGTACTGGATATTTCTGGACATGAAGGCAGAGATCCAATCGATGACTTTTACAAGATTAACGAGGAACTTAAAAGTTATAACGAAAAGCTATACCAAAAGCCACAGGTTATCTTTGCAAATAAAATGGATATGCCAGAGGCAGAGGAGAACTTTGAGAGATTAAAAGCAGAATTTGGAGATAAGTATGAGATTTTTTCTGGTTCTGCTGCAATAAATATAGGTCTTGGAGATCTAATGAAGAGAATTTTTACCATAGTACAGGATACTCCTGCAGAGTATGAAACCTTTGATACAGAGTACTACGTTCCAGAGGATAGGGAAGAGGGAATTAACGTATACGAAGAAGATGGAAGGTACATTGTAGACGGACCATATATTGAAAAATTAATGCGCTCTACTAACTTCTCCGATAGGGATTCTCTAAGGTACTTCCAAGAGAATTTAAGAAAGAACTCTGTAATTGAAAAGCTAAAGGAATTGGGAGTAGGAGAGGGAGATTCTGTATTTATCCTCGACTATGAATTTGAATTTTTTGAATAGGAGGTAGTATGATTACACCGAAACAAAGAGCATATTTAAAAAGTCTTGCCCATAATTTAAACCCTCTTATGCAAATTGGAAAGAATGGATTAACGGAAGGAACTATTAAGCAGATTGACGAACTTCTTGAAGCTCACGAGCTAGTAAAGATAAGTTGTCTTAAAAATTCTCCAGTTGAGCCAAGGGATATTGCAGAGGAAATTATGGAACAGACTGGGGCAGAATTTGTACAGTCAATAGGACATAAATTAACTCTATACAGGGAATCAAAGGAAAATAAGAAAATTGAAATCTAAAATTGCAATTTTTGGGGGAACTTTTAATCCCATTCATCTCGGTCATTTAATGGTAGCTGAATTTATTCGATCAGAGGAAAATTTAGAAAAGGTCGTATTTTTACCTACTGGAGATCCTCCCCATAAAGCGCCATTAATTAGCGCTGAAGACAGGCTAAAAATGGTAGAGTATGCAATTGAGGATAACCCATACTTTACCCTATCTGATATAGAGGTAAAGAGAGAGGGGAACTCCTATACCATAGATACCATTAGACATTTTTTAAGGGAAGGGTATAGTGAGATATACTATATTATTGGCTCCGATACACTTTTTCAGCTAAAGACTTGGAGAGAATATAAGGAAGTTCTAAAAATTTTAAAGTTTTATATTATGAGACGTCCCGGTGATATTGAGGAGGAAATTCTTAAGGAGATTGAGGATTTAAAATCCAACTATGGAACTGAAATTATTCTAGTAGATGGTCCACAGTATAAAATATCCTCCACAGAGATTAGAAATAGAATTAAGTTGGGGAAGTCTGTAAAGTACTTACTTCCCCAAAGTGTAATTGAATATATAGATAGAAGGGATTTATATGAATAGTCGCCCTTTTTATGAGGACATAAGTAATAGAATTGGCAAAAAACGCTACGAGCACAGTTTAAGAGTTGCAGAGGAATGTGTGCGAAATGACTATGAAAAGTTATACAGTCTTGCTAAGGAGTATGACTTTGTAATAACAGATACTATGAAATTAGCACCTAAGGTAATTCACTCATTTTTAGGGGCGGAAATTGCAAAAAAATCCTATGGAGTTATTGACGAGGAAGTACTAGATGCCATAAGGTACCATACCACCGGCAGAAGCTCTATGACGGATTTAGAGAAGGTGGTTTTCATTGCAGACTATATTGAGCCTAAGAGAAATTTTGACGGGGTAGAAAAGGCGCGTAGGCTTGCAGAAAAGGATTTAAATAGGTGTATGTACTATGCCCTTAATAGTACAGCAAAGCATATTATTGAAAAAGATCAGTACCTAGCCAGCGATACTCTATTTGCAAGAAACTACTACTTATTGGAGTGTGAAGATGAAGACCTTTTTTAAGACCTTTTTTATAACTCTACTTCTCCTAATTGTAGTTAGTGTAGGAGTAGGGGCTTATTTTATTATAAGCAATCCAGATTTAAACATTACAGAAATTATTGAGAAAGTACAAAATCCGGGAGATGAATTAAATTTCCTAATGCTTGGTACAGATGCAATGGATTCTGCATCAGATAAGTCTAAGAGAAGTGACGTAATGATGATTGTAAATGTGGATATAAAAAATAAGAAAGTAAATATGATGAGTATTCCAAGGGACTCAAGAGTTCATGTAGATGGATACGATGGATATAGAAAGATAAACTCTGCCTACGCCCATGGAGGAGCAGAGCTTGCCCTAAAGACAGTTAACGATACCTTTGGAATAAATTTAGATAAGTATGTGGTAGTGGACTATAAATTTGTAATGGACGTGGTAGATAAACTTGGGGGAATAGATGTAGATATACCTATTGATATGGACTACGAAGATCCATGGGACGATCCACCTCTTATAATACATTTAAAGGCAGGACCACAGACATTAAATGGAGAGGATACCATTAGATTTTTACGCTTTAGAAAAAACTCCGATGGTTCAGGATACACTAACCAAGATTTACAAAGGGTAGAGGCACATCAACAGGTAATGAGTGCCCTAATAGATTCAGTAAAAAGTCCAAGGACAATACTAGCAGCGCCGGGAATAATTAGAAGCTACAATAAAAATACAGAGAACAATATTCCAATATCAGAGTTGGCAAGCTGCTTACCAATGCTAAAGGGATTTAGTAGAGAAAATATAAATACTACAACCATGGTGGGAACTCCAAAGTATATAAATAAGATTTCCTATGTTATAATAGACGAAGAAGAAACAAGTAAAATACTTGAAAGTTTTAATCTAAAGTGAGGTATAATGAATAATCAAGAAAAATTAAAAGTTATAGTGGACTCATGTGAGAATAAGAAGGGAATAGATATACAAGTCCTTAACATATCAAAGATGAGCTCCATAGCAGACTATTTTGTAATTGTAAGCGGTAATTCTTCTAATCAAGTAATGGCACTAGCCGACGAAATAGACGAGAAGATGAGCGAGAAGGGAGTAGATAAAATTAACTCCCAAGGTTATGATTCAAGACGATGGATACTACTTGATTATGGTGATATTATAGTACACGTATTCCACAGAGAGGAAAGGGAGTACTATAATTTAGAAAAACTATGGGGAGGAAATGAAGATGAATGAAATAAAAACAGATAAGGCTCCGGGAGCAATAGGTCCATATTCACAGGGAATAGTTGTAGGAGATTTAGTATTTACATCAGGACAGCTTCCAATAGACAGAGATGGAAATTTAGTAACAGACTGTATAAAAAAAGCAACTAGAGCAAGTTTAGAAAATGTAGGGGCAATATTAGAAGCTGCAGGGTCAAGTTTAAATAAGGCAGTAAAAGTAACCATATTTATAAAGGATATGAATAACTTTTCAGATATGAATGAAGCCTACGCAGAATACTTTAAAGAAAATAAACCGGCAAGAAGCTGTGTAGAAGTTGCAAGATTACCAAAAGATGCCATAATCGAAATAGAGGTAGTAGCTACCAGGTGATTAAATGGAATTTTCCAAATTTGAAAAGATAATAATTGCCCTCCTACTTGGAGTGGCAATTATTTTTACATTTTTAAGACAATTTCAAAAACCAAGTATAGACTATAAAACAGGACTAGTATCTAAAGAAGTAGAGGAAATAAAAGAAGAAGAACCGCAAGGGGATATCTATGTCCATGTAGCAGGAGCAGTAGTAAATCCCGGCTTATTAAAGCTGCAAACGGGAAGTAGGGTAATAGATGCAGTGGAATTAGCAGGAGGCCTTACAGAAGATGCAGATATAGACGCAGTAAATCTAGCGCTAAAATTACAAGATGAAGATAGAATTTATATCCCAAGAATTTCAGAGGAGGGAGAAAAATCTATTGGAGTAGAAAGTGCGAAGGTAAATATAAATACAGCGACACAGGAGGAGCTGGAAAGAGTACCGGGAATAGGAGAAAAGACAGCTCAAAAAATAGTGGATTATAGAAAAAATAACACCTTTAAAAATCCTGAGGACATAATGAAAGTGCCAGGGATAGGCGAGGGAAAGTACTCCCAGATGAAAGACTACATAAGCGTTAAATGATTATAAAAAATGAAAAATAAATGTAAAATAAAGTTGCCAAATATCAGGAATTTTGTTACAATGATATTTGCTAACTTAGGGGTATAGTTCAGTTGGTAGAACATTGGTCTCCAAAACCAAGTGCCGTGGGTTCGAGTCCTGCTACCCCTGCCATGTTTGTAAAGAATGACTACTGTAATTGGCTTTGCCATTGCAGTAGTCATTTTTTTATAATTTTTTTTTGCGGTAGTGGAGAGTATCGAAAAAATTATCATCATTGCTATAAAAGGCTACTCTTTATAAAAAGGGGTAGAGATATAAAAGGGAGGTAGGTGAAAAAAATGATAAAAATAACAGAAGAAGAAAGAGATTTTATAGAAAAATACGTTGAAAACGGCAGAGAATTAATTGAGTATACAATAAATACAAATACATTTGGAGATCTATTGGACGAAATAGATTTATTAACTACAAGTTATGATGGAATGGACGAAAATGGTGATTTAACCGATTTTGGAAGAAAAGCTCAAAATATTCATGATGATATATTTTACAGAAACCATATATACGATGAAGAATTAGATGATTACATAAGAAATAATTAGTTTGAGAACTGTTTAATTTTCTAGAGCAGTCAAATTAATTTCTAAATCTGGGCTAAATATAATATCTTTATTAAAAAAATTTGAGGAATTAAAAAATGGGGAAATTTGAGGGTAGAGAAAATTTATATAAATTTTATAAGAAAAAAATTAAAGTATATACTATTCAAGGAGAAGTTATTATAGGAGATTTTACACTTTATACATCAGCAGGAGATAACGATCCTGACACTGAAATGATTTCTTTAGATCGAGGGAGAGATTACGTAGATATAGAAACGTCTGATATTATAAATATTGAAATAGTGGAGTGAACAGTGAAAATAATAAATGTCTTTCAATCTGAATTAAACAGATATATACCACTTGAATATGTTGGAAAAGTAAAATATGTTGGCGAATTTTTTGGTGTTGATAGTTTGACTGATGGTGAAGTTTATGATGTTGTTAGAGATAAAAATGAGACACTGAAAATAGTAGATGATAGCGGCAAAGATTATATTTATAATTTTGTAAATCTAAAACCGATGGATAATAGTTCAAAAGGTGGGAAATTTCTAATTATAGAAGATGGAAACTGCATATTAGAAAGAGTTATTGGATAAATAAAATGAAATTAATAACTAAAAATATTGAATATGAATAACAGTAAAGGTAAAAATCTTAGATCCGGTTTGGTCCGCTATCCTTGTATCATTCATTTTTCTTATTGATTTACTACCGATACAAAATAGCCTTTTCATTTCAAACATTAAGTATTGATAAGTGATGCTTACTAGTTTATTTAATAACAATTTTAATTCCATTCTATCTCTTAGAATTATAAGAACGAGTTTACATTTGTTTTTCTTAACTCTAATTTTTATATATGTGCTGGAGAATACAAAGTCCGTCATTATATCTTTAGCTATTGCTTTTGTCAACAAGAAAGTGTACCACCCTGCTAATCAAATTGTGTACCACCTT
>CAYFUL010000040.1:0-13208 GCA_964346375.1 uncultured Peptoniphilaceae bacterium
GGCGACTTCCCGAGGCGCCCGTTTCGTTATGTCCATATTTTAATACTAATGTACTCCGTTGTACCGATATACTATCCCCTCGGGTCGGGCGAGGGCTCGACGCAACCTACCATAAACCACAATTGTACAACATAATTAATAATTACCAACTCAAAAAATATCCGCAAATATATTACAATTCATAACACGATAAACCATAGTAGGGGCGCCACGTCCCCGAGGCGCCCGTTTCATTGTGTCAGTGTTTTATTACCAATCCATTCCAAATTACACATGTATTATTTATACTATTCATATAAAAAAATAGGTGCTTTAACTTTTGCACCTATTTTCTCAACATCCTATGCTATATCCCTTAAAAAATACCTAACCTACTAAATTCCCTTCTCATATTTATAATATCCCATGGAAGATATTCGGCTATGGTTAATCCTACAAGATCTGCCTTCTCACCGGCAAGTAATATTAAGTCCACAACCTCATTTAAAAATAATTCACCTACTGCGTAAGTTACAGGTCCTTTCCCCGGCTCATTACATAGTAAAGATCTAAATCCTACAGGACTAAGGGCATCAAGATCAAAATGAACAGCAATATACTCAAAATTATTTTCCTCAATCCACTCTACTACCCTATTGGAATTTTCCCTTACATCTACTGGTGTAAGGTAGTCTAATTTAAATTTACTAAGGGCTTCCATTTCGTAGGGCAAAAGTTTTTCCTCAATAAGCCCTGCGTATAGTACCTGATTTGGTTTTAATTTATCTGCAACTAAACTACTAAGGGATGGAGCTCCATCACCAAGTAAATTTCCCAGTACCATTGCATGTTCATTTTTTACATCCTTTGGTGTGGAAATATCTGGATGGGCGTCAATCCATAACACTCCTAATTTTTCTTTATACTTTGAAATTAAGTAGCTAAATGGCGCCTGAGATACAGAGCAATCTCCACAAAGGGTTATTATTCCATCGGGACTCTCCCCTTCAATTAATTCCATTGCCAATTTCGTCTCATTAATAATATTTTTACTGGCAAAAAATTCATCACTACCAACTTCTTGCTCATAGTCCTTTGAAACATCTACTACAACTTCTTTGTGATTACTATTTTCTGGCAGTACAAGGGATAGTACATTTCCAACTATGGAATAATTTCTATTTATTCCCCCTTGCCACTGTGGAAACAAGAGTCTAATACATTTCAATTAAATTCTCCTTCCTGCATGATATCCTTCATGAACAGCACTAAGAATCTTTCTTGCACCCATTGCATCACATATTGCCTCTATTGGAAATCCTTCTTCTGAAAGTTCATCTAGTAATTTATCAAGGGGTTTCATTCCGAGGGCAACTATTACTGCATCAGCGGTAAACTCCTTTTCTCCACCATCATAAGGTCCAGATAAATCATATAGTCTTTCAGTTCCCTTACCTGTATTTAAATTTAAAGGTGGCTCAACTTTTTTAGTATCTACAATTACACTAGTTGGTGTGATTTTTTTAACTGCCTTGTTAAGTTCAATCTTAACACCATCTACCATAAGCCTTGCGTTTAAATTGTAGTCCACCCCATATAGATTTGCAGGATTTAAATTTGGTACTATATCAATCATGGTAACGTCCTTGCCTTTTTCGGCTAGGTGCATAGCTACTTCACATCCTACAAGACCAGCTCCACAAATTAGAAAACTATCTACATCTGGATAATTATCATCTAGTACTTCAAGTAGATTTAGAATTTCTTTGTTATCCATTCCATCAATTTTAGGATAAGCAAGAACAGATTCCGTTGCTACAATTATTCTATCATAATTTTCCCTTCTAGCAGTTTCTATGGTAAACTCCTCTTCAAGTTTAATATTAACTCCTAATTTTTTTACCCTATTTATTAAATAGGCAGTGTATTTTCTATAGTCGATTTTAAAATCTGGAGCTCCTACATAGTACATAAGTCCACCTAGTCTTCTATCCTTTTCATATAGATCTACTTCGTGGCCTCTTTCCCTTGCAGAGATTGCTGCATTAAGTCCCGCTGGACCTGAACCAACTATTGCAACGCTTTTTTTGTCCTTTGCCTCTGTAAGAATTAGAGTATTTAACTGTCCGTCATTTCCAAGATGTGGATTTACTGTACAGTGGAGAGTTCTATTTTTATTTCCTCCCCCAAGACATTCATTACATCTTAAACACTGTCTAATATCCTCTGGTCTATTTTCTACAATCTTAGTTGGATAATCTGGATCTGCTAAAATTTGTCTACCTAGTGCTACAAAATCTGCCTCGCCATTTCCAATCATCTCTTCAGCTTTTTCCGGAGTAACTGCACCAACAGTTATTACTGGAATTTTTACGTGCTTTTTAATTTCTCTAGCATTATCTGTATATAAATTTCTAGGGCTATATGTAGATGGAATCCATGTAGACGATCCAATTCCCCTTTGAAGAAGCATCTTCTCCTCATCAACTTTTTTCTTACCAAGCATTACATCTTCATAATCTTTGTATCTTGAATCAAGAGTTCCAGCACTTACAGTAATTGCTGCAACTCCAGCTTTCTCTAAATACTTACTAACCTCAATGGAATCTTCAAGGGTAATTCCATTTTCAACGTAATCCTCTGCAGAAATTTTAAAAATTATTGGATAATTTTTTCCACAATACTCTTGAATTTTTTCAATAATCTCTAGAGAAAATCTTAGTCTATTGTAAAGACTTCCACCGTATTCGTCAGTTCTTCTATTGTAGTATGGAGAAAGAAATTCAACTTGTAGGTATCCATGTCCACAGTGAAGCTCTACGGCATCAAACCCAACGATTTTTGCCCTTAGGGCAGATTTTGCATAGTCCTCAATAACTTCCTTAATATCTTCCTTAGTCATTGCCTTTAAATCCTCGTTAGGAAGCGAAAATGTTCCTATACCTGATGGAGTATATGCAGGTTTATTTGAAGCAGTCCCCCTTGCAAAAACTCCTCCATGACAAAGTTGTAGAGCAGCCTTTGCTCCACCTGCATGAATTGCCTCTGCGATTTTACTTATTCCCGGCATAAATCTATCTTCGCTAATATCTAGTTCCCCTGGAAAAGTTACACATCCTGGAGTTGGATTGGTCATTTCAGTAATTACTAGCCTAACTCCACCATTTGCACGCCTTGCGTAGTGAGCAATAATAGAATCTGTAACAGAACCATCTGGATTTGCAGCCCATGTTTCCATTGCAGGCATTACCATTCTATTTCTTAATTATAAATTTCCTATTCGTCCCGGCTTTGATAAATTTTTATACGACATACTATCCCTCCTATTTGTTCTTATTTTATTAATCTTTATTTTTAATAACTGACTCCTAGTATTCATATTTAAAAAATATTCTATTTCTGATATATTTAACTTGAGGTGTGCTATGTTAAGGACTAGGTATTTTTTTGTAGATGAATTTTCTGAATTTATTGAAGAATTTAAAAAATATGACCATGAGGTTGTAAAATTTAATAGAGGAGATTATGTAAAAGGGGCTAACGAAAATTTTCAGCACATATACTTATTTTTAGAAGGACTATGTAGAATTTCTGTACTACATGATTCTGGAGAAGAGAGAATTATAGGATACTTTGGACATGGAAGTTTGTATCCAATAATTGCAAAGGAGCAAAATTTTTATCTAGAGTATTCTATACTAATGGAAGCCGCTACTGAAACCACAGCGCTAAAATTTGATGTTGAAACATTTAAAAAAATGGTAGGGGATAATGTAAAGTTCACCTACGAAATAATTAACCACTACTGCAAGTACACAAACCTACTTCTCTACAATATAACCTCTGAATCCTACGAACCACTATTAAATCGCGTGGCCAGTATAATAATTATCTACTACCTAAATTTTAATAGCAGGGATATTCCCCTTACACAAAATGAAATGGCATCTCTAGTTGGAGCAAGGAGAAGTAGCGTAGTAAAAGTACTAAAAAATTTTAGAGATGGCGGACTAATTAAAACCTGTAATTCAAAAATAGTAATACTTGATATAGAAAAATTATTAGAATTAGCTTCTGCACTTATATATTAATAACAAACAAAATTTTATAGAATTATATGGATATAATAAATCGGCACAAAGATAATTCTTTATGCCGATAATTTCTAATCCATTTATTTTCCTGTAAAAAATCTTATAATTCTTGCAAAGAAACCTTCCTTTTCCTCTACATGAACCTCACTATTTCTATTTAAGTTCTCTCTAGTTTCCTCGTCCTTAGATTTTATATATCCATCCTCTGCAATTTTTATTGCAGTTTTCATCATGGCATCTTGGGCGATAAAATCATCTACCTCATTTTCCCTATTAATATATTCAAACTCTCCCGTTGGGCTAATTCTTCTAGCCTTTATATTATCCTTCCACTGGGTATCTAAGTACCTTACTACCTTTTCCTTTACTGCCTTATCAAAAAGTGGAGTTGCAATTTCTACACGCCTTTCAGTATTTCTAGTCATCAAATCTGCTGAACCAATATAGATTTTTGCCTCCTCTCCTGTTCCAAATTTATAGATTCTTGGATGCTCTAAGTATCTTCCAACTATGGAGCGAATTTCTATATTATCTGTAAATCCATTTATCCCTGGAAGCATACAGGTAATTCCTCTAATAAGTAATCTTATCTTAACTCCTGCCTGAGATGCCTCTGAAAGTTTTATCATAAGATCCTTGTCAGTAAAGGAGTTAAATTTAAAGTACAACCTTCCTTCGCTTCCCTTTTCAATTTCCTCGTCAATAAGTCTAATAATATTCTGTTTAAAGGAAGTTGGGGATACTAGTAGTTTATTGTAAACTCCGTCTATATTTCCAATACTTACATTTTTAAAAAATTCTACAGCATCCTCTCCAATTTCATCATCTGCTGTAATTAGTGACAAGTCTGTATATAACTTTGATGTGGTTTCGTTATAGTTACCCGTTCCAATTTGGGTAATATATTTTATTTCATTCCCTGTATTTAAAGTTATTAATGTAATTTTTGAGTGAACCTTGTATCCACCAATGCCGTAGATAATTTTACATCCTGCATCATAGAGAGTATCTGCATAGTAAAGATTATTTTCCTCATCAAAACGCGCCTGAAGTTCCATTACAACTGTTACATCTTTTCCATTTTCTGCTGCTCTAACTAATTTTTGAACGATTTTAGAATTATTTACAAGTCTATAAATGGTCACCTTAATTGAGAGGACTCTATCGTCCTTTGAAGCCTCATCAAGAAGTGTAATAAACTGATTTATATCCTCGTATGGGTAGGAAAATAATACGTCTTTTTTCAAAACTTGGTCTAAATATTCATTAGTTCCTTCAAGCATCATATTCTTTTGTGGATTAAATGGCTCATAGAAAAATCCATTGAAGTTTTGTTTTTTTAGATCAGATTCAAGGGCAAAGACATACTTCATACTTTGGGGAGTTGTACTTACAAACATTTGATTTTCCTTAATGTTTAAATTTTTCATCAAGTACTCAGCTAATTCCTTTGGAAGTTCAGAATCGCTAGTGAGTTAAACTGCCTGAAGTCTATTTCTCTTCTTTAGAATCTTTTTCATAAAGGTTCTATAGTCCTGTTCGTGGTCCTCAAGATAGTCGTCAGTTGAAATATCCATATTTCTAACTACGCTAACAATATGGGAAGATACAATATCATAATTTTCAAATACAGAATTTGCTAGAGCCTTAACTATATTTTCAATTCTAATATACCTTCTCTCAAAGTCATCAACGTATAGAAATTGCTTTACAGACTTTGGAATAGGAATAAGACCATAGGTTTCCCCTATATCCCCTTTTAATGTAAACATTACATAGATAATACCATTTTCTAAAAATGGGAATGGATGGTGAGAGTCAATAACTTGTGGCGAGAGAATAGGCTCAACAAAATTTTCAAAGTAATATACTGCAACTTTTTTCTCATACTTATCAAGTTCATGAAGCTCTAAATCCTCAATACCACTTCTCTTTAACTCTCCCATAACGTACCTATAGATAATATCACAGTAGGGTAGAAGTTCTTTAGTCTTAGCAAAGATAAGTTGAAGTTGTTCCCTAGAAGTAAGACCAGTTTTATTATCAATGGTCTCCTCTTTTAAAATACTTAAATCAGTAAGAGAACCAACTCTAACCTTGTAAAACTCCTCTAAATTACTGAAAAAGATACTAATAAATTTTAGCTTTTCAAAAGTAGGAGTATTAGAATCCATTGCTTCATCTAAAACTCTCTTATTAAAGTTTAGCCAGCTTAGCTCCCTATTTTGTGAATAATTATAGATCAGATTTTTCTGTTCTTCAGACATTTTCAATACACCTCATTAGATAACCTTCCCTAACTCCATTTTTGCTGATATAAATATCTTTGGACTTAGTATATCTTAGGACCTCTCTAAAAATTACCATACCAGGAACAATAGTATGGATTCTCTCAGGACTAACTTGAAGTACAGTTTTAAGTACATCAATATCCCTGTTGTAAAGTTTTTTACTCAATTTTTTTACAAGGCCTCTACTTAATTCCTTATTAGAAGTAAGATCAAAATACTCCTGGGAAATATTTCCACAAGCTCTAATAGTACCACCAGCACCATAAACAGGATACTCAAGCCCCTCTGGTATTCCAGATGATTTTAACAAAGCCCTAATATAGTGTTTCATACTCTGTAATTCTCCACCCTTTGGGAAAATTTCATCGGCAAATTTTCTAAGAAGGGAAAGAGAACCCTGTGGCAGAGAAGTGGAAAAAGCAACAGAACCATTTTCAATAAGGGTAAGTTCAGTAGAACCTCCACCAATATCTACAATATATCCATTTTCAATATTGTAGTCGTCGCTAATACCATGGTATCCAAAATTTGCTTCCTCTTCTTCAGTAAGAAGATTAATTTTACTACCAGTATGCTCTTCTACATACTTAATAACATCAGGGCTGTTCTTTGCATTTCTTATACTAGCAGTGGCAAAAATACTAACCTTTTCAATATCAAAATGTTGGCAAATGGTATTAAATTTATTTACCACGTTTACAATTTTGTCCACACCCTTTTTTGAAAGGTATCCATTTTCAACATAACTAGCTAACCCTGCAACGCTCTTCTTGTTAAGAAGAGACTCAAAATTCCCCTCACTATCAACACCGTATAGGTTTAATCTCATCGTATTTGAACCAATATCAACTATTCCGTATTTCATAATCTCTCCTCAAGTTTACTATAACAAAGTTTTGTAAATTTCTGTAAATAAGAATCAATTGCCTAAAAAAATTACAAAATTCTCATAAAATCTTCTATATTTATCTTACAATAAGAAAATTTATATGAAAAGACTTTTGGAATTAGAGTATAAAAAAAGAAGCAGCTTTCGCTGCCCCTAAATTTTTCAAATTAAAGTAGTGTATTTAAATCTACATATTCCATATTTAAATCGTCTGCTACTGGTTTATATGTTACATGTCCTTCTGCAGTATTTACTCCTGATGCTAGTTCTGGAAGTGCTTTTACTGCTTCTTTCCATCCTAGGTCTGCTATCTTAACTGCATAAACTCCTGTTGCGTTTGAAAGTGCAGCTGTAGAAGTTTTTGCAACTGCTCCTGGAATATTTGCTACTGCATAGTGAATTACTCCATGTTCTACAAATATTGGATCGTCGTGGCTAGTTGGTCTACCATCTGTAAGTTCTGTTGAACCACCTTGGTCTATTGCAACGTCAACTATAACTGAACCTGGTTCCATTGTCTTAACCATTTCTTCTGTTACAAGTTTTGGTGCCTTATGTCCTGGAATAAGTACTGTAGAAACTACCATATCAGCATCCTTTACTGCCTCTGCAATATTGTATGAGTTTGAGTAAAGAGTTTCAATCTTATCTCCAAGTACATTTAATGCGTGGTCTAGGCTCTTAATATTTACATCTAGTACTGTAACTCTTGCTCCCATACCTACTGCAATTCTTGTAGCGGCAGTTCCTACTGTTCCTGCTCCAATTACTACTACATTTGCAGGTTTAACTCCTGGTACTCCTTGAAGAAGAACACCTTTTCCTCCTTGAGGACTAGTTAAATATTTTGCTCCCTCTTGAACTGCCATTCTTCCTGCTACTTCTGACATTGGTTTTAATAGTGGAAGTGCATGGTCTTTTTCAACAGTTTCAAATGCAATACCTACTACCTTTTTATCTACAAGTTCCTTTGTAAGACGTTCGTCTGCTGCAAGGTGAAGATATGTATATATAATTAGACCCTCTCTAAAATACTTGTACTCAGATTCAATAGGCTCTTTTACTTTATAGATCATTTCAGCCTTTTTCCATACTTCTGCTGCAGTATCTAGTAATACTGCTCCAGCGTTTTTATATTCCTCATCTGAAAATCCAGAATTTACGCCAGCGCCTTTTTCAACATATACAGTATGTCCCTTGCTTACAAGTTGGTGAACTGTTGCTGGAATTGCAGAAACACGACTTTCTTGATTCTTAATCTCCTTAGGTACTCCAATAATCATTTGTATCATCCTTCCTTTAAAATTTAGCAAATAACCTTTCACTCTATCAATATTTTATCTTTGCACCTAAATTATAATACAAAAAAGTCGTAAATGCATACCTTTACAAAAATAAATAATTTCTAAAGAAAAGGATTTCATAGGGGAATAAAAAAGATAGAGGTGAATCCCCTATCTTTTGTGTAAATTATATTATTATCTCTTAAATTTTTCCTACTTTCCGCCATTTATTTGTAGTTTTTTAATAAAATCTTTTTCTTATACTTTCTACAAGCCGTCTAAATATTTTAGTGTATTTATAAAGTTCGACTAAAGATTTTATACATTCTATAGTTTGTTAATTATATATTTAGGCTAATCATTGGATTTTTTACTGGAGCTTTTATTACTTTTTTTAGTGTTCTCTGATTTTTTGTCCTTTTTTTCTTCAGTTTTTTTCTCTCCAGTTCCAATTAGTACTACTTTATCCTGTGGAATATAGTAGGAGCTGTTTAAATATTCCTTTTCACCAGCTACTCCATCCTTTACAATTTCCTTATAGGTATCGTACTTATATCCCCTTGAGCCTTTTTTCTCTACAGTTTCCTCTCCATCTTCCATAGTTGGAGTAAACTTCTTCTTTACACTAGGTTCAATTACAGAAATTCTCTCTGGAATAATATTTACCTCATAATTTCTTGTTGCACTACTTCCAATTAGTACCATTCTAATAGTTTCATCGTCTACAAATGTCTTTACAAAAATTGGATATCCCGTATTATTTATAAACTTTAAATCCTTGTACCCAGGAGCAACTGCTGCATCTGTTCCAAGAGGTACATAAAATATTGGTCTTGAATGGTTTGATCTCTCTGTTATTTCAAGGTCTGCTCTAATAAGGGCGTTGTATAGGGTAGTTGAAACTTGGCAAATTCCTCCACCAATTCCCCTGTCAAACTCTCCATTTACTATTACACCTGCATTTTTATATCCAGTTTTTTCAGAGATCTCTCCCACAGTATCATTAAAGGAAATTTCAACTCCTGGTTCAAAAACTACATCTGAAAAATTTTTAGCTGAGAGTTTTATATTGTCCTTTCGATTCTGTTCACTCTTTGAAAATTCTGTAGTAAAGTCCCCAATTATTTTATCTAAGTGGGTAAATTCATCCACGGTAATTTTTGGGTTAGTATCACTTACAAGAATTTCAATATTTTCTGTTCCCTCTTTATAGTTTAATAACTTGTTTTTTAAATCGTCCCTATTAATTGATTTACCAATTAATTCCTTTTCAATAATAAGTCCATTGTCATTTATAACAATTCCCGCATCCCTTGGAGGAGTATCTATTTTTTCTGCAATTTGTAAAATTACATTATCTACCTTATTTTCTGTAAAGTACTCTCCCATTTCAACTGAACCGTGATTTACTGGAAGGGTAAAAATTCTAAAGGCATCTGGAGATCCATCAGTTTTTCTTCCAATGTTGTAAGCCTCATCAATTGCCTCGTCAATATTTATTCCATATCCAAGTTCATCGTATCCAATATCGTAAACTGCCTCTCCAAGTTGAAGTTTAACCCTTTTATTTTCCAAGTCATCCCGGTAATTGTCCATTAGGATTTTTTTTGCCTCTTCCTTAGAAAGTTTATCCATCTCTATTCCGTCTATAGATACAAAGCTGTGAATACCCTCTACATTGCTTTCAGAATTGTAGTAGATAAACCCACTTAGTAAAAGGAGGGATAGGGCAAATAGTATCCCGCCAATATAGACATTTTTTCTCTTTATCTTTTTCATTTTACTGCTAAGCAGTACCTCCTTACACTACACTCCTCACAAAGTGGCTTCCTTGCCTTACAAATTCTTCTCCCATGAAAAATCAGTTGATGGTGGGTTTCAATCCATCTGTCCTTTGGAATTCTCTCCATTAACTGATTTTCCGTATCCTCAACATTTTTTGCATCAACTATTCCAATTCTATTACTTACACGAAATACATGGGTATCTACAGCAATTGCAGGAATCCCATAGGCATTAGACGCTACAACATTTGCAGTCTTTTTTCCAACTCCTGGCAGAGTTACAAGTTCCTCAATACTACTGGGAACTGTAGAATTATATTCATCAACTAAAATTTGACTAGTACCTTTAATATTCCTAGCCTTATTTCTATAAAATCCACAGGTTTTAATTTCCTCCTCAATAACTTCAATGGGAAGGTTATAAAAATCCTCTGGAGTGGAATATTTTTTAAACAGCTCCTTAGTTACCATATTAACTCTTACATCAGTACATTGGGCAGAGAGAATAGTAGCAACTAGAAGTTCAAATGGAGTAGTATGATCTAATTCGCACCTTGCGTCGGGATGGGTCTTTCTTAAAATATCCAGTACCTTTATAACTTCACTATCCTTAATTCTCATACTACCTCTTTCTCTACACTATATACTTCTACTTCATAACAGTTTTCTACAAATTCAACTGCCTTGTCCATAACTTCATTAATAAATTTTCTATCATTGCTAACTACGGCAAATTCAATTAAAGACTGATTTAAATAGTCATTGTAACCAACTTCTGCAACGGAAATATTGTACTTGTGTTTTAATTTTTCTACTAAGCTCTTTACAATAGACCTCTTTTCCTTTAGAGAGTCTATTTCAAAAAGCCTTAGAGATATTTCACATATACCTGTCATATTATCACCATAATAATTATATAGTTACTTTTATCTTTATACAAGGATTCTAAATTATAGATGGTATATGAATAATAGTTGTACAAAAAAATTCTACCCCTTAAAAAATAGGAGGTATCATTTAGAAAACTTTGTCTCTTTTGGATTTTTATAAATATTGTGAAATATTTCTAAGGAATTTCAAACACTCTTCCTAAAAAAATATTGGACCTTATTTTAATTAAAAGTATTTTGTGTATAAATTTAATAAGATGTTTTGTACTTCTAAAAATTATGGTGTAGATAAAATGAATGGAGGTGAAGAATTTGGATTTTAAAAGAGAATACGATTCTAAACTAATGACCATGGACGAAGTTGCAATGGAATTTAAATCTGAGGATATAATTGCAACGCCATGTGCCCTTGGTCAATCTACGGGAATTATTAAAGCAATTTGTGAAAGAGCTGTCAGAGATGATTTACATGACTTAACTGTACACATGCTTCTTACTTTAGAGGATATGCCATATTTAAATGAGCCATACTCTAATCATATTAGTCATGTAGCCTGGTTTACAAGTGCCTATGCAAGAAAACCAATTGCAGCTGGAAGGGCAAACTACTTACCTGTATTTTACAAAGATGCTCCTAGATTTTGGAGAGAAAAGGTAAAGGCAGATGTATTTGTCGGTTCAGTTTCTCCTATGGATGAAAAGGGATACTTTACCTTTGGAGCTTCCACTTCTGTAGTAAGAGCTCAAATGGAAAGTGCAGATAAGATTTTCTTGGAAGTAAATGAAAATGTACCAAGAGTTTATGGTTCTGAAACTGTGCATATTTCACAAGTAGATGGAGTTGTTGAAAATAATGTTCCCCTTCCTGAAACTGGACCTGTTTCAATTTCAGAAGAGGACGCTGCAATTGGTAGACTTATTGCAAATGAAATTAAAGACGGCTCTACTATCCAACTTGGAATTGGTGCAATGCCAAATGCACTAGCTGGAGAATTAAAGGACAGAAGACACCTTGGAATACACTCTGAAATGTTTACAGGTGCAATGGTGGATTTAATTGAAAATGGAATTGTAGATAATTCTAGAAAAACTATCGACACTGGATTCTCTGTTGCATCATTTAGTTTTGGTACTAAAAAAACCTACGACTTTCTTCATGAGAATACAGGAGTATATTTTAGAAGCATAGAATATGTAAATGACCCTAGAGTTATAGGTCAGCTTGATAATTTTGTATCTATTAATTCATGTATAGAGGTGGATCTTTTTGGACAGGTTTGTTCAGAATCTGTAGGTACAAAAATCGTATCTGGAGTTGGTGGCCAAACTGACTTTGTACGAGGAGCATGGCTTTCTAAGGGAGGACAGAGTTTTATTTCAGTTCAATCAAAGGCATTAAAGGGAACTGTTTCTGCAATTAAACCTGTACTTACAGAAGGGGCTCATATTTCATGTAGCGCCTACGACGTAGATAATATTGTAACTGAACATGGAATTGCAAGATTAAAGGGACTTACCCTTTCAGAAAGAGCAAAGGAGTTAATTAAAGTTGCTGCACCAGAATTTAGAGAAGAACTCACATTTGCTGCTAAAAAAATGAATATAATGATTTAAATTTAAGGAGGGATTACCATGTTAATGAACGGTAAACAATATGTTGAAAGTTTAAAGAAATTAAGACCAAATATTTATAAAAATGGGGAGCTTATAGAAGATGTAACTACTCATCCAGAAACTAAGATGCATATAATGAGTGTGGTACATTCCTATTACATGGCATTTGATGAGGAAAAAAAGGAGATTTTTACAAATAAGAGTATTGTATCTGGGGAGATTGCCCATAGATGGAATACAATAAATACTACTGCTTACGACCAAATGATGAATGCAAATATGAAGAGAGAGCAGTTTAGATGGAATGGAACTTGTCAGGGAGCAACTTGTGCTGGATGGACTGCATTAAATTCTATGTGGGCAGTTACATTTGATATGGATAAG
>CAYFUL010000041.1:0-10796 GCA_964346375.1 uncultured Peptoniphilaceae bacterium
TAAATAGTCTTCTCGACCTCTTGGTGGGATAAAAGGGCAACCGTCTCAACGTGTACTGTGTTACAAAACATATCTACGGGTATTATTTTTTCTACTCTGTATTCCTCTATTAATTGTCCTACATCCCGTGCTTGGGTTGCACTATTACAGGATATATACGCAATCTTTTCTGGTTTTATCTCCAGTAGTTTTTTTACTAGGCTCTCTTCCATTCCGCTTCTTGGTGGATCGACTACTACCTTTGTTGGTACAAATCCCTCTTCTACCAATTTATCTATTACTTCCTCAGACTTTCCCGATATAAATCTTGCTTCGATTTTATTTTCTTCTGCGTTTTTTCTTGCGTCCTCTACTGCCGCTTCTACTACTTCTACTCCCACTACTTCTGAACCAAATTTTCCTGCCCATAGTGATATGGTTCCTATGCCTGAATATAGATCTAGTATGCTCTCTTCCTCTTTTGGTTGTAGATATTCCACTGCTAGATTGTATAAATTTTCTACTTGGTTTGGATTTACTTGGAAAAATGATGCTGGGGAGAGTTTAAATTTTAACTCTCCTATTTTATCCTCTAGATAGTCTGTGCCATATACCTTTATAAATTTTTCTGTGTACCTGTATTTTCCCCTGCTATTTATATTTATATAAAGGGATACTACCCTTTGGTCCATTAACTGGGATATTATTCCATTTGGTATTTTTACTTCATCTTTTACAACCACTACTACCATTAACTCTTCTTTATAGTTACTTCGTATGGATATGGTTTTTATTTTCCTAAGGTCTAGTTGTTGTAGCACAGGGATCACTTCATTTATTTCCTCCCTTGCTATTTCACAACTTTTTATTTTTACTATGTCCCTTGAATTTTTCTTATAGTATCCCAGTTCTCCATCTTTTACCTGTAATTGTATGTGGTTTCTATAATTGTATTGTTTTGAGGGAATTATTTCACTTACTTCTGTTTCTATTTTTCCTATTCGTCTAAAATTTTCCTCTACTCTTTTTTTCTTCCACTCTAATTGTTTTTCATAGGGATACTCTAAAAAATCGCAGCCTCCACATTCTCTATATGGACATTTTCTTTCTACTCTACTGGGTGATTTTTCTATATAGCGTAGTATTTTTCCCTCTAGGTAGTTTTTCTTTTCCTTTATTATTTCTACTTCTACTAAATCGCCGATTATTCCTCCGTCTAAAAATACTGCCCTATTTTCATACTTTCCAAATCCTCGTCCCTTGTAGTCAAAGTCCCTTATTCTTAGTTCTATTTTCATTTTATTAATTCTATTTTATAGTCCCCTATTTTTATCTTTCTATTCTTATAGAGATATCCTATTGCTCGTTTAAATGCGCCCTTTGATAAATCTGTTACCTCTAGTATATCCTCTGGGTCTGATTTATCTCCTAGTGGTATTTCTCCTCCGTTATCCTGTAATAGTTCTAGGATTTCCTCCGCATCTACTTCCAATTGTTTGTAGGCTTTTTTTCTTCCTGTTAGGGTTAGTTTTCCGTCCTTTAATACTCTCTCTACCCTTGCCTCAATTTTTTCTCCTACTTTGTGGGCGCCTTTTATCTCGCTTTTTCTTATCATTCCATTGTATTTATTATCCACCGCTACAAATATTCCCCTATCTCTATCTATGGCATAGATAGTTCCCTCTACTATGTCATTTACCTTGTAGGGGGATTTTAACGAAAGCCTATCTCGTAGATTCATAGTTACACATAGTCTTTCTGATCTATCCTCGTACATATAGAATAGGTAGTATGAATCTTCGTCTATTCTGCCTAGGGTTTCTTTAAATGGTAAAAATACGTCCTTGTCCAGTCCTATATCTATAAAGTATCCAAACTTCGATTTAGAAACCACTTTTAAATATCCAAGCTCTCCTACTTCTACATAGGGCTTTTTCTTCGTCGCTATTAATCTATCCTTTGAATCGCGATAGATAAATACCTTTACACTCATTCCCTCTTTTAAATCTGCAGCGTCCTTTCCCGGTAGTAGTACTTCCTCTTTCCCATCTGTTAAATAGGCTCCCTGTTTTAATATTCTACTTACTTTTAATTCCTGCGTTTTGCCTAATTTCATTTCATCTCTCCAATTATCTCTTTTCCTATTCCAAAACTCTGTGCCTCAATTTCCTCTAGGTATTTTTCATACTCTGGTAGATTTTTTAATACCCTTACTCCGTAGTAGGTGTACTCTGAATGTTTTGAAAGGTTTACTATTATTTCAATTGCACCTTTTGCATTTACTAATGGATAGTATTCGCTAAGTAGTATTCCAAATTTTACTGCCTCTACTACTGTACTATCCCTCATTAAAAGTATTGATAGTCCAAGTAATCTCTGCTCATCAAAATATATCTGTGAGCTCAAGTATGAGATTATATTTCTCTCTACTTCTAGTGCCCTATGGTCTTTAAAGTACCTGGATATTTCCTCTATACTCTTACTATTTCTATCGTAGTAGGCGTCTATTGCCCCGTTTATCTCTGGGGAGGAGGTTCTATTAATTTTTTCTCCCCTTATCATTTTTAATTCATACTCTCCACTATTTTCACTTAGTATTAATTTTTCCAATTCGCCCTTTTTTAAATAGTGTAGTATGCGATTGTATATGCTCACCTTTTTTAGCTTTCGCTCTTCAAAAAATTTTATCATTTAAACAAGTCCTTTAGTGCGTCAAATCCGTTATTTAATTCCACACCCCCCTGATTTTTTAAGTAGTTACTTACTTCCCTCTTACTCATTTGATTTTTCTTACTCTCTTTTCGCTTTAAAAAGTTGTCGTAACTTTCCCTATGGCCACAGGTACTACATTGAAAAAATTTTCTCTCTCCCTCTCCTACAAGGTATAGTTTTTTATGACAGGTTGGGCATCTACTGTTAGTTAGTTGTGAAATTGTTCTTCTATAACTACATTCTGGGTCGGAGCATACTAACATCTCCCTGTCCTTTCTGTTCACTTTCAGTAGATTTTTTCCACACTCTGGACATTTTTCTGCTACCATATTTTCGTGGCGAAAGTTGTACTCTGAATTTTTTATCTCTTCAATATTTTCCCTACTGAAGTTTGAAATCTCTACTATAAAATCCTGGTCCTTTAACTTTCCCTTCTCTACCTTTAGTAATTTATCCTCTATAATTGCAGTCATCTCGGGACTCTTTAATTCCTCTGGTACTACTTCAAGTAGCTGTCGGCCCTTTGAGGTTATTCTTATATCTCCATTTTTATCCTCTATTAAATCCGAATTGTATAGCTTCTCAATTATCTCTCCCCTTGTTGCCACAGTTCCTATACCCTTAGTTTCCTTTAGTATATCCCTGTTCTTTGGAGAAATTTTAAAGTACTTCCCTGGATTTTCCATTGCAAGAAGTAATGTACCCTCGTTAAAATACTTTGGTGGCTTTGTAGAATTTTTTACTACAACTACACTTTCTACTGGAATACTACTTCCCTTACTAAGTGTTTTTGTACTAGGAGATTCTAAATTATCCCTGTATAGGATTTCAAACCCCGTGTCTACCAATTCACTTACAGTTCTAAAAAATCTCTCTCCCTTAATTTCTCCAATTACCTTTTTCTCCCTATACACCGACGGTTTAAGAAGGACTGATAAAAATCTATTGGCTACAAGATTATATATCTTTAATTCGTCAGAGGACAGCTCATCTAATCGTAGTGGCTCCTCCGTTGGAATTATTCCATGGTGATCGCTTACCTTAGAATTATCTACAAAGTGCTTAGTAGGTTTTATTCCATTCTTTAAAATTTCACGTACTATTTCTCTATATGAGCCGGTACTCATTGCCCTAAGTCTTTCTGGAATGGTAGGAACTATATCATCTGTAATATATCTTGAATCGGTTCTTGGATAGGTTAGCACTTTTTTATTCTCGTATAGAGATTGCATTACCTGGGCAGTTTTTTTAGTTGAGAAGCCAAATTTTTCATTTGCGTCCTTTTGTAAATTGGTTAAATCGTAAAGTCTATCGGGATATTTTTTAACATCCCTTTCCTCTACTGATACTATTTTAAAATCTCCAACTATTTTTTTTGAAACTTCTCTAATCTTTTCCTCGTTATATATATCTACCTTGTTTTCATTTGCCCAGTTAAATTTTCCCTCTCTCGTTACAAGCTCTAGGTTAAAATAATTTCTAGGTTTAAAATTTGCAATCTCCCTCTCTCTAATATTTACCATATTTAGAGTAGGAGTCTGTACTCTTCCACAGGAAAGGCTGGTATTGTACTTTACAGTTAGTGCACGAGATCCATTTATCCCCACAATCCAATCGGCAATTGCCCTTGCATTTGCCGCCCTGTATAGATTGTAGTAAACTCTTCCGTCCTTTAGATTTTTAAATCCATCTCTAATTGCCTTATCTGTAACTGATGAAATCCAAAGCCTCTTTGTCTTTTTCTTTACCTTGGCAAATTCTAAGATCCATCTTGCAACGAGTTCTCCCTCTCTTCCTGCGTCAGTTGCAATTATTACTTGGTCTACGTCTTTTCTATACAGTAGTTCCTTTACAGTTCTAAACTGGCGGGAGCTGCCCTTTATTACTTTTAATTTCATCTCATTGGGAATTATTGGAAGGTCCTCCATATTCCACTTCTCATAATTTTTACTATAGTCCTCTGGACTTGCAAGCTCTATTAAATGGCCTAGTGCCCATGTAATTATATAATTGTTATTTTCAAAGTAACCCTTGTTCTTTTTAAAGCCACCAATTGCTCCGGCAATACTACTTCCAACTGATGGTTTCTCTGCTAATATTAAACTCTTCATATTCACCTCTTAACCTTTTAATTATATATCAAGATACTAACATTTGCCATTATATGGTATAATCGTCTCCAAAGGAGGTCCTATGAAAGAAATAAAAATACTGGCAACTTCAGATATACATGGCTTTTTAATTCCATGGGATTTTTCCAAAAATCGTAGTATTTCAAGAGGTATGTCTAAATTAAGTACCCTTCTTAAAAATTACAATAGAGAAAAAACTATTCTAGTAGACAATGGAGATATGCTCCAGGGAAATCTACTGGATTTATTTAATTTAGATACTCCCCATCCAGGAACTATTGTATTAAATTCCATGGGGTATAGTGTTTTTAACCTTGGCAACCACGAGTTTAATATTAGTACTCCAAGACTTAAAAATATTATGGAGAATTTTAAGGGAGCTACTCTTATGGCAAATATCTACAAGGACGGTAGTAGATTTTTTTCTCCCTACTCTATTCTTACGAGAGAGGGTATAAAAATTGCCTTTATTGGATTAAATATTCCCCTTATTACAGAATTTGAAAGGGTAAGTGGAAATTTAGAAGGATTTGTTGTAACAGACCCTGCTGAAGAACTTGATAGGTGTCTAATGGAAATTGGAGACGTAGATGTAGTAGTTGGTCTATTTCACATGGGAATGGAAAATGAAAACTCTGTAAAGAATTCTGGCATACTTGACATTTCAAAAAACTCCAAGTACTTTAATAAACTGGATATTGTAATTGGCGGCCATGTTCACAAAATTCAAAATACCAATATTGACAATACACTTGTTACCTTCCCGGGAAAATATGCTAGAGGTTTTACTGAGATCACTTTAAAATTTATGGAGGATAAACTTGTAGAAAAGTCGGCGGAATTTATAGAAGTTGGGGAAGAAGTATTAAGCGATGTGGAAATTGAGAACAAGTTAAAATTCTATAGAGATAGATTGTTGGAGTATAGCGAAAAAATTGTGGGATATAGCAGATGCAAAGAGAGTAATAAATATGTACAGACCTACGAATCTCCATTACACAGATTTTTAACTGAGGTTATGCTTCACTATAGCGGAGCAGATATTGTAAGTTTTCAAATTGATAGAGACGACGCTTACATGCCAAATGGTACAGTATATCGCCACAATATTATGAATAACTACTCCTATTCTGGAGGGGAGATTAGTAATTATACTATTACTGGGGCTCAATTAAAAGACTATATGGAATGGGCATGTGGATACTTTAGTGGATTTGATAATATTAAAAATACTGTTATATTAAATCCAGCTAGGGCAAATAGAAAATACTCTACTAACGATTTTTTTGGAAATATTCTATACAAGGTGTCTCTAAAAAATCCTGTGGGAAGTAGAATTATCTCCCTTAGTTATTTAAACGGAGAGAATATTAAGGATACTGACACTTTAATTATTGGAATGAACTCCTATAGAATGAATAAGCTAATAGTTGAGTTAGAGTCATTTAAAAAAAATCCCCCTGTTCAAATTTCCACTACTGCCCATGTAGACAGTAGAGGTTTTGAAAGGGGAACTATTCAAGAACTATGTGAAAAATATTTACTACAACTTCCCAATAAAACTTGGGTAGACAAGGAAAAAGTACACTGGGAAATTGCAGAGTTAAATTAATTATTCTGCAAGACCTAGTGTATTTTTTATATCCAATACAAAGGCAAAGATATCGTCCTTAAATTCTTCTTCAAGATCTTTTAGAATTTCTTCTACTTGAATTTCCTTTACTAAAAATACTACAACCTCTTTAGAATTATCTCCTAGTACCTCTTCAGAAATAGGTATCTCTCCAAATCCGCTTCCCTCTAAAATCGTTGCACCCTTTGCACCAGATTTAGATGCAATATCTATAACTCTACTTCCAATTCCCGCTCCTGTAATTACAAAAATTCCCTTGTAGGACATTTCTTCCTCCTTAACTTTTTTACTATCCATATCCACAGTAAAGGCTATACCTCTACCAGGTTCAGAAAATTTTGCCCTGTCCCTTAATATTTCAAAGTACTTAGTCTCTAATTCTCTGTCAATAGGTAAAATAATTACCTCCTTTTCCACCGTCTCCAAGTTTAAAAATTTAATGAGGCGTTTTGGGATTGACCCCGTTGCATTTAAATCTACTCCTCCCTCTAAACTTAGTTCCTGGGAAATATACTTCTCTATTTGGGGAGCTCTTCCCTTTTCAGTTATAAGAGTTAGTAAGAGTTTATTCCTATCCATCTTCTTCTCCTTTTGTGCTTTAGTACTAGAACTCTATAAACATTTTCTATACTTTAACTTTTCTTTATTGTATAATTAAACAATAATCATAAATATTATAACACATATGGGAAAATAAAAAGAAAGGTAGGAAAGCAGATTGAAAAAATTCAAGAAAATTTTAGTTGCCAATCGTGGCGAAATTGCTATAAGAATTTTTAGAGCCTGTCGAGAATTAGGAATTCAAAGTGTTGCTATCTATTCAATGGAAGACTCTCTTGCACTATTTAGAACAAAAGCGGACGAGTCTTATTTAATTGGAAAAGGTAAATCTCCCCTAGAAGCCTACTTAAACATGGATGAAATAATTAGCTTAGCACTTAGTAAAGAAGTAGATGCTATTCACCCAGGATATGGATTTTTAGCAGAGAATGCAGAATTTGCAAGAAGATGTATTGAAGCAGGTATTACATTTATTGGACCACAACCAGAGGTTATGGCAGCCCTTGGAGATAAAATAGAGTCCAAAGCCGTGGCACATGCTGCTGGTGTAAAAACCATTCCAGGAATTGATAGACCAATTAGAAGCGACGAAGAGGCAATTAAATTTGCAAATGATGCTGGATACCCTATTATGTTAAAAGCTGCAGCAGGTGGCGGCGGTAGAGGTATGAGAATAGTTCGTAACGAAGCAGAACTTCTTCCAAATTTCCACTCCGCAAGAGCAGAGGCATCTAAGGCATTTGGAAATGACTCTATTTTTATAGAAAAATACCTAGAACATCCAAAACATATTGAGGTTCAAATTTTAGGAGACGAATACGGAAATGTGGTACATCTTTTTGAAAGGGACTGTTCAATTCAAAGACGTCACCAAAAAGTTGTAGAATTTACTCCAGCATTTTCCATTCCAGAACATGTAAGAGAGGCAATTTACGAGGACGCACTTAAAATTGCAAAGAGCCTTAACTATAAATCTGCAGGAACTGTAGAATTTCTTGTAGATAAAAATATGGACCACTACTTTATAGAGGTTAATGCAAGAATTCAAGTAGAACATACTGTAACAGAAATGGTAACTGGAATAGACCTTATTCAGTCTATGATTAAAGTTGCAGAGGGCTATCCATTAAATTCTGAGGAGATAGGAATTGAATCACAAGAGGCTATAAAATTAAACGGCTACTCAATTCAATCTCGTATAACTACAGAGGACCCTCTAAATAATTTTGCACCAGATACTGGCCAAATTACTAAGTACCAATCTGGATCTGGATTTGGAGTTAGACTAGACGGCGGAAACGCCTATACTGGTTCTATAATTACCCCTTACTACGATTCTCTTCTAGTAAAGGTAATTACCCATGGTAGAACTTGGAGCGATACTATTAACAAGGCAATTCGTGCAATTAGAGAGACTAAGGTAAGTGGCGTAAAGACCAACTCTGAATTTTTAATAAACGTACTAAACTCAGATACATTTAGAAGTGGAGATTGTAATACAGGATTTATTGCAGAAAATCCACAGCTATTTAATATTACAAATAGCCCTGATGTAGAACTACGCCTAATGCAATTTATTGGGGAAAGAGTTGTAAATAATCCAATAAAAAAAGATAGACATTACGATATGCCAATTGTGCCTCAAAATCTATCCATAGATGAAAACTTTGTTGGCTCTAAAAAGATCTTTTTAGAGCGTGGAGCAAAGGGACTAGCAGATTGGATACTAGAGCAAGAGAGACTACTTATTACAGATACTACAATGAGAGATGCACACCAATCTCTAATGGCAACGAGAGTAAGAACTGTAGACCTAGATAGAATTGCAAAGGCAACTAACTCCAATATGAAGGAATTATTCTCAATGGAAATGTGGGGCGGAGCAACTTATGACGTAGCCTATAGATTTTTAAACGAAGATCCATGGGATAGATTAAGAAGATTAAAAGAAGCAATGCCAAACTTTTTAATGCAAATGCTCCTTCGTGGAAATAACACCGTAGGATATACAAACTATCCAGATAATGTTGTTAAGAGATTTATTAAGAACTCTGCCGATGCAGGAGTAGATCTATTTAGAATATTCGACTCTCTAAACTGGCTAGAAAATATGAGACTATCCATAGACGAAGTTCTTCAAACTGGAAAAATTGCAGAGGGAACTATGTGCTATACAGGGGATATACTTGACGAAAAGAGAGACAAGTACAACCTAGACTACTATGTAAATCTTGCAAAGGAAATTGAAAAGACAGGCTGCCATATTTTAGCAATAAAGGATATGAGTGGACTATTAAAACCATACGCAGCATTAAAACTTGTAAAGGCACTTAAAAACGAAGTTAGTATTCCAATTCACCTACACACTCACGATACAACAGGTAATGGAGTTGCTACAATACTAACTGCGGCAGAGGCAGGAGTAGATATTGCAGACGTTGCAGTAAATTCCATGAGTGGACTTACATCTCAACCTGCACTTAACTCTGTAGTTGCAGCTCTACAATACACTAAGAGAGATACGGGAATGGACCTTGAAAAAATCGAGGAAATTGACAAGTACTGGGATATGATTAGACCAATCTACAAAAACTTTGAGTCTGATTTAAAATCTGGTACTACAGAAATTTACAAGTACGAAATTCCTGGAGGACAGTACTCAAACTTAAAGCCACAAGTTGAAAGTTTTGGACTTGGATATAAATTTAAAGAAGTAAAGGAAATGTTTAGAGCCGTAAACTTTATGGTGGGAGATATTGTAAAGGTAACTCCATCTTCAAAGATGGTAGGAGATATGGCAATATTTATGGTACAAAACGACCTTACTCCAGAAAATATACTAGAGAAGGGCGCAAGCCTTGCATATCCAGATTCAGTAGTAAGTTACTTTAAGGGTATGATGGGTCAACCACTTGGAGGATTCCCAGAGGATCTACAAAAAATGGTACTAAAGGGCGAAGAGCCAATTACTGTAAGAGCAGGACTTCTACTAGATGACCACGACTTTGACGCAAGTAAGGCTATGTTAAAGGAGAAGTACGATTTAGACGCAACAGAGGACGATTTACTAGGCTATGCACTTTATCCAAAGGTGTTTGAAGACTATGTAAAGAACCAAAAACAAAATGGTAACTTCTGGAGAATGCCATCTTCAACTTTCTTCCACGGTTTAATGGAAGGAGAGAGTGCAGAAATTCCAATAGAAGAAGGGAAAAATTTAATCGTAACTCTAATTGAAGTTGGCAATGTAAACGACAAGGGCGAAAGAAAACTTGTATTTGAAATAAATGGAAACAGAAGAGCAGTAATGATTGAGGACAAACAGGCTGCAAATAATTCTATTAATAAAATTTCAATAAGATATGCAGAAACTGGCAATCCAAAGGAAATTGGATCTTCAATTCCTGGTAAGGTAGTTTCATTAAGTGTAAAGCCGGGAGATGATGTAAAGAAAGGCGACACAATAATGATAATCGAAGCGATGAAAATGGAGACCAATATAGTTGCAGATAATGCAGGTAAGATAAAAGAAGTTCTTGTTGCAGTAAATGATATGGTAGAGAGCGGACAGTTAATTGTTACACTAGAGTAAAATAGATTTTATTGAATGTAGGATACAACAAATTACAGATGTAATAAAAATACTTTATTATTTTAAATGAAGGGGAACCAGGACAATCAGCCCCTACCGTAGCGGGCAATGTATGTTTGTAGCCCATGGTAGGGGTCGGGCGTCCTCGCCCGACCCGAGGGGATTGTATATCGGTATTCTGAAAAAG
>CAYFUL010000041.1:10896-12691 GCA_964346375.1 uncultured Peptoniphilaceae bacterium
GCCCTCGCCCGACCCGAGGGGATAGTATATCGGTACTCTGAAATGGATTGGTAATAATACAAACTTCGTTTAAATAATAAAATTGGACCAAGGGAAGTATCTCCCATAGGTCCATTTTTTATTACCAAGTACATAATCCAAACTTTTCCTGTATCTTCCAAAGATTTCGAAGTATTATTCCATCTTCTCTATGCTCTTCAAAATCCAGGGTGTACTTTTCGTCCTTATTGTTCCAAATTCTGTTAAAGTATTCCTCTACTTCTCGACTTATTTCATCTTCTCCATTTACTTTTATTTCCACGTCTGTTTCAAAATTTAGTCCCCTTAAATTTCGCTTAGTAAAGTTTGCCGACCCAAGGAGAATATTTTTACTTCCATCTTCCCTTTTAAAGTAAGCCATCTTCGTATGGTACTGTTCCCCATTTGTGCTATACCATCGTACAGAAATATTTTCACTCTTATCTACCAATTCCGTTAGTGCCGGTCTATTTGGGCTGCCGTTTTTCTTTAGTCCAAAGGCATCTCGGTTTAAATCTGCCACAATAAAAATCTCTGCCCCCCTTCTTGAAGCCTGTTGTAATTTTTCAAGGACTTTGAAATCGCTTAAATAGAATACGCCAATATAGGCCCTGTCTCCACTTCCAAGGCTATCTATATTTTCGTCTAACGCAGCTCCAATTCCCTCATCTGTTATTATTCTAATCTGCGAATTTTCTGTGCTATCTGCGAAGTTAAATTGAGGCTTATCTAATTCCACTCCATGAAAATTTAAAATTGCCTCCTCCGTTTTTAATAAATCTAAAACAGATTCTCCAGAAAATCTAAGTGCCACGTTTGAATGTAGTCCACTTGGATCGTGGGGATTTGCCGACGCAACTAGAGCTTCACTTTCTGAAATAAATACCTTTCTATGATTGCCCTTAAAGTTCAACAAGTACAATATACTGCGAATATTTACCTTTGGCCCGTCCTTTTGGAAGAAATTTCTTATCCATCCCTTGCCGCCTGTACCAAAGGGTTTTATAAATACTCTCCAAAATCCAGAATATATTGGATTTGAATCCTTCATCTTAGAGTGATCCGTTACTACTACTTCTATTCCACCATCTTTTAGTCTCTTTAACTCCTCCTGTTCATAGGCGCCATAGAAATTATTTATTGGGTCCGTTATAAAGTAGATTTTCATACTTGGATTTGCAATCTTCTTTTCTAAAATTTTATCTGTCATCTCACGAACCTGTGGACGATATTTTCCGTTCTCCCTGTTATACTGGTCATTGTATAAAAATAAATCCACCAATAAAAATTCCTTGGCATTACTTATAAATTCCAGTTCCTCATTAAATATTTCCCCTTCAAAAATTTTCTCTCCATCTTTTTCATACCTTAGGTCATATAAAAATTTTGGGTTTACTACATTTTTAAACTCTCCCAACAATGCAGTGCCCTCTGGATTTTTCGTTGTAAGGCTATATATTATTAGTATGGCAATTATTAACAGTACTATGGGCAATATTACTCTCCTCTTTTTTACTTTCACTTTCTACCTCCAATTTGGAAATTTATACCCTTTTACATATTATATTACAAAAAACCAAGGAAAATAATCTCCTTGAAATCATGTTATTTACAAAGTATATAGTTTTGAATATTTTAAACTCACAATTTATAAATATATCATTAAAGATTTTCGGAGATAATTATTTATATTATTGTAATAATATTCCCAACCTACGCTATTTTCGAGGTAAAGGCGTTAAAAAAATTCCATGTTTGAGCCTGAAAGGCGAGTTTG
>CAYFUL010000042.1:0-2212 GCA_964346375.1 uncultured Peptoniphilaceae bacterium
GAGGATTTAGGTTATTTAAATAAACCTCATACTTCTGCTGGTAGAGTACCGTCTGATAAGGCATTTAGACTCTATGTAGATGAGATTTTTCAAAGTGAGAAGTATGTAAATAGGGATAATCTTGAATTGATTAGAGGACTTCTTCTTGAGGACTTAGAACATTCTGAAGATCTTTACGAAAGTGCAGCAAAGATACTGGCAAAGATAACCAATCTAACTGCCTACGTTAAGGCTCCTAGAAAGAAGGACACTAGAATTAAATTCCTAGAGCTTTTTTCCCTTGATAATAATTTTATCCTACTACTACTTGTGGGAAATCAAGGTGAAACTCAAAGAAATGTACTAACTCCAGATTCTCCCATTGACGAAGAGGATTTAAAGAAAATTTCCAATATGCTATTTTCTAAACTAAGAGATTTAAGCATTAATAATATAAAGTCCCTTTCCATTGAACTGGATTCTGAACTACTAAAGTACAGGGATTTTATCCAAGAGATTTTAAACAATGTAGTTTATTTTAGTAACAAGGTCGAGTCTACAGATGTGTACTTCGAGGGAATTACTAATATCCTTAGATATGAGGAGTATCAGGACTTGGATAAGGCAAGGGAATTTATTACATTTGTAGAGGACAGGGAAAATTTAACTTCTCTACTAAGTCATCTACATGGTGATGGAATTCAGGTGTTTATCGGTTCTGAAATAGAGCATGGACTTATGAAGTATAATTCCATGATAAATTCAATTTTTGGCGATACAACTGGTCAAATAGGAATTCTCGGTCCTGTTAGAATGGACTATAGAAGGTTAATAAACGTAATTGGAGAGTTTTCCGCTATACTAAATGAAATTGTGGAAAAGGACATGGGGTGAGAAAATGGAAAAGGATTTAAATTACAACGAGGAAGATTTAGAAAAGGTAGACTCGGAAGAGGCTATTGACGCTGAAATTGTAGATGATGAAAATGTAGAGGAAGCTGTTGACGAAGTAGCGCTTTTAAATGAACAGTTACTAAGATTAAGGGCAGACTTTGCAAACTACAAGAGAAGGGCAGAGGAGGATAAGCTTCGAGCGGCTTCCTATGGAGTTGAAAAACTTGCAGTTGATCTTCTTGGAGTTGTAGATAATTTTGAAAGGGCACTTGACTCTAAGGATGGAGATGATTCCTTCTACCAAGGAGTTAAGATGATAAATGAACAATTAATTGGGGTGTTAAATAAACACGACATCCTTGAAATAGATGCTAAGGATAAGGATTTTGACCCTAACTTCCACCACGCCGTACTAACTGAAGCGGTTGAGGGAATGGAAGCAGGAAAGGTTCTAGACGTACTTCAAAAGGGGTACACATTAAAAGATAGAGTCATAAGACCGGCAATGGTTAAAGTGACTAACTAAGGAGGAAAAAAATAATGGGTAAAATAATTGGAATTGACTTAGGAACTACCAACTCAGCAGTAGCTGTAATGGAAGGTGGAGATGCAATAATAATCCCTAATATTGAGGGAAACAGAACTACCCCATCAGTAGTCGCTTTTACTAAAGACGGGGAAAGACTTGTAGGAGAAACTGCAAAGAGACAAGCTATAACTAACCCAGATAGAACTATTCAATCTATTAAAAGACATATGGGTAGTGACTTTAGCGTTGATATAGATGGTAAAAAATATTCACCACAGGAAATTTCTGCAATGATTCTTCAAAAATTAAAGGCAGATGCAGAAAGTTACCTTGGAGAAAAAATTACTGAGGCTGTAATTACTGTACCAGCATACTTTACAGACTCTCAAAGACAGGCAACTAAGGACGCAGGGAAAATTGCAGGACTTGATGTAAAGAGAATTGTAAACGAGCCTACTGCAGCTGCTCTTGCCTACGGAGAAGATAAGGACAAGGACTCTCAAACTGTAATGGTATATGACCTTGGTGGTGGAACTTTTGACGTATCCATTCTTGAACTTTCAGACGGAGTATTTGAAGTACACGCTACTAGAGGAAATAATAAACTTGGTGGAGATGACTTTGACAATAGAGTAATAGATTATATTGCAGATGACTTTAAAAAGGCCCATGGGGTTGATTTAAAGGCTGACAAGATGAGTTTACAGAGATTAAAGGAAGCTGCTGAAAAGGCAAAGAAAGAACTTTCAAGTACTATGACAACTAATATAAATCTTCCTTTTATCACAGCTACTGCTGAAGGTCCACTAC
>CAYFUL010000042.1:2222-7241 GCA_964346375.1 uncultured Peptoniphilaceae bacterium
ACACTTGAGCTTAGACCTCACTCGTGCTAAATTTGATGAATTAACAGCTGACTTAGTAAAGAAAACTGAAGGACCAGTTCTTGATGCATTAAAGGATGCTGGACTATCTGCTTCTCAAATTGACAAGGTACTTCTTGTTGGAGGTTCTACAAGAATTCCAGCAGTACAAGAACTTGTAAAGAAATTAATTGGCAAGGATCCACAAAAGGACATTAACCCAGATGAATGTGTTGCCCTTGGAGCAGCAATTCAAGGTGGAGTACTTTCTGGAGACGTAAAGGATTTACTACTACTAGACGTTACACCACTTTCCCTAGGAATTGAAACTATGGGTAATGTAACTACTAGACTTATTGAGAGAAATACAACTATTCCAACTAAGAAGAGCCAAATTTTTACAACTGCAGCTGATAACCAAACTTCTGTAGATATTCACGTACTTCAAGGTGAAAGACAAATGGCTCAAGACAATATTACACTTGGTAGATTCCAACTTGATGGAATTGCACCAGCAAGACGTGGAGTGCCTCAAATTGAAGTAACCTTTGATATTGACGCAAATGGTATTGTAAATGTAAGTGCTAAGGACTTAGGAACAGGTAAGGAACAACATATTACCATTACTTCATCAACTAACCTTTCAGACGAAGAAATTGAAAAGAAAGTTAAGGAAGCGGAAATGTATGCACAAGAGGACGCAAAGAAACGTGACCTAATTGAAGCTAGAAACAACGCTGACTCAATGATCTACCAATCTGAAAATACTCTAAATGAACTTGGAGACAAGGTAAGTGAAGATGATAAGAAGAAGGTAGAAGAGGCCATAGAGGAATTAAAATCTGTTAAGGATTCTGATAATCTAGATGAGATTAAAGCAAAAACTGAAAATTTAACTCAGGCCTTCTATAAAATTTCTGAAGAGATGTATAAACAAGCTCAAGCTCAAGGAGAACAAGGTGGAGCTACTGACGAAGATGTAGTTGATGCAGATTATGAAGTAGTTGACGAGGACGAAGAATAATATAGAATAAATAGAGGGGGCGACCCCTTTATTTTTTTGTTCCCATAGTTTAAAATGTTAGTCTAAAGGGGAGAATGATGAGAGATTTATATAGTGTATTAGAGGTAGAAAGAAGTGCCTCACAAGAGGAGATAAAAAGTTCATATAGAAAACTTGCAAAAAAATACCACCCAGACTTAAATCCTGGAGATGAAGAGGCGGCAAATAAGTTTAAGGAAGTAAATACTGCCTATGAAGTTCTATCAGATGATATTAAAAGACAGAATTATGATGTATATGGAGATGCAGGAATAGATGGTAACTTCTCTGGCGGTGGATTTGGAGGCTTCTCTGATATTTTTGACAATATATACGATATTTTTGGAGGCTTTGGCAGAAGAAGCTCAAGGCCAAAACAGAAGATGCCACAAAAGGGTTCCGACCACAGGTACGACTTAAACATTGATTTTAAAGAGGCGGTTTTCGGTACAGAGAAGGAAATTTCCGTAAGGGTAGAGGAAAATTGTAAACACTGTAATGGAACTGGAGCAGAGCCTGGAAGTGAAATTCACATTTGCGAAACCTGTCATGGTACTGGAGAGGTAAAAAAGACTGCTGCTTCTGCCTTTGGTAGATTCGTTTCAGTAGAACCATGTCCAGATTGTAATGGAAGTGGAGAAGTTGCAGATGAAGTTTGTCATGAATGTCATGGTAGGAAGAGAGTAGCTGCTAATAAGAAGATAAAGCTAGTAATTCCTGCGGGAGTGGATAATGGTACTATAATGAATGTAGGTGGAAATGGTTCCGAGGGAATTAACGGAGGACCTAATGGAGATCTATACGTATATATTACAGTTACTCCTGATGATATTTTTGAAAGACGTGGAGATGATATATACTTAAATATGCCAATTACCTATACTGATGCAGTACTAGGGGGAGAAATTGAAGTACCTACTCTAACTGGACTAAAGACCCATACTATTCCAGCTGGAACTCAAGGAGGAACTGTCTTTAGAATTGAAGGAGAAGGGGTAAAAAATGTAAGAACAGGTCGAAAAGGTGATCTAGTATTTATTACAGACATAATTGTCCCTACAAAACTTTCAAAGGAACAGAGAGAGGCTATAAAAAATCTAAAGGAAGTACAGTCCTCTCCAAAGGAAGAGAGAAAGTCCTTCTTTGAAAAGTTTAAGGAATTTTTTTAAGTGACACCTAGGGCGTCACTTTTTTTATGGAGGAAAGATGGAATATATTGAAATAGAACTTATCTTTAAAAGTGAAAATTATGATAAGGTAGTAGACGTACTAAACAATGAAAAAATTGAAACCTTTATGGAACAGTCTACGGAGCTTTTTGAGGAAATTGAAAATTCTCAAATAAATTGGAACTACCTAGAGGATAATCTAATAGACGTAGATGAAGGCAGTACAAAAATCCTTGCCTACTTAAATAATGATGAAGATGGAAAAAAATCCCTAGAGAGAATGAAAAAAACACTAGAGAATTTTGTAGAGATTTCAACTAAGATTATTAAAGATGAGGATTGGGCAAATAATTGGAAAACATACTACAAGCCATTTGAACTTGATGAAGTTGCAATAGTTCCATCTTGGGAGGAGTATTCCACAGATAAGACCATTGTAAAAATTGACCCGGGAATGGCATTTGGAACAGGTACCCACGAAACTACAACCCTATGTTTAAATGCTCTAACTAAGTATTTAAAAGAGGGGGATATTATCTACGATATTGGATGTGGAAGTGGAATACTTGGAATTGCATCACTACTAAGGGGAGCAAGTAGTGCTATTGCCGTAGATATTGACCCAATTGCAATTGATGCTACTTTTGAAAATGCAAAGTTAAATGGAGTAGAAGATAGAATAAAAATCTACAAGGGCAATTTACTTGACGTAGTTAGTGGCAGCGGAAATATTATAGTTTCAAATATTATTGCAGAGATAATTGTTAAGATGATTGGAGATTTAAAGGACCATCTTCTGCCAGAGGGGTACTTTATTACATCTGGAATAATTGAGAAGAGAGTAAAGCTTGTAGAAGACGCACTTATTGAAAATGGATTTACTATACTTGAAAAAGGTCAAATGGGGGAATGGTGCTTAATAGTAGCACAGAGATAATGCATAGATTTTTTGAAGACAATATTTATGATAATAAAATAGAGTTATGTAAGGAAAACCTACACCATTTAAAAAATGTCCTTAGAATTTCTGAAGAGGAAGAATTTGAAGTAGTAGTTAATGGAGTAATTTATACCTGTAGGCTTTTTGAGGGCGTTGCGAAAGTAGAGAGTATAAATACCTTTACTAGAGAGAGTTCGGTGAAAATAAACCTATTTATGGGCCTCTGTAAGGGTGAAAAAATGGAAGAGGTATATAAAAGATGTACTGAAGTTGGAGTTGCAGAATTTTTTCCAGTGGAGATGGAGAGATCTGTTGTAAAAATTACTGGAAAGGAATCTAAAAAGTATCCTCGCTACAAAAAGATAATTGAGGGAGCGGCAAAACAGTCTAAAAGGGAAGTTATTCCCCAAATTCACCCCCATATAAAATTAAAGGACTTAGAAAAATATATTAAGGGAGATTTAATAGTTCCCTATGAAGACGAAAACACCCTACATTTAAGAGATGCCCTTAGTGGAGAAAAAATAGTATCCCTTGTAATTGGACCAGAGGGAGGATTTTCAAGTGGGGAAATAGAATTTTTACATTCCATTGGAGCAAAGACAGTAAGCCTTGGAAGGCGAATACTACGGGCGGAAACTGCTGCAATAGTTAGCTCATATGGAGTACTTTATGAATTGGAGAGAGAATGAACACATTTAATATACTCACCCTTGGGTGTAAGGTAAATCAATATGAGTCGGAGGCAATTGCAGAACTCTTTGAGAAAAATAATTACAGGAGAGTTTCTGAAGATGATATTTCCGATGTATACATTGTAAACACCTGTACAGTTACAAATCTTTCAGATAGAAAAAGTAGACAATTTATTAGGCGAGCAAAAAAGGTAAATGAAAATGCAATTGTAGTAGTGGCAGGATGTTATTCTCAAGTTGCAGAGGAAGAAGTTCTTGAAATTGAGGACGTAGATATAGTAGTTGGTACAGAAAATAAGACTAAGATTTTAGAATTAGTTGAAAATTTTAGAGAGAGTAGGGAGAAATTATCCTCAGTTACAAATTTAAAAGAGGCTCGTGAATTTGATGAGTACGATATAGAATTTCAAGAGGAGATGACCAGAGCATATATGAAGGTCCAAGACGGATGTAATATGTGGTGCTCCTACTGTATAATCCCCAGAGCAAGAGGGCCAATAAGATCAAGGTCAATTGAAAATTCTGTAAGGGAAGCAAAAAGACTTGCAGAGTCTGGATACAGGGAAGTAATTTTAACGGGAATCCATATTGGCAGCTATGGAGTAGACCTTGGAGAGGAACGCCTTATAGATTTAATTGAGGCGATTTCAAAAATAGAGGACATAAAACGAATTAGACTTTCCTCAATTGAACCGGGAATTATTACAGATGAATTTTTACAGCGAGGACTAAAAACTGGAAAGCTATGTGACCATTTTCATCTTTCATTACAAAATGGATCAGATAGAATTTTAAAGCTGATGAATAGAAAGTATACTACAGACGAGTATGCTTCGAAAGTTGAACTAATTAGAAAGTATATGCCCTATGCAGGGATTACTACGGATATTATTGTAGGATTTCCGGGAGAAACTGACGAGGATTTTAAAAGGACTATGGAATTTGTAGACAGAGTAGATTTTTCAAGAATCCACGTATTTAAATACTCTCCACGTAAGGGAACAGTTGCTGCAAAAATGAAAGACCAAGTAGATGGAGTAATAAAAAATATTAGAAGCGCCCAACTAATTTCCAAAGGGGAAAAATTAATGGAGAAGTTTCTAGAGAAAAATATGGGAAGAGAACTATCTGTACTCTTTGAAGAAAAATCCCATGGGGAATATTTTGAAGGATACT
>CAYFUL010000042.1:7251-11819 GCA_964346375.1 uncultured Peptoniphilaceae bacterium
CTACAAATTACATTCGAGTACACTGTGAATCAGAAAATGATTTAAAAAATACTATAAAAGATGTTAAGATAGTAGGAAGAGAGAATGAAATTGCCATAGGAAAGGAGTAAAAATGGACTGCTTATTCTGTAAAATAATCGCTGGAGAAATTCCATCAACAAAAATTTACGAGGACGAATTAGTTTACGCATTTAAGGACATTGACCCACAAGCACCCACACATTTTTTAGTAGTTCCAAAGGAACATATAGCAAATGCAGATGAACTAGAGGAAAGTCACAGGGAATTAATTGGACATATATACCTAGTATCATCAAAGCTTGCAAGGGAATTTGGATTGGAAAAAGGCTACAGAGTAGTAAACAATTGTAAAGAGGACGGCGGACAAACAGTAGACCATCTTCACTTCCATGTACTTGGAGGAAGATCAATGCAGTGGCCACCAGGTTAAGAGAGAAGTTTTCTCTCTTTTTTTTGTACATAAAAAAGGCTCCACAAAGTAGAGCCACAATTTTATCTATAAAATTCTTTAAAGACCTTGTACATATATTCCATATCATCTGTATGGGCAAGTTCTCGTATTGAGTGCATTGAAAGCATGGCGCAGCCTATATCCACTCCCTTTATTGGTACTCGACCTGATGTTATTGGTCCTATTGTTGAGCCACCCTTCTTGTCGCTTCTGTTATAGAAGGTTTGACATGGTACTCCCGATTTTTCGCAAAGTCCTTTAAATATTGATGCAGAAATTCCGTCGGAGGTATATGCCTTATTTGCCGCGTACTTTATTACGGGACCCTTGCCAAGCTCTGGGCGATTAGTTGGGTCTGCCATTTCCAAGTAGTTTGGATGAATTCCATGTGCCATATCGGCAGAGAGCATTGTTGAATTATCATAGGCAATGTATAATTCCTCACGACTTTTTCCCAGTGCCATAAAAATTCTCTCAAATGTACTTTCTATCATTGGGGAATTTGCACCCTGTATTGTACTTGAACCCACTTCCTCGTTATCTGTTATTATTGCTAAATTTATTCCACTTCCTAAATCCAAGGCTGCTACGGATAAGTATGCCATTGCTAAATTATCAAGGCGACCTACGGAAATAAATTCCTCCTTCGCGCCAATAAAACATCCGGGATTTCTGTCGTATAGGTATAAATCGTAGTCTAGGATTTCTTTTTCATCTACTGAAAATGTATAGGCAAGTAGTTTTTCAAAGTAGTCCTCCTCAATTTCCTCATCTGTTGAAATTACTGGAAGGGTATGAATTTGTGGATTTAATTCCACTCCCTTATTTATTTCCCTATTCATGTGAATTGCAAGGTTTGGAATTATTAGTAAGTCCCTGTTAAAATCTACCAGCTTTACTATTGGTTTAAATGGGTCATTTGATTTTACTACTACTCGTCCTGCTATACCAAGTGGTCTATCTAGCCATGTATTTACAATTGGTCCTCCATAGATTTCCGTATTAAGTAATGCCATAGAACCTCTTTTAATTATTGGCTTTGACTTTATTCTAAATCCTGGGGAGTCTGAGTGGGATCCTATTACATTAAATCTACTGGTATCCTCTCCAATACTAAAGGCGATTATTGACGAGTCGTTAGTTGTATAAAAATACTTGCCGCCAATTTTTAGTTTCCATTTTTCATTTGCCTTTAGCTCTACAAATTCCTTTCCCTTTAAGATGCCCTTTAAATTTTCTACTGCATAGTAGGAAATGGGGCTGCTATTAATAAATTCCAGTAATCTCTTTGCTATACTCATAATTCCTCCTAATAAAAAAAACGCCTTGTAGGCGTGTTGGTGGAGGCGGCGAGAGTCGAACTCGCGTCCAAAAGCTCTTCCAAGGTAATTTCTCCGAGCGCAGTATGTTTATTTATTTCGGCTTAAAACTCCAACATACAGGATTTTTAAGCTATATTACTATAAATACCCACCTTGCTATAGTAAGTTACAAGGTTTTGTTCCCCACTGATTTGACACCTCAGTTACAGTCGTGGGCCTCTGTAGTGAGATGAAGCTGCTTAGGCAGCTAAAGCGTAATTATTATTATCGTTTATTTTTTGTGAGACTTTTAAAGTTGTTCCTCACAACTGCTCGCTATTACAATTTCCAAACCCCTGTCGAAACCATTTTCGCCCCCTTGGGAAGAATATTATACCAGTTTTACAGGGGTTTTGCAAATCACCTACTATGCCCAGTTTCCATTTTCAAAAATTAAAATCTCTTCTCCATTTTCCTTTACACCAACTATTTTTGTATCTATATATCCAATCATAAAGTCCTCGTGAATTAGAGAGTCGTTTGCGCCACGGTCCTTTAATTCATCTGTGGTCATATTTTCTCCCCCACTAAGTGAAGTTGGATATGCCTTTCCCAGTGCCAAATGGCAAGAGGCATTTTCGTCGTAAAGGGTGTTGTAAAAAAGTATATTTGAATTTGAAATAGGAGAGTCGTATGGAACTAATGCAACTTCTCCAAGTCGTACTGCTCCCTCGTCAGTTTCAAGTAGTTTTTCAAGTATACCTTTCCCAACTTTTGCATCAAAATTTACTACGGCACCCTCTTTAAATTCCAAATAGAACTCATCTATTAATGCCCCTCTATAATTTAGTGGCTTAGTAGAATATACAATTCCATTTACTCTGTCCTTGTGGGGAAGGGTAAATACCTCCTCCGTTGGCATATTCGCCGTAAATGGTACTCCCTTAGAATTTATAGAGCTGCCTGCAGCCCATATATGATTTTTTGGAAGCCCTACTTCTAATTTTGTGCCATTACTTGACTCATATCTTAAAGAGTCAAATTGTGCATTGGTTAGAAAACTTGCCTTCTCCTCTAATTTTTCAATATGGCTAGTCCAATTTGAAATTGGGTCATCAGTAATTCGAGATGTATCTAGTATACTCTCCCATAATTTTTCAACTGCTTCTTTTTCAGAAAGTTCTGGAAATACTACCTTCGCCCAATCGGCTGATGCATTTCCAACAACGCACCATGAATTTTTATCGCTCATAATTGCATTATTATATTCCTTTAGAGCAGTTGAGTTTGCAATTGCAGCTATCTTTAATTTGTTTGGGTCCACCTTTGAAAAAACGTAGGGGTCTGAATCCACTATACTTAAAAATGCAGTCCCTCTATTTATATAGTCCATGTACTGATCTACAAGCCATGGTCTTACGTCCTTTAACTCATCCTCACTTGCATTGTCATAGTAGAGTTTATCTATATAGTCGTCTTTATACTTTACCATTACATTACTTGCCCCAGCTTCGTATGCGGCTTCTGTAATTTTTCTAACTAGGGTCTTTGCATCTACAGAGGCTCTTACTAATAGGGGTTGATCCTTTTGTAAATTAAGTCCAACTTTTATAATTACCTCTGCATATTTTTTTAGTCTTTCCTCTAAGTTCATTATTTCACCTCAAAATTGATTATATCATAAAGGGAAATCTTTATTTAAACTTTGATTTAAGATAGAATAGTAAAAAAAGGAGGTAATTATGTCTACACCACATATACGCGCAGAAAAGGGAGATTTTGCAGAGAGTATTCTTCTTCCAGGAGATCCACTTCGTGCAAAATTTATAGCTGAAAATTATCTTGAAGATCCTCGCCTTGTTACAGATGTAAGAAATGTACTAGGGTATACTGGCACATACAAGGGTGAGGAGATTTCAGTAATGGGTACTGGAATGGGATGCCCTTCAATTGGAATCTATTCCTATGAACTTATTAACTTCTATGGAGTAAAAAATCTAATTAGAGTTGGCTCTTGTGGAGCCTTTAGTGAAAAATTAAAACTATACGACGTAATTCTTGGTCAAGGTGCTTGTACAAATTCGAATTTTGCAACTCAGTACCATCTTCCAGGAACTATGTCTGCCATTGCAGACTTTGAACTTCTACACAGTGCATATAAATCTGCAGAGGAACTTGGAGTAAATGTTACTGTTGGAAATGTACTAAGCTCTGATATTTTTTACTACGACGATCCAGATGAGTGGAAGTTGTGGCAGAAGATGGGAGTGCTAGCAGTTGAGATGGAGGCATTTGCCCTATACTGTAATGCACTTAGAGCAGGTGCAAGGGCATTAACTATTCTTACAGTTTCAGACTCCATTGTAACGAAGGAGGAAACAACTCCAGAGGAAAGACAAAAATCCTTTACTACCATGATGGAAATTGCACTAGAGGCAATTAGAAATTTAGGCAAATAAACTTAATACAATTTAATTGTAAACAGATATTGTTGGCAAAAGGTGTTAAAGTTTAAAGTACAACTATTTTTTCGCCTACAAATAGTAGAAGATAGTGCAAATTTAATTTGAAATGGATAGGTAATAAAATACTTATGTTGTTTAACGGACTGATTGGGGACAATCAGCCCCTACCGGTTTGTGAAAGTTGTAGATTAATTTGTTTTTCGTTATTCATGGTAGGGGTCGGTCGTCCCCGACCGACCCGAGGGGATAGTATGGGTATAGCGAAACGTATAGGTATAAAAAACGAACGTTATTTAATTTACTGCCATGATGGAAATTGCACTAGAGGCA
>CAYFUL010000043.1:0-11691 GCA_964346375.1 uncultured Peptoniphilaceae bacterium
GTGGGGGAGGTAGTACAAATGCAGAGAGTAAAAATAATGCAGGCAACAATACAGCCCAAAATACTACTGAAAATGGAGACGCTGATAAACAATTAAAAATTGGTATTATCCAATTCATGGACCACGTTTCTCTAGACCAAGCTAGAATTGGTTTCGAAGATACTATAAAAAATAGTGGCATCAATGCAGAAATCGTATATAAAAATGCAAATGGAGAGATTGCTCTAACATCACAGATTCCACAGTCTCTAAAGGATTGTGATTTAATCTATGCTATTGCAACTCCAGCTGTTCAAGGTGCACAAAATGTTATTACAGATAAACCAATTATCTTCTCAGCAGTAACTGACCCAGTTGGCGCAGGTCTTGTAAAGTCAATTGAAAATCCAGAGGGAAATATTTCTGGAGTAAGTGATTATATTAACCCTAAGTCACAAATTGAGGACTTCTTAAAAATCTACCCTGATGTTAAAACATTTGGAGTAATGTACAACACAGGTGAACAAAATTCTGAGGTTCAAATTGAGGATTTAAAAAATGTTCTTGCAGAACTTCGTCTTAACGAACCAGTAGTTGTTGGTGTAAATAATATTAACGATATTGGACAGGCTATAAACTCAATGGTTAGAAAAGTAGATGCAGTATTTGCAATAACTGATAATATGGTTGCTTCTGCAGCTCCAGTAATTGCTCCAGTACTTGTGGAAAATAAAATCCCATCCCTTTCAATTGAGGAAGGACAAGTTTCAAAGGGTCTACTAATTTCTCAAGGTATTTCTTATTACGAGCAAGGAGAAGTTGCAGCAAATATGGCTCTTAAAATTTTAGTAGATGGAGCAGATGTTTCTAAGACTCCAGTTGAATATACTAAGAAGATTATTAAAAAGATTAACAAGGACACTGCAGAGGGTCTAGGACTTGATTTAACTTCACCTGAACTATCAGATGCAGAGTTACTTGATACAGTATCAGAATAAAGAATTAAAAAAATTTCAAATTTGTACTTGACTTATAATTTTCTCATAGCTATAATGACATTAAATTAAGAAGCTATGAAAGAGAGACGAAAGTAAAACTAACCTTTAGAGAATTGGCGGGTGGTGCAAGCCATGGGAGGTAAACTTTATATACACTCTTAAGCTTATCTGTTGAAATTAAGTAGACGGATACGGATGCCCCCGTTACCTAAGGATGAGGATTGTTAGATCCAAATGAGGTAGTTTTACTACGAAAATGGGTGGTACCGCGTAAGTCAAGTCTTTCGCCCCTGTGTCTACAGGGGTGGAGGACTTTTTTTAATCTATGGAGGTACAAAAAATGAAAAAAAGATTGTTGGCAGTTTTATTGGTAGGAATGTTGTTAATTAGTGGATGTTCAAATGGCGGTACAGCTAAGGCAAATGAAAAGGAAAATGCCCCAGCTGGAAATACTACAACTGAAAATGCAAGTAATGATACTAAAGATACTTCTGAAAAGAAATTAAAGGTTGGTATTATTCAACTAGCAGAACATATTGCACTAGATAGAGCAAGAGAAGGATTTGTAGAGCAACTTGAAGCTGATGGCTTTACTCTAGATGTTAGCTACAAAAACGCTCAAGGAGATATATCCATCGTTCCAAGTATAGTACAGACATTTGAAGCAGACGGAGTAGATATAATCTACGCTATAGCAACTCCTGCAGCACAGGGAGCAAAGAATATTGCGAAGGAAACTCCAATAATCTTTAACGCAGTTACTGATCCTGTAGCAGCTGAACTTGTTGCAAGTAATGAAGCCCCAGGAGCAAATGTAACTGGAGTATCAGATTTTATCTCTACTAAAACTCAACTTGAAGCTTTTAAAGAGGCTTTCCCAGAGATGAAAACTATAGGAACACTTTTCTCAACAGACGAATCTAACTCCCATGTAAATGTGGAATTACTAAAGGAAAGTTGTGAAGAGTTAGGTTTAGAACTTAAACCAATAGGATTAAATAACTTAAACGACGTGCCACAGGCGCTAAGTACACTAACAAAGGATATTGACGGATACTTCCAAACTACAGATAACCTTGCAGCAAAATCAACTGCAGTTATTGCAAAGAAACTTATGGAAGAAAAGATTCCATCATTTGTAAGTGAACAAGGTCCAGTAGAAGAAGGTCTACTAATGACAAATGGAATCGACTACAAGGAACTTGGAAAGAGCGCAGGAAAAATGGCAGAGGAAATTTTTGAAGGCAAAAATCCTGGAGAAATTCCAGTAGTATTTGCAACAGAAACTAAGAAGGCAGTAAATAAAACTACGGCAGCAGCCCTAGGAATAGATGAAGGTGCAGAACTTTTTAAAGACGCTGAAATAGTAGAAGGCGTAGCATCAGCAAATAAATAAAATAGAAAGGTAAGGAAAATGGGTACAGTACTACTTACAAGTGTTGAATCAGGACTTGTATTTTCACTCCTAGCAATAGGGGTGGTAATAACTTATAAAATTTTAGATATGCCAGATCTTTCAGTAGAGGGAACTTTTCCATTAGGAGCATTTGTCTTTGCAAAATTTGTTACGGCAGGAGTTAATCCAATACTGGATATGGTCTTATCCTTTATTGCAGGCGGAATAGCAGGATATGTAACATATCTTCTATATAAGAAATTAAACATTGAGGCAATACTTGCAGGTATACTAACCCTAACTTTACTATACACTGCAAATTTAAGAATAACAGGGAAGAGTAATGTTCCCCTATCAAGTGCAAGTAATATATTCGATATGGTACCAGGAGTACCAAAGGTAGTACTACTTCTAGTAATTGCACTAATAGTAAAATTTGCACTGGATTGGTTTTTAAAGACAGAGCACGGTTACTTATTAATAGTAACAGGAGATAACGAAGGACTTGTAAAAAGCTTAGGAAAAAATCCATCCTTCTATACAATGGTTGGACTTGTACTATCAAATGCACTAGTTGGACTATCAGGTTCAATACAGGCGCAGTACCAAGGATTTGTAGATATTACCATGGGACAGTCAATGATAGTAACTGCACTGGCAAGTATAGTAATAGGAGATAGCTTTTTAAAGAATAATACAAAGATAAAGTTAACTACAAGAGCAATAATAGGCTCAATCATTTATAGGCTTATAATAGGAATAGCAATTGATAGAGGATTAAATCCAAATGATTTAAAGGGAATAACAGCACTTATCGTAATAATATTCTTGGTATACAACGGATATATGTCTAAGATAAAGGCAAGAAAGATGAGGGAGAGAGCAAATGTTAAAAATTGAGAAATTAAACAAAGTATTTTACCCAGGTACTCCAGAGGAGAATATAATTTTCGATGGATTTAACCTAGAAATTGAAGAAAATAAATGCACAGCAATACTAGGACCAAATGGTTGTGGAAAGAGTACGTTGTTTAACATTATTAGCGGCGCTCTTAGTAACGACGGTGGTACAATTGAATTACAAGGACAGGACATTTCTAAACTAAGTGAAGAAAAACGCGCAAAGTATATAGGAAAAGTAAGTCAAGATCCATCAATGGGAGTTTCACCATCACTAACTATTCTTGAAAATATGTCAATTGCAATGAAAAAAGGTGGCAAGTTTACTTTTTCTAAGCTAATAAAGAAAAATAACGAGGAATTTATAGTAAATAAGCTAAAGGAATTAGGACTAGGACTAGAGAAAAAATTAAATACCCAGGTAAAATTTCTATCTGGAGGACAAAGACAATCCCTTTCTCTACTTATGGCAACCATAATTAGACCAGAACTTCTATTATTAGACGAGCATACAGCAGCCCTAGATCCTAAGACAAGTACACTAATTATGAATAAGACTACAGAGTTAATTAGTAGGGAGAATATTACAACACTTATGATTTCCCATAATTTAAGACATGCAATCCAATACTCAAGTAGAATAATTATGTTAAATCATGGAAAAGTAGTACTAGATGTAGAAAGCAAGAAGATAAATGAAGAGCAATTAAATACAATCTATAATGAAAAAATAGAAAGAGATGAAACAAGATTAGTTTCATGAGAAAAGTAAAATGGCATCCGCAAAAGGACGCCATTTTTTATTATTAAATTTCTAAAAACAAATACTAATGCAAAAAACTTTACAACAAGTAATAGAACTCTGTACTTATAATTAATTACTTAATAATCATACAAACACTAATAACTTGATTTGCCTCTCCTGTTCCTACATTTTTACCCTGTGAATCTGCTATATTAAATTTATAGTGGCTTGAGTGGTCAGTATGGATAATTTCTCCTATTTTTCAACATTAATTTTTCCCCATTCTCAAGTTATTTCAATACCATCATTGCAATTTCACAATATATTAATAAAATATAAGTAGAAAAAAATGTTAAGGGGTGAATAAGATGTTTAAAATTCTAGTTGTGGATGATGAGGCGAAGATTAGAGAAGTTATTAAAACATACGCAGAGTTTGAAGGTCATACTGTCGTTGAAGCCTATGATGGAATGGATGCTGTTGAAAAATGTAAGGACGAAGATTTTGATGTTATTGTAATGGATATTATGATGCCAATTTTAGATGGATTTTCTGCATACAAGGAGATTAAAAAATTTAAGAACATTCCCGTACTAATGCTTTCTGCTAGGGGAGAGGAGTACGATAAATTATTTGGATTTGAAATTGGTATTGACGACTATGTTGTAAAGCCTTTCTCTCCAAAAGAGCTAATGGCTAGGCTAAATGTAATTGTTAAACGTCATAAGAAGATAAATGAAAATAGAATAATGGATTTTGAAGGTCTTAGAATTGATTTAGACGGTAGAGAGGTTACCGTTGACGGGGAGAGAGTTGATTTAACTCCAAAGGAGTATGATTTATTAATCTTCCTATCTGAAAATGAAGGGATTGCCCTATCTAGGGATAAACTTTTAAATAAGGTATGGGGTTATGATTTCTATGGGGATGATAGAACTGTTGACACTCATATTAAAATGCTTAGAAATTCAATTAAGGAATATCGTAAATTTATTATTACCGTAAGGGGAATCGGATATAAATTTGACACAAGAGGCTAGTATGAAAGAGGCGTTATTAGACAGAAATAGTATTAACTATCGTCTTTGGAAGTACTTTATTATCTTTGCTGCTACAATTCTTGCAATTCTTTGGCTTTTACAGATTGTATTTCTAAATAATTTTTACGAGTCTATGAAAACCTACGAGATTACAAAAATAGGGGATAGATTACGAAGCGAGTTTAAAAGCGACGACTTTAACGACAAAATGAATAACTATGCCTTTCAAAAGGGACTTATTATTAATCTTGTAAAGGAAAATAGACAGATTATTTCCTACCCAATGAGAATGATTGACGTACTTTTGCCACAGGAAATTGCCCCAAGGGAATTTGAAAGCCTTTTTGGAAAGCTATCGGAGAAAAATCGGTCCAATGTCTTTACAATTAAGTACACCTATCTTGAAAATTCTTCTCTAGTTTATACTGGGTACTTGGGAGAAAGGGACGGAATGAATTATTATCTATATATATCCTCTGTACTTGAACCGGTAGATACAACTGTTGGTATTTTAAAAAATATGCTAATTATTGTAAGTGTACTATCTCTTGTACTAGCCCTTATTCTCTCCTACTTTATTTCAAGAAGGGTTTCAAAGCCCCTTATTAAAATGAGTAAGACTGCAAAAGAACTTGCCAATGGGGATTATAATGTGCATTTTCAGCGGGGAGAGTATACTGAAATTGACGACCTAGCCGATACGCTAAACTATGCAACTGATGAATTGACTAAGACTATTGAACTTAGAAAGGACTTAATTGCAAATGTAAGTCACGATTTAAAAACTCCACTAACCGTTATAAAATCCTATGGGGAAATGATAAGGGATATATCTGGTAATAATGAACAGAAAAGACTTGAACATATAGAAACCATTATTCAAGAGACAGATCACCTTACCAACCTTGTAAATGATTTACTTAATCTATCTAAATTGGAAAGCCAGCTAGAAAATATTAGACGAGATAAATTTGATTTAGCTGAAACTGTAGAAGAGGTTCTTGAAAGATTTAAGTTAATTGAAAGTAGGGGAATGTTAACTATTGAAACGGAAATTTCTGGAGATACTACTATTATTGGAGAGGAAAGTAAAATTAAACAAGTTATTTACAACTACGTTTCCAATGCAATTAACTACTCTAAATCGAGAGAGTCCATTATTGTAAAAGTTATAGGCGATGAAAATAAAGTTGAGCTTCATGTAATAGACCATGGTGTGGGAATTTCAAAAGAGGATCAGGAATCCATTTGGAATAGATTTTATAGAGCTGGAAATAATCACAGAAGAAGCGAAGTCGGTACGGGGCTAGGACTTTACATTGTAAAGAGTATTATGGATTTACACGGATATGATTACGGAGTAAATTCAGAACTTGGAAAGGGTTCAGATTTTTATTTTATATACCATAGAGAAAACTCAAGGGAAATTTAAATCCCTTGAGTTTTTTTAATTTATGAACTTACTTCCGCCCCATTTGCATTGTTTACAGATTCAGAATGGACGGCAATTCCAATTGCAATTATTAAACCTATTAAAACTGGCACAAGCCAATTAAAACCAAATTTAGTAAGGGGTAGTTTATCAAAGGCGATAAATGCATCTACTCCAAATTTTGTAGATAGTACAGTTCCATTGTGAAGGAGTGTATCTAGAAGTCCCATTAATAATGCTATGTAGGTTGGGATTTTATACACTATGTCGTGTTTAATATACTTGTTAAAAAGTCCAAGTATTATTACTATAATTGCACATGGATAAACTATACCTAGTATTGGCGCGGAAAGCTTTATAATTTCACTAACTCCAAAATTTGAAATTATTGCAGAGAAAATATAAAGGACTGCAACTAATTTTTTATAGCCAAATTTATATCCCAATAGTTCGTCAAAAAAATCTGCAGAAGATGAAGTAAGACCTATTGCAGTAGTTAAACAGGCAAGTCCTACAATTGCACCTAGTACAACTTTTCCAACACTACCAAGTACCATTTCAGTTATAGTAACGATTAAGTAGGTCTGGTTGGTTTGCATATTAAACTGTCCAGAACCAGAAACTTGTGCTCCAAGATAGCATAGTGATCCGTAGATTACCCCAAGTCCAACTAGAGCAGCTAATCCTGCGTAAACTGTTGCTTTAAAAATTGCCTTTTCAGATGTATAGTGTTTTTCCTTTACAGAATTTATTACCAATACTGCAAATACACAAGCTCCTAATGCGTCCATAGTTTGGTACCCGTCTTTAATTCCTCTAGCAAGTACATTTTCAATTAGAGGATACTTTGCAATTGATCCAATTGGCACCACAATTCCCTTAATAATAAGTATAAATATACAGATTAACATTAGTGGAGTTAAGTACTTTCCAATTAGGTCAATAACTTTTCTGGGGTTAACTGTAAAAATATATACAAGGGCAAAAAAGTATTGAAAAGATTATTGAACTAAAACCTTTTCCAATAGTTGGCAAAATTGCCATTTCATAAGTAGTTGCACTGGTTCTTGGAATTGCAAGTAGAGGTCCAAGACATAAAACTATTAGTGTACAAATTACTACAGATAATTTTTTTCCACTTCTCTTAAATAGGTCGTTCATTTTTCCGCCAACCTTAGTCATGGAAATTACCGTAATAAGTGCAAGACCTGCATCGGCAAATAAAAAGCCCCAAAAAGCAGGCTTCCATGCTCGAGCGGAGATCATTCCCAAAAATGGTGGAAAGATAAGGTTTCCCACACCAAAAAACATGGCGAAGAGGGCAAATCTCACCACGATAATATCATTAATTGCTATTTTTCTTTATTCATAAGTACCTCCACCTAAAATATTAGAATAAGAAAATTGAATTCACAATTAAAAGGTGAAAATGATTTCATCAACTTCAAAGGACTTAGGTCCTTTTTTAATTCTTTCATTGAATTATATAGAAGAAAACTTAATTATAGTGTAAAATATAACCAAAGTGGTGGAAAGTGGATTGAAATGGATATAGATGGTTAAAAGTGGTGCAAAATGTTTATAGGTGAATATGAACACTCTATGGACGCCAAGGGGAGAGTTTTCCTGCCAGCTAAGTTTAGAGGAGACTTTGAAGAAGGTCTTGTAATGACTAAGGGTTTAGAAAATTGTCTATTTGTCTATCCAATGGAAGAGTGGAGAATAATTGAATCTAAAATAAAAAATCTGCCTATGACAGATAAAAATGCTAGAAAATTCGTAAGAACTTTCTCAGCGGGAGCCTCTGATGCAACTATGGATAAACAGGGGCGTATTGTCATACCACAAAATCTACGAAACCACGCAAGTATTGATAAAGAAGTAGTAATAATTGGAGCAGCAACAAGAGTTGAAATTTGGGCTAGAAATGAGTGGGATTCCTACAATAGTGATGACGAAGGTCTATCTTATGAGGAACTTGCTGAAAGAATGACTGAAATGGGGATATAAATGGACTTTGAACATATTCCAGTATTATTTAATGAAACAATTGAATCTCTAAATATTAAAGAAGGCGGAATTTACTTAGACGGCACTCTAGGTGGAGCAGGCCATAGTAGTGAAATACTAAGGAGATTAAATGGAAGTGGTCTATTAATTGGACTAGATCAGGATAAGTCTGCCCTAATGGCTTCTGAAAGTAGACTAAGAAAAATTGGAGATAATTTTAAACTATTCCATAGCAATTTTGCAGATTTTAGAAGTATACTTGATGAACTTGGAATTGAAAAAGTTGATGGAATTCTACTTGATTTAGGTGTAAGTTCACACCAGTTCGATACTGTGGACAGAGGATTTTCCTATAGATTTAATTCTAAAATGGATATGAGAATGAACCAAGAGAGTAGTGTGTCTGCCTGGGATATTGTAAATGGATATTCTGAATCAGAGCTTGCAAGAATTATTATGGTCTATGGGGAAGAAAGGTGGGCGAGAAGAATTGCCCAATTTATTGTAAAACAGAGAAATATTAAACCTATTGATACCACATTTGAGTTGGTAGATGTTATAAAAAAAGCCATACCTAAAAATGTAAGAAGAGAGGGTTCTCACCCGGCAAAGAAAACTTTTCAAGGCATTAGAATTGAAACTAATGATGAGTTAAATGTCCTAAAAAAATCCCTAGGGAGTATGATTGAATCCCTAAACCCAAGTGGAAGAATAAGCGTAATAAGTTTTCACTCCCTAGAGGATACTATTGTAAAGGATATTTTTAAGTACTATTATCTTGACTGTATTTGCCCACCGGGAATTCCTGTATGCACTTGTAATAAAAAGAGAGAAATTGAAATTATTACTAGAAAACCTATTATGGCAACTGAAGAAGAATTGGAGAAAAATAATAGATCACACTCTGCAAAATTAAGAGTCGCGGAAAAGCTAGAGGTGTAGTATGAGAGAATTAGAAAAATCAAAAAACACATACCTAATTCATAACAAGCCATTGTTTATTACACTGGCAATAGTTATAATTATATTTCTAGCAATAACAATTATTCTTGCTCAGATAACTGGACTTGATAAGAAAATTTCTACCCAGGAATCTGAAATAAATGAACTTACAAAAACTAAAATATCACTTGAAGGCGAAATGATGGGTATTAAATCATCTTCTAAAATTGCCGAAGAGGCTCAATATAAATTGGGAATGGTCTATCCAAAGGAGGACCAGGTTATATATGTAGATATAGACAAGGAAAATGTTACTGATGTAAACGATAATGTTTTCTTGAGTCCTGTCATTTCGGTACTAAGGTCTTTTTCAAGAGATTAGGAGGAAAAATTGACTGAAAATAAAAAGGTTAAAACTAAGGATAATAGTCGTAGAGAGTTTTTTAAAAAAACGGACACAAAAACTGTGGCTCTTCTTATTATCCTTCTTTTTTTCTTTACAGCTATTATTTTAAATTTATTGTTTTTTACCGTAAAGTATTCTAAAACCTATACTAGGTATGCTCTAAATCAAATTACTAAGACTGAAACCATAAGCTCTAATAGGGGACTTATTTACGATAGAAATGGAAAGGAACTTGCTGTAAACGTAGCAGTTTCTGATGTGTACTACTACCTTGAAAGACCTAAGAAGGGTACTAAAACCGAAGCGGAATTTCAGGTAAGTAAAAACGAATTTGAAATTAAGTTAAGGGAAAATTTACAGGCAATTGCAGGGGCAATTGGAGTAGATGTAGAAAGTCTACAGGAGATAATAAATAGACAGGAAAAGGATGGGGATGTAAAACTCGCCTCAGATATAGATAGGGAAAAGACTTTAAAGCTAAGGGAATTAAAAATTGGACCCCTTAGAACTTTTGACAAGTACAAGAGGTTTTACCCATATAATAATCTTGCAAGCCATGTAATTGGATGGATAAATGACGATTCAATTGGCCAATATGGAGTAGAGGCATCCTTTGATTCAATACTTAGTGGAATTGCAGGAAAGAGTTTTAAATACAAGGCAATAGGTGGAAGCCAAATACCCCTTACTGAAAAGGAAGAGTATGCTCCTCGCGAGGGAATGGGCGTTGTACTTACTATTGACCCTACAATTCAACAAATAGCAGAGGACGCTGCAACAGAGGCAAAGGAAAGGTTTAGTGCAAAATCTGTTTCCATTATAGTTCAGGATACTAAAAATGGTGAAATTTATGCCATGACCAATAAGGACGACTATAATTTAAACTTTCCAAGAAATCCTCAAAATCCACTTCAAGAGGAGTCGTGGGAGAATTTAAGTAATGATGAAAAAACTGAAACTTGGTACTCCAATTGGAGAAATTTCTGTGTAAACGATCAATATGAACCGGGATCGACTTTTAAATTAATTACTGCAGCAGCTGCCCTTGAAGAAGGTACAACTTATTTTGACAAGGAGTACTATTGTAATGGTGTAGTTACAAATATTCCCGGTGTAAAAGAAATAACCTGTACCTCTCCAAATAGGGGGGTCAGAACTATGAAACAGGCTATAGCAGAGTCATGTAATATTTCCTTTATTAGTATTGCAAACGAACTTACTAAGGAAAAATTTGAAAAGTATATTAAGGCGTTTGGATTTGGAGAAAAAACAGGAATTGAGTTAAAGGGAGAGGTTTCTGGAATTATTCCTGAAACTCCTGATGAAATAAATCGAGCAAGACTTGCAACTTTAAGCTATGGCCATGGAATTACTGCAACTCCTATACAATTAATAAATGCAGTATCTGCAATAGCAAATGGTGGAATTTTAAACACTCCTAGAATTGTAAAGGAGTTAAAGGACGATAAAAAGAATACCATTGAAACCTTTGAGACCCAAGAAAAACGACAAGTTATTTCAAAGACAACTTCTGACCATATGCTAAAGCTTATGGAGGAAGTCGTAATAAATGGTACGGGAGCAAATGCAAAAATTCCCGGATATAGAGTTGGAGGCAAAACTGGTACAGCATCTGTTCCACTAAAAAATGGACGTGGATATGAAAAAAATAAGTACATCTCCTCATTTGTAGGAGTTGCTCCAATTGACGATCCAAAGATTACAGTTCTTGTAATAGTTCAAGAGCCACAGGGAGCAGTACATGGAAGTAGTGTTGCGGCTCCTTCAGCAGGAGAGGTTTTTGAAAAGACTCTAAATTATTTAAAAGTCCCAACTACTGAAT
>CAYFUL010000044.1:0-11317 GCA_964346375.1 uncultured Peptoniphilaceae bacterium
ACCTACAATTAGAGGTTGGTTTTCCTCTCCATCGTAGATTTCCTTAACATCTAGGTATAGCGGCTCTCCAATTGAACCCTTTTCCTTAGTTCTATCTAGTACTGCAATTCTCTTTACAGTCTTAGGCATAGCTTCTAGGAAGTGTTTCTTAGAGAATGGTCTATATAGGTGAACCTTTAGTAGTCCAACTTTTTGTCCCTTATCCATTAAATAATCTACTACTTCTTCAGTTGCTTCAGTTACAGAACCCATAGCAATAAGTACGTTTTCCGCATCTTCTGCTCCATAGTAGTTAAATAGTCCATAGCTTCTTCCAGTAAGGTCAGAAATTTTACCCATGTATTCTTCAACTACATCTACAATATTTGTATAGAAGTTGTTTGCAGCTTCTACTTCTTGGAAGTAAATATCTGGGTTTTGAGCAGTACCTCTTACCTTTGGAGCATTTGGATTAAGTGCTCTTTGTCTAAATTCTCTTAATGCGTCTTTATCTACAAGTTTTGCAAGATCATCATATTCAAGAACTTCGATTTTTGAAACCTCATGACTAGTTCTAAATCCGTCAAAGAAGTGAACAAATGGAACTCTTCCTTTAATAGCACTTAAATGTGCAATTCCAGCAAGGTCCATAGCCTCTTGTACAGAACCTGAACATAGTAGTGCAAATCCACTTGCTCTAGTTGCCATAACGTCTTGATGATCTCCAAATATGCTAAGTGCATGGGATGCAAGTGCTCTAGCAGCTACGTGGAATACTCCTGGTAGAAGTTCTCCAGCGATTTTGTACATATTTGGAAGCATAAGAAGTAATCCTTGAGATGCTGTATATGTACTTGTAAGTGAACCTGCTTGAAGAGCGCCGTGAACTGCTCCTGCAGCCCCTGCTTCTGATTGTAATTCTTTAACTAGGACTTCTTGTCCAAAGATATTTTTTCTTCCCTGTGCATTCCATGCATCAATGTGCTCTGCCATTGGTGACGATGGAGTAATAGGGAAAATACATGAAACGTCTGAGAAAGCATACGCTATATGAGCTGCCGCCTCATTACCATCCATTGTCTTAAAATGTTTAGCCATTATTTAAAACCCCCATTAATATTTACATGTTATTTCCTTTTTCTATTTAATTATTATAAAGCTTTTTGAATACAAATGCAACGCTATTAATACATTTCTTTTTCGTATAAGTATAAAATATTTGTAAATTTTTAATATTATTTGTATTAAGCAATATTTTTATCCGATTATTACTACATACTATCCCCGTTTTTCCTACTCTCTATGGAGCTAATTATCCTATCGTTTAACTCCTTAGCAGAGTTATGTCCCATCTCCTTTTGTTTAAAACTTCTAGTTGCTATTTCAATTATAAGGGATGAGTTTCTACCAGGACTTACGGGAATTTCATAGATTATCCTCTTCTGTCCAAGTATTTCAGTATAGTTATCATCTAGCCCCAGCCTTTCATAGTCCTTGTTTTCGTCCTTATTTTCAAGTTGAACTACTAGGTCTATATGCTTATACTCCATTACAGACCCTATACCATACATTCTCTTTACATCAATAATTCCCACTCCACGAATTTCTACAAAATACTTAGTAATCTCTGGGCAAAATCCCACAAGATTATTTTCCACCTGTTTTATTATTACAGAATCATCTGCAATTAATTTATGACCCTTGCCTACAAGTTCAAGGGCAGTTTCAGATTTTCCAACTCCAGAGCTTCCTGTAATTAGTACTCCCACTCCGTAAATATCCATTAGTACTCCATGGACCCTTGTAGTAGGAGCAAGTTCCATATCCAAGTAGTTAATTAGGGAATTTATTAGCTTGGTAGTTCTCATTGAAGAGCTAAAAATTGGAGTAGAGGTTTCCTTTGCAGCCTCAATTATCTCCTCATAAACTCTATTTGAGGAGGAGATTATTAGGGCAGGTACTCCACGGGATAGAAGCCTTTTTACCTTTCTATATCTATCCTCCCTAGACATATCTCCCATAAATTGCCATTCTGGCACCCCAATTATTTGAAATCTATCTGAGACAAAGGAATTATAGTAGTCGCATAGTTGAAGTCCCGGGCGGTTTAATTCCTTAGTAGTAACCTCCCTCTTACAATAGCCCTCTGGTCCATAGATTACTTCAAAATCCAAATCATCTACTAATTTCTTCAGAGTTAACATCTTTTCCTCCATTAAAGTAATTGTATAATTTTTCTGCAGAGGATCTATTCATGGATTTTACCTCCAGTAATTCCTCTACACTTGCATTTTTTATCCTACTTATGGATTTAAAATGCTTCATCAGTTCATTTTTCCTCTTTGGTCCAATTCCCTCTACAAAATCCAGTTCAGATTTAAAAAGCGCCTTATTTCTAAGGGAATGGTGGTAATTTAAGGCAAATCTATGGGCTTCTTCCTGAATTTTATAGATCATCTTATAACCAGGTGAGTTTAAATCTAAAATATACTCCTCATTTTCATAGATAATCCCCCTTGTAGTGTGAAAATCGTCCTTTACAAGGCCACATACGGGAATATCCAATCCTAAATCCTCTAGTATTCTCTTTGCAACGTTAACTTGCCCCTTTCCACCGTCCATCATAATTAAATCGGGATAGATGGAAAAGGAAGTCAGTTTACTACTTTCAGATTCTTCCCTTACCTTTAAAAATCTTCTCCTTAAAACCTCTTCCATTGAAGCATAGTCATCTGGACCTTTTACTGTACGAATTTTAAACTTTCTATAGTCGCTACGAAGGCTTCTACCCTTTTCAAAAACCACCATAGACCCTACGGACTCGGCTCCCGATATATTTGAAATATCGTAAGCTTCAATTCGCATAGGAGTTTGCCTTAAATTTAATAGATCTGCAATCTCTTCAAGAGCTAGTAAATCAAGTTGCTCCCTAATTTTGTACTTTTCCCTATATTTTGTAAGCATATCAAGGGCATTTTCCTTAGCCATTTGAAGAATATTTGCCTTTTCACCCTTTTGCGGACGTGTTAAATAGACTTTTGAGCCTCTTTTTTCGCTTAACCATGTGGAAATTCCCTCTTCTTCGTCGATTTCAACGGGAATTAACACTTCTTTAGGGACAAATGAGGCATTTGCATAGTATTGTTTTAAAAATGCAACGATAAATTCCTCGTCAGAGTCGTTAAATCTGTCCTCAATGAAAAAATGCTCCCTATCTACAATTTTTCCATCCCTTACCAAGAAAATTTGGATACAAATTTCATGCATTCCCCTAGCTATTCCAATTACATCCCTATCCAGTTCAGAATTTGCCGAGGTAATATTTTGCTTTTCCTTTAAATTATTTAGGCTGTTTAATTTATCCCTAATCTTCGCCGCCTCTTCAAAGTCTAAATTTTCTGCTGCCTTTTTCATCTTTTCCTCAAGATTTTTTGGAATTTTTGGGTTTTTTTCAGAGAGAAAGCTACTAATTTCGTCTATCATAGCCATATATTCCTCTTTTTTTACATTTCCAGTACATGGTCCTATACATTTTCCAATGTAGTAGTTAAGACATGGGCGAACTTTTCCAATATTCTTCTCTAAATTTAAACTACAATCCCGAATTGGGTATAATTCCTGAAAAATTTCAATTGCATCGTAAACTGCCGTAGCTGAGGGATAGGGCCCAAAGTATTTTGAGCCGTCCTTTGTCCTCCGTCTCGTCTTTAAAACCCTTGGATAGGTGTCCTTTAGGGTAATTTTTATATATGGGTACTGTTTATCGTCTCGTAGAAGAATATTGTACTTGGGATTTAGTCTTTTTATAAAATTCTGCTCAAGAATTAAGGACTCAACTTCATTTTCCACAATAATATATTCAAAATCGGCAATTCGCTTTACCATGGAATTAACCTTTACACTAGATTGTCCATAGGAACCAAAATATTGGCGCACTCTCTTTCTAAGACTCTTTGCCTTTCCAACATATATTACTGTGTCGTTTACATCCTTCATTAAATAGACTCCCGGTTTATCTGGAAGTTGCTTTAATCTCTCCTCAATATCAAAAATCATCTTAAAATCTTCCTTGTGGCATTTTTAAACCACTCTAAAACTTCGCCACTAAGATATTTATTAAGTAGTTCATAGGTACAGCTATGGTAATTATTTAGAATTTCCAGTTCAAAATCACTTAGAAGGCTAAAATCTATACAGTCTAGGTCAAATGGAAGATAGGTAAGTGGACTAAAACTAAAGAATCTGTCAATTTCAGTCTCTCTATCTAATTTTACATAGTAGACATTTTCAAGGCGAATACCATGTTTTTTCTCCTTGTAAATTCCCGGCTCAATAGTTACAATCATCCCTTCCTCTAGTGGAATATCTAATCCCCTTGGAGAAATTCCATGGGGCCCTTCGTGAACTCCAAGTAGGTAACCTACACCATGGCCGGTGCCGCATTTATAGTCCTCATAAATTCTCCAAAGTGGCTCCCTTGCAACTGCGTCAAGTTGCTTTCCAGAAGTTCCCTCTAAAAATGGCAGAGTCGCAATATTAATATGGCTCTTTAATACATAGGTATAATCCCTTTTTTCTTCCTCAGTAATCTCTCCTAAGGAAATAGTTCTAGTAATATCTGTAGTTCCTTAAAGGTACTGTCCTCCAGAGTCCACAAGTTATAGAGATAATTTTTTTAGCTTTGCAGCAGAATTTTGAGTTGCGCTGTAATGCATCATAGCAGCATTTTCTCCGTAAGCAGAAATGGTTCCAAAGGACTCCTCTAAAAAATGCTCTCCCTCACACCTAAAATCGTGGAGAATATTCTGTGCCTTGTACTCGTCTAATTCTCCATCTACTACATTGGTCTTTAAATAGTGGAAGTACTTAACTAATGCCACAGAATCCTTAATATATGCCTTCTTTAGATTTTCAATTTCTACAGAATTTTTTATTGCCTTTAAAGAGTCTGTAATATTTGTACCAGAAATAATTTCATTGTCCTTAAAAGTTGAGTAGAGTCTATGGTTTACTAAATTGCCATTTAAATAGATCTTTCCCTTTAATTTACCTCCATAGTTAAATACCTCATCATAGGGAAGAATCTCAACTCCATAGCCTTCTAAAAATTCACGGACTTCACTATTTACTTTACTTGTATCAATAAATAGAAGGGCTCTATCCTTGGAGATAATACTATAACTTAGTACAACGGGAGTATATTCAATATCCCCTCCCCTAATATTGTAAAGCCAACAAATATCTGGCAGTGCATTAATTACAGTGTAGTCTGCTCCTTTTTTTTCAAGGGCATCCCTAATTCTGCGCAACTTTTCTTCCACAGATTCTCCAGCGTATTCAATTGGAAGAATAAAAACTGGTTCCTTTGGAAGTGGTTTTCTATTGGTAAAAATATTTGCAATTAAATCCACATCTACAATACTTACTCCATTTTTTTCAAGGGCAGAAGAAATTCTATTGTACTCATCTTGAGAAAAGTATAGTCCATTTAAACCAACCTTCCCCTCTAAAATATTTTCTCCCAACCACTCTACATAATTTGGTACGCCTCTTACTCCCATCTTTATTAGAGAAAATCCACTAGAAGAAATTTCTCTTTCAGCTTGGATAAAGTATCTTCCATCTGTCCAAAGTAGGGCTTCATTTTCAGTAACAACTGCAACTCCTGCAGAACCTGTAAAACCAGTAAGCCACATTCTTTCCTTGTAGTACTCTGGAAGGTACTCGGAAATATGTGGGTCGGATGTTGGTACGATGTAGGCATTTACTCCTACACTTTTCATTTCACTTCTTAATATATCTAAATTGCTCATAACTCCTCCTTATTAAATTTATTATACCATTAAATTTGCAAAACAAAAAAAGCGATGTTGCCACCGCTTTTTCCATATACTATAAATTTTTCATTTAGGTCTAACCAACTAACTTTACAATTTAACGCAAGTCCATTATAAAACTAAAAATCGTAAGTCCACCCCAAAAAAACATCATATACTTATAGTACAAATTTAATTTTGGAATCTTTAGAGTATTTTTGTAGTCCTCAAAGACGTATAAAAATACCAATAGGACAAGATTAAAAACTATTGTCCCCCTAAAGACTAAATACATTACAGTAGAGGGTAGTATTCCAATAATAACTACTAGACCAAGAAATTGCCTATGAATTATCCCCTCTGTATGCTGCTCTTTATAATTTTTATATAGTTCTTCAATGCCCAATTTTTTTCTAACTGCACCTGTAGCAATTCCAAATAGCATGTAAAAAACTATTGCATCAAATACCAATATAAATAACAACATCTACTTAATTATTCTAAATCACATCGTCTTCTTCGCCTTCATCTAATGACATCTCATCATACTTGGCAAGTACCGCATCTTCTATTGTCTTTCTGGTTTGTGCATTAATCGGATGGGCTATGTCTCTAAATTCTCCGCTAGGAATTTTTCTACTAGGCATAGCTATAAATTTTGCATTTGCTCCTTCGATAATCTTGATATCGTGGATAACAATCTGGTCGTCAAAAGTAACTGATACTATCGCCTTCATCTTACCCTTATCTTTAAGCTTTCTAATTCTAATATCTGTAATATCCACTAAATCACCACCTTTGTATTGTTTAGTACATTATACCATCTTTTAGTAAAAAAATCCCTTGCAATGGTTATCCATAACAGTTTAATAATTTAATGTTTTTAAAAAATATTAAATGGGTTTAGTAAAACTACAAAACATTTACTAAAACCTACTAAAAAACCACAAAATATTTTACATCTACTCTACAAAGTACGCTTAAATTTTTGTCAAGTTACCAATTAAGCAAAAAAATAAACCCCTTTAGCATCGCCAAAGAGGTTTAAAAATTATAGTCCCATTGCAGAAAGTGGAATAACCACAAATAGAGCAAGTATAGGAATTACTATTTGAGTAATAGCTATATCATAGTAGCCTTCCTTATGAGTTAGGTGACAAATATTAAGAAGTGTAATCTGTGCACCTTGGTGTGGAAGAGTATCAAGAGTACCAGCAGCAATAACTGCAATTCTGTGAACGTACTCTAAATTTACTCCAAGATTTATAAATGTATCCTTTAGAGATTCAAGGGCAATTGTGATACCACCAGAAGCTGATCCAACTGCTCCTGCACAAATTGCAGTGGCAACTGCTACGAAAACTAGAGGACTAATGTCCATTGCTAGTACTCCATTTACAATATTGTGGAATCCTTGAGTTTGAACTACTACTCCACCAAATCCAACTACTAATGCAGTATTAAGTAGTGAACTTACAGAGTTGGCTCCACCTTTATTTAAGATGCCTATGTATTTTTCCATTCCCTTACCACTTAAATAAGGAGCTTGAAGAATCATAGCAAGAATAAGTCCTATTAAAATTGCAATTTCAACTTGTTTTTTAAATACAACGTTAAATAAAAGAATAATTACAACTATTGGAAGAAGTGAAACCCAGAAATTTGGCAACTTTCCAGTAGAACCGTCAGTTAATTCCTCTTGTGGAAGTGGAGTAAGAGTATCGTCATGGAATCCAAGTCCCTTAGCTCTTAACTTTCTCGCCCTCCACTCTAACCATATAATTATAAGTACAAGTTCAAAAATACCTCCAACAAAACCTGGAACCATAGCAGCTTGCGGAAGAGTTCCAAGAGTTCTAGAAGCTACAATATTTTGATTAGATGGTGAAATTGGAAGAATCATTGAGAATGTCCAACATCCAGCAGAAATTGCACCAGGGAGAAGTCTTCTTGAAATATTACTCTCTCTAAATAATTTAAGTGCTATTGGGTAAACTACAAAGAATACTACGAATCCTGAAATTCCTCCAAGAGTAAGAATACCAGTAATAATAGTGATCATAGGAGCAGTAAATTTCCCCTTAGAAACCTTTACAATACCTTCAGCAATAGATGTAGCAGCTCCACTTTTTTCGTATACTGCTCCAAAAAGGGCTCCTAGGAAGAAGATAAAGAAATAATTCTTTACATAGTTTGATGTCTGTTCCATATATGGACCCATCATAGTTTCATAAACAGGAATTCTTGATAAAATACAAACAATAATACCTACAAGAGGGCCAAGAATTACTGCTGAAAACTGTCTAAATGCCAATACTGTAAAAAGTACCATGGCAAAAATAATAATTAAAATATCAATCATACTTTTTCATACCTTTCAAAAAAAGATTAAAAAGAGCAAATGCCTAACATTTGCTCTTTTTCTAATAAAGATTATCTAAATAGAGCACCACTAACTACAAGTTTTTGTATTTCGTTAGTACCTTCGTAGATTTGAGTGATCTTAGCATCTCTCATCATTCTTTCTACATGGTACTCTTTCATGTATCCATTTCCACCTAGGAATTGAACTGCTTCACTTGTAACTTCCATAGCAACTTCTGTACAAGCATACTTAGCCATTGCTGCAGGAATTGAGTATGGTTTACCAGCGTCCTTAGCACAAGCTGCCTTGTAAAGTAACTGTTTAGCTGCCTCAATTTTAATTTGAAGTTCTGCCATTTTAAATTGTAAATATTGGAATTTACTTAGAGTCTTGCCAAATTGTTCTCTTTCCATCATGTACTTTCTAGCAATTTCAAAAGCACCTTCTGCAATACCTAGACCTTGAGCTGCAACACCCATTCTTCCACCATCAAGAGTGTTCATTGCAATTTTGAAGCCCTTACCCTCTTCAGCAAGTAGGTTTTCTGCAGGTACTTCAACATTTTCATAAAATACTTCAGAAACTTGAGCAGACTTAATACCCATTTTATTTTCAATTCTACCAATTCTAACGCCTGGGCTTTCTAGATCAACTACAAAACCTGAAAGTCCTTTAGTTCCAATTCCTTGTTCAGTAATAGCAGCTACGAAACAGTACTTTGCTAAAGGTCCATTAGTAGTAAAGCACTTAGCACCGTTTAAAATATAAACATCGCCCTTCTTCTCAGCCTTAGTAACTACACCAGCAGCATCTGAACCAGCGTTAGGCTCAGTTAAACCAAAAGCTCCTAAGTTTTCCCCACTTAGTACAGGTGGTAAAAATTTCTTCTTTTGCTCTTCGTTACCAAAGTTATTTACTGGACCACCATATAGTGATGTTGCAACTGAATAAGAAATTCCTAATGCTCCGTCAACCTTAGAAACTTCTTCTACAGCTAAAACGTATTCTAAATATCCAGCACCAGTTCCACCGTACTCTTCAGCCATTGGAAGTCCCAAAAATCCTAGTTCTCCTAATCTCTTAAAAAGATTTCTATCATACTCAGATTTTTCATCTCTCTCAAGTATACCTGGTGCAACTTCTTCTTGAGCAAACTGTCTTGCTTTTTCAATAACTTGAAGTTGTCTTTCATCAAAATCGAAATTCATTCATATCCTCCTTGCATAAAATATGTACAATTTACTTACAAATTAAATTATACTACACTTTGGTAATAATACAAGATATGAAATTAATAAACTTAATTTCATACCATATTTTTCTCTTTTTTAATCATTTTTATTAAATTTGGCATGATTTCATATAAATCTCCAACTAAACCATGGTCTGCAAATTCAAAAATTTTTGCGTTGGGATTTTTATTTATGGCAATAATTTTCTTAGATTCAATCATTCCAGACTTATGTTGAATAGCTCCACTAATTCCACATCCAATATAGACATTGGGTTTTACATTTATTCCCGTCTGACCAATTTGGTAGGATCTATCTACCCAACCAAGTTCTACCACAGGTCTAGTAACGGCAATTTCCCCATTTAGTAGTTCTGCTAACTCCCTAAGAAGATTTAAATCCTCTTTCTTTTTTAAGCCAAGACCACCTGCTACAATTACCTTTGCCTTTGAAATATCAACTTCCTCTACAATTTTTTTAGAGATATCAAGAAGTTCTAAATTTGTATTGGCATTATAAGTAATATTTATAACATTGCTTTTATGAGAAGTCCTTTTAACATCAATTCCAAGACCCTTTTGCACTAAGGCAATAGAACCATTTTCTGAAAATATTTTAGATTCAACTTGGGAGCCAAAGGAAATTCTAGTAAACTCTAGATTCCCATTATTCTCAATATTGGATACATTGGAAATTATTCCACTTTTAAGTAGTGCAGAAAGTCTTGAGGCAACATTTATACTATCGTCATTTTGAGAGAATAGAACTAGGTCGTATGAGGCGCTCTTAAAATACTCATAGTAGGCATTTGCCCAATTACTATAGGATTCCTCCCCATTGTACTCAATAAGGATAATATTCTTCACTCCATATCCCTGTACCTCTTCTAAATATTCATTGGGATTTTCAGATAGAAGAACTAAATCAATGGCACTTGGATTTAAATTTTGCGCAAGTCCTAGGAGTTCAAAGTTTATATTTGAAATTTTTCTATTTTGAATAGTTCCAACTATACAAATTTTCATTATAGTACTCCACTCCTTTCAAGGATAGTAAAAAGTCCAGATACCTGTTGGTCAACGCTGCCCTTAATAAATTCCACTTCTCTTTTTCTATTAAGTAGTCTACTTTCACTAATTCTCGTCTTGGAAACTAAACTATCCTCTGAAATATTTAGATAACTATTGTCCCAAATTTTTAGCTTTTCATCTCCTAAGCTTCCTATTGCCTTAAATACATCCTTCATATTTGGAATTCTTAGAGACTTACTATTGTCCATTACTGTAACTAAAAATCTATCCTTAACAGAATAGACTCTACTTTCCTTATCCTTCTCCTGTGTAACTGTGTAATTGCCATCATTATAATTTATTTCCGTTACCATATTTAGATGGTCAATTTTTAAATTTCCGGCAATTTTTGGACCAATAAAACCTGTATTTCCATCTTTTGATTGTGTGGAGCAGATAATAATGTCAAATTCAACTTTAGTAGCCACCTTTGAAAGTACATTTGCCGTAACAAAAGTATCGGCATTTTTAAAACTCTCATCAGATATTAAAATAACTTCGTCTACAAGGTAGCCTAGAGTTTCCTTCATCATAAATTTAGAATACTCATCTCCCATGGAAATTGCAGTAATTTCTCCGCCATACTTGTCCTTTAAACTAAGCGCCATCTCCAAAGCATATTTATCAAAGTCATTGAGAACTCTTTTAACTTCTCTATTCTTTATTTTTCCATCAGAATTAAATAATAGGTCTTCTTCTTTCAAGATACCTTTTAAAAATAATAATATTTTCATTTCAACACCCAAATGTGATTATAACATATAAAAAAATCTTTGTACAAAAATTGTACAATTCATAGATTTTAAAATAAAATCCCACCTATTTTTATAGATGGGATTTTTTTAATTAAACTAA
>CAYFUL010000045.1:0-11004 GCA_964346375.1 uncultured Peptoniphilaceae bacterium
CGGAGGACCCATGACAATCCGCCCCTACCATAAGTTGTGAAAGTTGCAGAATAATTTATTATTGTCAATAAATTCAAAAACAATTCCGCAAAAAAGGAGCTTCATTTTGAAACTCCTTTATCTCTTACTTATTTTCCTTTAAATATGAAATAATATCATTTGATTCATATAGTGGTTTTTCATCTATAAAAAGACATGGAACTTGTTTTTTTCCACCAACTTTTACTAGATGATCTCTCTCGCTAGGATTTTCGTCTATATTTACTATTTGACCTCCTTCGATTCCTTCACTATTAATAAAATTTTCTACCTTTTTGCAGAACGGGCAATAGGTTCCTACATATAATTTTAAATCTTTCACCTCGCACCTCCTGTTACAAAGATACCCAAATATTTTGCAGTAAACCTACTAATTTAGTATAATGAGAATGAAAATGGGAGAAGATAAATGAATAGAAAAGAAATGACAATTGATAAATGTAAAATTTCCTACATTGATACAGAGGTGGGGAGTAATATTGCTGTGGTGCTACATGGCTGGGGAGCAAATTTAGAAACTGTTGTACCTATTATAAATATTTTAAAGGATAGTTTTAGGGTGGTTTCTTTAGACTCCCCTGGTTTTGGTTTAAGCGAAGATCCTAGTAGAGTTTACGGTACAGAGGACTACGCAGATTTTACTGTAAAATTTTTACAAGAACTTGGTATAGAAAATGCAGATTTTCTTGGGCACTCCTTTGGGGGTAAAACCATTACTGTTATTGCAGCGAAGTATCCCAATTTGGTGAAGCGTGCTGTACTAATTGATGCAAGTGGTGTTCTGCCAAAAAGGGAACTTCAATACTACTTTAAGGTCTACTCCTTTAAACTCCTAAAATTTTTATATACCAGATTATTATTTTGGAAGGACAGGGAAAAATCCTTGGAGAAGTTTTATAAGAAGTTTGGTTCTGAGGACTATAAAGCAGCCCAGGGAATTATGAGAAAGAGTTTTGTAAAGGTGGTTAACGAATCCACAACGGAATTTTTTAAGGACATTAATGCTGAAACTCTTCTTATATGGGGCGAAAATGATGAGGACACTCCTCTTTATATGGCGAAGGAATTTGAAAGTGGTATAAAAAATTCTGGCTTAGTTATTTTAAAGGGAGGCCACTATTCCTACCTAGACGACTATGGAACTTTTTCTGCAGTAATTAATTCATTTTTGAGGTGAGTATGAAATTTATTTTTTTATTAATTTTAGGAATCTGTTTTTTATTTTACTATAGTTGGAGTTTAAAACTCTCTAAAATCGCCCTACATATTCTTCAACTTGAAGGGTATAGTAACGAGGATTATAGGGAGTGGTGTAAAAAGAACCCGGATAGATTAAATAAGGAGAACTCTCAGGAGAAAACTCCTCTAGTCTGGACAGATAGGGCAAAGAGACTTTACTCCACTCATAAAAAAGTCCTTGGGGCAATTCATGTGGTACTATTTTTAATTTCAGCTGGAATACTATTTTCCAGTGTAAATTATTTAATGGGTATTCCAATCATTATAGGGATCATCGCAATCTTTTATCAGCATATTATTATTAGAATTTCAAACTCAATTGCAATTCCAAGGGAAAATAAAATCAATATGGGGTTTTTTATTGCTGCCCAAAATAAAATTAGAGAGAAGAAGAATAGCGGATTAAAGGTTGTGGGAATTACTGGTTCCTTTGGAAAGACCTCTACAAAATTTATCCTTGATACTATTTTAAGGGAGAAGTTTACTGTACTTATTACTCCAAGTTCCTTTAATACGCCTATGGGTCTATCAAAGGTTATTAATAACGAACTTGAGGACCAAGAGGTTTTTATTGCAGAGCTTGGTGCAAAAAACATTGGGGAAATTGACGAGGTTGCAAAATTAGTTCAGCCTGATATTGGAATCCTAACCTCTATTGGTCCTACTCATATGCAAATGTTTAAGACCATAGAAAATATTCAAAAGACTAAGTACGAATTAATTGAAAATCTACCAGAGGATGGCATTGCCGTTTTTAACTATGACAATGAATATATTAAACCTCTTGCAGACAAGACGGAGAAGGAGACTATTCTATACGGTATGAATGATTTAGATATGGTAGACTTTTCTGCAATTGACATTACCGTATCGGAAGATGGTTCAAAATTTACCCTAGTTGTAAACGAGGAGTATGTAAGATGTACTACAAAGCTTCTTGGAGTGCATAATATTGCAAATATACTTGGGGCTGCTTCTGTTGCCTATAGTATGGGTATGACTTTAATGGAAATAAAAAATGGTATTTCTAAAATTGAACCTGTGGAGCATAGGTTACAGTTAATTGACTCTGGGAATGGAATACTTGTAATAGACGATGCATTTAATTCCAATCCAGTTTCTTCTAAGGCGGCGCTAGAGGTACTTAATTCCTTTACTGGTAGAAGAAAGATTATTATTACTCCCGGGATGATTGAGTTGGGAGAAATTGAAGAGGAAGAGAATTATAAATTTGGTTTAGAAATTTCCAAGGTATGTGATTTTGCAATTCTAGTAGGCAAAAAAAGAACTCTGCCTATTAAGAGGGGAATACTAGATGGAAATTTTGGGGAAGAAAGATTATTTGTAGCAGGTAGTTTAAATGAGGCAACGGAAATTCTGTCCCATCTCTCTAGAGTGGGAGATGTTGTACTTTTTGAAAATGATCTACCTGATAATTACAACGAGTAAGGAGGAAGCTATGGAAAATATTGGAGTTTTTTTTGGAGGAAGAAGTGTAGAGCATGAGGTAAGTGTTATTACTGGTATGCAAATTATTGAAAATATGGATAGGGAAAAGTACAATCCAATTCCAATATTTATTGATAAGGAAGGCAGATGGCTTTCTGGAGAAGGGATGGACGATTTTCACACCTATAAAACTGGGGACTACTCTAAGGCAGTAGAGGTATTTTTCAAACCTGTAAAGAACGACTACAATCTTTATACCATCGTTCAAGATAAGGGCGGACTTTTTTCCAAGAAAGCTGAATCAGTAGTAGTATATGAAAAACTACATGGAATTTTCCCGGCGCTCCATGGTACCTTTGGGGAAGATGGTTGTATTCAAGGAATTTTTGAACTTATGAATATTCCCTACGTTGGCTGTGGTGTACTAAGTGCTTCTGTTGGAATGGACAAGGTTACTATGAAAAAGATATTTCAATCTGAAGGAATACCTATTACAGATTACACCTACTTTTTTAGGGAGGAGTATAGAAAAAATAGTGACCATTTTATTAATGAGGTAGAAAAACTTGGGTATCCAGTATTTGTTAAACCGGCAAACCTTGGATCATCCATTGGCATTTCTAAGGCAACTAATAGGGAAGAGTTAATCCAGGCAATTGAAGTTGCAATCCACTACGATAGAAAAATTGTAGTAGAAGTTGCAGTAGAGCATCCTAGGGAGATAAATGCAGCTGTCCTTGGATACGAAGGGGACTTAATGGTTTCTGCTTGTGAAGAGCCTACTAACTGGAAGGAATTTTTAACCTGCAAGGACAAGTACTTTAGTAATGGAAAATCTGTAAAGGGTGCAAAAGCTCCAAAGGGTAAAAAACTTCCAGCGGATTTACCAGATAATCTAAGGGAAGAAATTGAGGACCTTGCAAAAAAATCCTTTAGAGCCATTGACGGAATGGGAGATGCGAGAATTGACTTTCTACTAGACGGTGAAAAGGTATATGTAAACGAAGTAAATACCCTTCCCGGTTCCATTGCCTTCTACTTATGGCAAGAAAATGGAATTGAAATGAAGGATTTAATTACAAGGCTAATTGAGTTATCTAAAGTAAGATATAGACAGAGAGATGAAAATATCTACTCGATTGATACTAACCTCTACAATAATACAGGATATGGTGCAAAATTATAATGATTGGTGAAAAGTTAAGAAATATTCTTCAAGAAACTGGACCTATTGATTTTAACAAACTATGTAAAAAACTGGAGATAAGAAATAAAGAAAAGGCAGAGTTTAATCGACTTCTAATAGATTTAGAAAAGGCAGGAGAAATTTTACAGAATAAGGACCTATACTACGTTATTGACGGAGAAAATATACTAAAGGGAACTTTTCAAGGTACTACTAAGGGATTTGGCTTTCTAATAAATGAAAATGGAGATATTTTTATTCCCAGGGACAAAACTAACCACGCCCTTGACGGGGATGTAGTAATGGTAAAAGTACTAGATCGTTCTGGGCAGAGTCCAGAGGGAGAGGTTCTAAAGATACTTGAAAATAACAACAAGACCCTTGTGGGAACTTTTCAAAGGTCAAAAAACTATGGCTTTGTAATTCCCGATAACTCTAAAATTCCAAATGATATTTTTATTGTAGAAAAGGACAGAAATTCTGCAAAACATGGACAGAAGGTACTGGCAAAGATTACAAAGTGGGATGGAACAAAAAATCCCCAGGGGAAAATTACAGAGGTACTTGGATTTCCAGAGGAGTCGGGAGTGGATATACTATCCATAGCTATAAGTATGGACCTGCCTATGGAATTTCCCAAGTCTGTAAAAAAGGAAGTTCAACTAATTCCAAAGGAAGTTACAGAGAAGGATTTAAAGGGACGACTGGATTTAAGAAGTATTGTAACATTTACAATAGACGGCGCCGATTCAAAGGACTTTGACGACGCAGTAAGTATTGATTTTGACGGAGAGTTCTACAGTCTTGGAGTTCATATTGCAGATGTTGCCCACTATGTAAAGGACGGCAGTGCCCTAGATAAAGAGGCATATAAGAGGGGAAACTCCTACTACTTGCTGACAGAAGTTCTTCCAATGTTACCAAAGGAACTTTCAAATGGTATTTGCTCCTTAAACGAGGGAGTAGATAGACTTACCCTTTCCTGTTTAATGAAGGTAAATAAAAAGGGAAAAGTAGTAGAGCACAATATTGTAGAAAGCGCAATAAATTCTTCAAGGAGATTGGTCTACGACAATGTATCAGATTTTTTAGAAGATGGTACTGTTCACGAGTCATTAGCAGATTTAACAGAGGACCTTACCACAATGGAGGACCTTGCAAAAATTCTAATGAAGAAAAGACACGATAGAGGCTCAATAGATTTTGACTTTCAGGAAACTGGATTTGAAATAGACAAGGCTGGAAAGGTACTAGATGTCTTTCCAAAGCAGAGAAGAATTGCAAATAAAATAATCGAGGAATTTATGATACTTGCAAATGAAACTGTTGCAGAGGAATACCACTGGATGGAAGTTCCATTTATATATAGAATCCACGAGGAGCCGGAGAGGGAAAAGATTGTAACCCTAAATAATATTATTAGACACCTTGGATATAGAATAAAACTATCAGATGATTTACGACCTTCTGAAATTCAGAGTTTAATTGAGGAAGTACGAGGAAAGGAAGAGGAAACCTTTGTAAATACATTTGTACTTCGCTCTCTCCAAAAGGCAGAGTATTCCGACGCAAACCTAAAACACTTTGGACTTGCGTCTTCATTCTACACCCACTTTACCTCTCCAATAAGAAGGTATTCCGATTTGGCTATTCATAGAATTATTAAGAAGATAAAAAAAGGCGCCTTTTCAAAATCTGTACAGTCATTTTACGAGGGGGTAGTTAGCGATGTAGCTACACAAACCTCTCGTAGAGAAAGAGTTGCAGACGAAGCGGAGCGAACTGTAGAGGCTATAAAAATGGCACAGTATATGAGCGGACATATTGGAGAAAAATTTGAGGGAGTAATTTCATCAATAACCTCCTTTGGATTTTTCGTTCATCTTAAAAATACTATTGAAGGTCTTGTAAATTATAGTACATTAGATGAGTACTTTGAGTTTAACGAGGACAACTACACTGCAGTTGGTAGAGATACTGGAAAGGTATATAGTATTGGAGATTCTGTAATAGTAGAGGTTGTAGCTGTAGATTTAACCAAGGGGAAAATAGATTTTAAACTGGGATGATACTATGACAAAGAAAGAAAAACCAAGTACATTAGTAACCAATCGTAAAGCTAGACATGACTACTTTATTGAGGACACTATTGAGGCTGGAATAGAACTAAAGGGCACTGAAGTAAAGAGCCTTAGAAAGGGCAAGGGGAATTTAAAAGACGCCTATGCAAGTATAAAAGACGGGGAGGTTTTTGTAGAAAATATGCACATCTCTCCCTACGAACAGGGAAATATTTTTAACGTTGATCCCCTTAGAAAGAGAAAGCTACTTCTCCACAGAACTGAAATTCGAAAATTGGAGAGAGATGTTCAGCTAAAGGGTTATACATTAATTCCACTACGACTATATTTAAATAGAGGTAGGGTAAAAGTAGAACTGGCTACTGCTAGAGGAAAGAAGCTTTACGACAAGAGGGAGACCATTGCAAAAAGAGACTCCGATATGAAAATTCGTCAGGCTTTAAAACAGAGATAAATTTTTAAAAAAACTTGCAAATAATGGACTATAACCCATTGACAACCTTTTCATTATATATTATAATAGAAAATTTTTTGACATTATCGTTTTCATATGGTAAAATATAGTAAAATATCAATAACATAGGAAGGGTGATTCAATGAGTCAGGTGGAAGTGATAAAGAGACAGTTAAAATCCCATGTAGGTAAAAGGGTCATTGTAAAGGCCAATAAAGGGAGAAAGAAGATTGTCACCAGAAAGGGTATCCTTGAAGCAGTTTATCCATCACTTTTTGTAGTGAAGATAAAGAATAAATTTGAGGACGAGAGAAATGCTTCCTACACTTATTCTGATGTTTTAACCCACAATGTAGTTATAACTATTGTAGACGATGATGTAGATCTAGAACTAAAGACTAAGATCTCATAAGATAAATTAAGAAGGGCAACCTTCTTTTTTTTATGTCCTCGTTGAAAATTGCCACAGTATAATGGATAATGTACTTATGAAATATAAAGCATTTGCAAAAATAAATTTGTGTTTAGAAATAGTTGGAAAACTTGAAAATAACTACCACGAAATTTCCACCATTATGCAAAACATCTCCCTATATGACGAGATGAATTTTGAGAAATTAAATAGTGGTATAGAAATAAATATGGATCTGGACCTAGAGAGTAACCTTGTGTACAAGGCGTGGAAAAAATTACAGGAATATACGGGAAGGGAACTAGGACTAAAGGTGGAAGTGGATAAAAAAATTCCAATGGGGGCAGGTCTTGCAGGAGGTACTGCTAACGGAGCGGCTACCCTTCACGCATTAAATAGCCTTTATAATTTAGGACTAAGTCTAAATGAATTAAGGGAAATTGGAGTTACTATTGGGGCGGATTTTCCATTCATGTTAACTGGTGGCACTGCCTATTGCGGTGGAATTGGAGAGAGGATTACAGAACTTAGTCCATTTGTTGGAGTAAAGGTACTAATTGTAAATCCTGGTTTTGAAATTTCAACTAGGGAAGTCTACGAAAATTCTGCTATTGGGAAAGTTCAAGTAGATGTTAAAAAACTAATTTCTGCAATGGAAGTTAGGGACTTTAAATTAATTTCAGAGAATATGAAAAACATTATGGAAAATTACGTACTTAGTGCCTATCCAGAGGTGGAGAGTATAAAAAATGAACTACAACAATTTACAAATTGCTGCGTAATGAGTGGATCTGGCCCAACGGTTTTTGGACTATTTGAAAATGATATGGATTTAGACAGGGCATATAGTCATTTTATTGCGAAGTATAAAAATACCTTTAAATGTAAGACGGTGGGGCAATGAATTTTAAGGACGTATATATTTTAGGTGACTGTGTAGGAGTTGGTGCCTACTATAATAGTCTTAAAAATATAGAGAGTGAAAATTTTATATATATTGTAGATGGAAAAAACTATCCCCTTGGACTTTGGAATGTGGATTCCATAAACTACACCAGTAATTACTGGGAGGAGTATTTAAAAAAATCCTACGGGAAAGTTGTACTTCTTACGGATTCCTACTTGAAAATAGATTTAGAGGATATGGCAGTTATAGATGGAGTTACTTCAATATTAGAGAGGGCAAGTGGTAGGACGTTAATTCTCGGCATGGGGAAAAATCCACCCTATTTTATAGAGAACTCTAAGTTTATTTCAATGGACTTAGTTGTAAATCTAATAGACGACGGAATTAGTAGGGGAATGTTAATGGACCAGCTGCTAAATGAATACCTGGTGGATTTTAATTTTGATACGGTTATAATCGACCATCCCAATTTGGAATTTATACTTGATTTAATTAGGTATAGGTTTGAAATGAGAAACCCAGAAGTAAAAATTATCTCTAAAAGGGAATTGATTGTAGATGAATTTAAAGAGTACCTTGTGGAAAATAGCAATAGGAGAAAATCGCCAACTCATAAGTTTTTTACGACGGGACTTATGCATGAATTTTATATGCCAGTGGAAAAATTCCTCCATGTTGAAAAAAAACTCCATGTACGAAATTTTTCAGAGGTAAAGACCATAGACAAGGTACTAAATTTTTTAGACCGATTTGAAAATTTTTTAAAGGAATTAGATTAGCCGACCAGTAGGTCGGTTTTTTATGGGATTTTTTAAGTGGATATGGGAGAGAATACATCGGTCTTGTGGAATGGGTTGGTAATAAAACCCATACGTTGTTTAGCGGGCGGATTGAGGACAATCCGCCCCTACCGGTGCTTGTGAAAGCTGTATAATAAATTGTTTACGAATTATGGTAGGGCGTCGGGCGTCCTCGCCCGACCAGAGGGGAGAGTACATCGGTACAATGGAATATATTTGTAATATCAAAAATAATTTCAAATACCAATCTAAAAAAATCCATGGCATTGTAACGGGCGTCTCGAGGACGTCGCCCCTACCATTGGTTATTCAAGTATGGATGTATTTTATTATTGAGGTGTTTTTTCAAGGACTAGCATTTAAATTCACACTCCAAAATTTTTTTAAAAAATATTTTTTACCCGTTGACAAAATATCTTCCTCGGTTTATCATATGGGTAGTTAATTAGTTAAGTAATGAACCGTTAAGGGGGAATAATATGGCGAGTACACTCCCAATTTATATGGAGATTGCCAATTTTTTAGAGAATGAAATTCTCATAGGCAATTTAAAAACAGATGACAGGGTTCCTTCTACAAATGAGTTTTCTCAAATTATGAATGTAAATCCAGCAACGGCTGGTAAGGGATTAACTCTTCTCGTTGAAGATGGAATACTCTACAAGAAAAGGGGTTTGGGAATGTTTGTAAGTAGTGGCGCCCAAGAGAAGATTAGACAGAAGAGAAAGAGAGAATTTTTTGAAGATACTATTCCAGATTTACTTCGTGAGATGAAGAAGCTTGGAATAGGAGTTGAGGAACTGGTAGAGATATTAAGAGGTGAAAAATGATCAGCATTAGTAATTTAAATAAGTCCTACAGGAGTAATCAGGTATTTAATAATTTTAACCTCAATATTGACGAGGGAAAGGTATATGGAATGTTAGGTAGAAATGGTAGCGGAAAGACCACTCTACTAAAAATACTTTCAAACCAAATTGTAAACTATTCTGGGGACGTAACATATAATGGAGCGGCCATTAGAGAAAATGAAGACGTAGTTAGTAAGATAATCTTTGTTGGAGATGGATACAATAAAAATAATACCCTTACCCTTGGAAAAGTAAGTAACTTTTAAAGTTGGTATCTTCACAATACTCTACTTTTGATATGGAATATGCCTACTATATGCTAGATAAGTTTAAAATAAATCCAAAGTCTAAGTACAAATCCCTTTAAAGGGGAAATAAGACTATGGTGGAAATAGTAATAGGCATGGCGAGTAGATGTCCTGTAACTTTTTTTGACGAGCCAAGCTCTGGAGTAGACTCTATAAGTAGATATATCTTCTATACAGAGTTAATGAAGGACCTAGAGGAACACCCACGTACTATAATTTTATCGACTCATATAATTGAGGAGATAGAAAATTATTTAAGTGACGTAATTATTATAGATAGTGGAAAAATTGTAGTACATGAGTCCCTAGAGGAAGTTCAATCGCAGGCATTTACAGTAAGTGGAATAAAACCAGTTGGAAAGAATATTATTGCAGAGCAAAAACTTGGGGGAATATCCATTTACCATATTTATGACACATTAAAGGAAGATGACATTAGAGTAATTGAGAACAATGGAGGAAAAATTGAAAGGCTTCCGCTACAAAAACTCTTTATATTTATGATGGGGGATGGCAATGAAAACTAATAAACTTATGACAAAGTATTTTTTCAGAAATATGGCTATTTCAGCGGCAATAGTACTTGGAACCATAATATTAATTACTGCAATTGGCGTATCAGATTAAGGAATAGGAGATGTAAAAATACTACTAAATTTTTTAGGAGAATTATTTACCAATCCTAGTAAGTTTGTTCTTGCCCTAGGAGTTCTACTACTACCTATATTATTTATAGCGGCATTTATATCGGTAATTGGGAATAATATGATTGTATTTGATTCGGTAGTTAGATTTGAAGGAACTAGAAAGAGTTTTGTAATAGCACAGGCAATTCAATTAATACTACTAACATTAGTTCTAACAGGAATAGTATTGGGAGTATCAAAAGGACTAGGCAACTATCTTGTAAATGAGAGAATTATTTCAATGGGAATTGAAGAAGTAGATTATACTATTGCAATTCCAATAATGAGCTTTTTACTAACATTTTATTTATACGGAGCCCTTTATTATAGATTTGGAGCAAAGGTAATTATAATCTTTGGACTTTTTATAATGGCACGATCAATTTTCAATACACTTGCATATCATAACGAGGGGATACAAAAAATTATGGACATTATACTTCAAAACTACAATCTTGCAACACTAGCCTACTTGGTAATAGTAGGGGCAATTTCGGTAATACTGAGCTTAAAAATGGATATAAGGTAGTATAAAAGGGGCACTTTTAGAAAGTGCCTCAAATTTTTAACAAAGTTTTATTAAGTGTAGAGT
>CAYFUL010000046.1:0-10923 GCA_964346375.1 uncultured Peptoniphilaceae bacterium
ATATAAAGGAAAGGTAGGAAAAATAGCAGACAACTTGCTAAATAGAGAATTTAAGGTAAGTGGATTAAATGAAGTGTGGTTAAGTGATGTAACAGAATTTAAGATAATAAACTCAAATAAGAAGCTATACTTATCAGCAATGATGGACTTATTTAACAGTGAGATAATCGCATATAGCCTAAGTGAAAGACCGAATGTAAAATTTACAAATGAAACACTTAGCATAGCAATAGCGAAGCTACCAAAAGAGCATAATCTAATAATTCATACAGACCAAGGATTTCATTATCAGCACAGATCTTGGGTAGAAACATTAGAGAAAAACAATATAACGCAGAGTATGTCAAGGCGCGGGAATTGTCTAGACAATTCCCCAATGGAGAATTTCTTTGGAATACTAAAGCAAGAGATGTACTATGGAGAAAGGTTTGAATCAATAGAAGAACTAAAAGAAGCGATAGAAAGGTATATAGATTGGTATAATAATAAGAGAATAAAGGTAAAATTAAACGGCATGTCACCAGTTGAGTATAGGTTACAAGCCGCATAAAAAAACGGATTAAAAGTCCGGGTTTAAGGGTTCACATCAGTAAGCGAGAGGGGTTATGGGGGTTGAAGGGGGACCTAAGGGGAATCTCTCGTTATTTCTCCCCTGGTCCCCCTTAAAATTAATAAATAAACCTTTTAGATTGTATCTGTAATTTACATTACTCCCCCAAAAAAACAACTCTCTTTGTAAGAAATTAGGTTATTTTAATCCTGAAGTCGATAAAAGCTTGTCAGTGCAACTCCAACCTTCTTTTCCCCTACAAAAAAATTCACCTCTACTACTATTGTAGTCCTTCCTGCTCGTACTATATCCGCCTTTGCAACTAATTTATCCCCTAAATTTACTGGTCGCAAAAATTTATAGGTTAAATCCAGTGTAACTGTATTCCCCTCTTGGGAAAGGACTACTGTTCCTGCGGCAATATCTGCCATGGCAAGGGCAACTCCTCCGTTCATCTTGCCATTTGCATTTAAATGCCTCTCCTCTATTACTAGGGAGGAAGTTGCAGATTTTTCATCAAATTCCTCTACAACTATTCCCAAATCATTCATATACCTGTGATTTTCTTTCCTATACTCTAATCTTTCCTCTAATGATTTTGTATCCATTCTATCTCCCACTAGTAAATTACGTATTTTGAAGGGATCTCTCCCTTTCCATCCTTAAATAGATCCTGGCTCCACTTAGGAAATTCTGGTCCATTATTATTTTCTAATTTTTCTCTCCACTCCTCATCTGTTAACCTAGTTTCGTCTATAAATTCATAGTAGGAGAAAACTCCTCCTCTACCCATGTACAACTTATCTCCCACTGGATATACTGCAAATATTTCCTTAGGGTAGCCAACGCCTAGATGAAGATACCCATCTTCTACTCCTGCTGAATTATCTACAACGTTCATAATATCACTTACTACTGCCATTTTTCTATTGTTCTCGTCAATTAAGTCCCAGTATACTGATTCTCTATTTATAAAGTTTACTGAAATATTTTCCATACTTGCGCCAATATAGTATATAAACCTGTAATCTTCTTCTGCAAGTGGTTCGTTATTTAATTCCTTGTAGGATATATCTGCAAGAATATCTACCATTTCCTTAAACTCATGTAAATCAAATTCCAAGTACTCGTCTGTTAGTAAATTTCTCTCCTTTAAATTCATTATGGTATATTCTATTAGCCATGATAATTTTTCATAGACTCTAATATTTGGTTCAACATATCCCAGTGGAACTTCATCTACTCCGCCGCCCTTTTCTGCCATTAATTGCTTGCCATACAAAACTGTATCGTGTTTTAATTCTGCGTAGGATCCAAGGGCAGAGTTTAAATCCTTTCGTACCCATGCATCATTTCTCATAAAGGATGGATATCCTTCTCCATATACATTAGTTAATTCTTGCAGAGTCCAAATCCAACCTCTATATAGATTTTTATTCCATGACTTATCGTCCATTACCTTTGCCAGTGAAATTGCATTGTCTAACCTTGTAGGATATTCGCTCCAATTTTTATTATATGGGTCACTTAGTTGAAGTTCCTTTGCCTTTTCGCTACCTAGTATTGCCATTAAATCCAATCCCTGTACAATTGGTCTCTTAGATGGAATATTTATATCCAATAGAGAATCCATTAGTACATTGTCAACTACTCCCCTCTGTGGAATTAATCTAAAGGAATATCCCTTAAAGGATGCAATTTGTGGCTTAGGTAGTTTTTCCATCTCCTTGTATACTATTTTCATCTTGCCCTTATCCAGTAGATTATTTAAATCCGGTTCTCTACCATGTACTCCGTAGAGTAACATTCCATATTCAAGGGGACTTAAATCGTCTGTAGACTCTACTAAAAATTCCATAGGAGTTGTAACCTCTCTATATAAATTAAAAAGCTCCTCGTCTGAATAGATTAAATCTGCAAGTAACATTCCCATTGCAGTTAAATCTTCCCTCGGTTTATCTGAATCGTAGGCATAGTAACCAACTTGAGAAAGATACATTGTCCCTTTAAAATACTCCTCAAGTGCGTCGCTTTTAGTGTAGTGTCCTCTAGGTTTTAGTTGGGAATAGTCCACTGGTAATCCTGTAACATTACTCGTTGTAGAACTTTCTCCATTAATATTATTTAGTTCACCTTCTGAAATCTCCACTGCAATTTTTGGAAGGCTTTCTATATTTACATCGTTATCCAATAATTTATTTGCGGTAAGTAGTAGACCTAAATTCTTTCCAGCAAGGTCCTTAACATTTTTATCCTCTAGTAAATTATATTGCTCCACTCCCTTAACAAGAAGTCCAGAGGCTAAATCCTTTAGTCTAAATCTTAAACTCTCCTCCTCTAATTTACTTAGGAAGTTGTCGTAGAAGATATGGAATTTCCTTGTACTCATTTTCCTCATAAATATAGAATAGCTGCTCCGTTGTATCCATATAATCCATTGTAGACCCAGTAAGATTTGTAATTACAAAACTATTTTCCACTAGTGATTTTTTCTGCTCATCTGTAAAATCTCCAAAGTCCTTAATATTTTCTATATTGGATAGATCATCATTAACAGAGTATTCAATTACCTTTGGAGAAACTTCTCTTGGAGTAAAGGCAACTTCTACTGGTTCAGTTTTAAAATCATTTAAAAAGCTAACGTCCTCTAGGGCGACAGTTTCTGCAACTGGTTCTTCCTCTACAACATTTTGAGTATTTTCTGCCTCATTAGAATTTTTCCCCTTACATCCTACAAGTAGTAGGATCATTGTCAAAAATAAGATAAATTTTTTCATAACTCCTCCAATTTCAACTCACCACTCTTATTAAAGAGAACTCTATAATTTTTATAACCTTTAACTACAAGCCCATCATCAATAATAATTTTAGATACGGGATATTTTGGAAAGCCACTGTACATTTTTTCAAAGCCAAAGCTCTTCCACTTATACGCTGCTACTTCTCTACCTACATCTTCTACACTAATTAACTCGTCCTCTCCATCACCATCTATATCGTAGAGTGTAAAATCAGAATGGTAATGGGATAATCTTGAAGCCCTATATACTGGAATTAAACCTACTCCGTCAAATTTATAGAAGAAAATTCTTGATAGAAGTTCACTATGTAGTGGAGATTTTTTTACAACTCCAAGGGCAATAATTTCTCCTCCAATATTTCCACTTTCAATTTTATATGGGCGCACTTCCTCTATATTTGATTCGTATAGTAGTTCTCCATCTCTACTATAAAATTTAAGATAGCTTCCATAGGGTTTAAGTCCCCTTCTTGTAATTGTGTAAATATAATTAGATGAGGCACTGTAATCCACAATATCTACTTTCTTAATACCCTTTTCAATTTTTAATTCATCAAATTCATTTAACTGTAATAAATATGTAAACAAAAGGACGGAACAAATTAGTCCCGTCCAAAATATTCTTTTCATTTTAACTTCTCCAACAGAAGTGAATTTACAACTCCCGGATTTGCCTTTCCCTTAGATTTTTTCATAACCTGTCCAACGAGAAAACCAATTGCCCTGTCCTTACCAGCTTTATAGTCCTCAATTGATTGAGGATTTTCTGCAAGAACTTCGTCTACAATCTTTTCAATCTCTCCGCTATCGGAAATTTGTACTAGACCAAGTTTTTCAATTACCTCCCTTGGATTACTTCCAGTTTCAAACATCTCCCTTAAAACTTTTTTACCCGCATTGTTATTTATCTTGCCTTCAGAAATGGTAGTAAGTAGTTCTACAAGGGACTTTGGTGAAATTGAAATGGAAATATTTCCATCCTCGTCCTCCTCGCTTCTACGAAGTACCTCTCCCATTATCCAATTGGAAAGCATATTGTAGTCCTTAAATTCTCTAGCAGCCTCTTCGTAAAAATCTGCCACATTTCTATTTGCAGTTAGTACCTTTGCATCGTACTCTGAAATGGAATAGTCCTTAATAAATCTCTCCCTCTTCTCCTCTGGAAGTTCAGGCATTTTTTTAAAGATCTCCTCAATTTCCTCGTCGCTGATTACAACAGGAGGAAGGTCGCCCTCTGGGGCAAATCTATAGTCGGCTACGGTGTACTTAACTCTCATAAGTTGAGTCTTATTTTCCACATCGTCCCAACGTCTAGTAGTTCTTAGTTCACTTTCCCCACTCTTTAGCATTTTAATATGACGATTAACCTCATATTCAATTGCCTTCTCCACTCCCCTAAAGGAATTTAGATTTTTTACCTCAGTTACAGCAGTTTTTGCTCCACTTTCCTCGTCTACAACATTTATATTTACGTCGCATCGTAGTGAACCCTCTTCCATCTTTACATTGGATATGCCAATGTAGCGTAGAGTGTCCCTTAATTTATTTAAAAACCCACTGGCTTCCTTTGCACTGGAAATATCTGGGTAACTCACTATTTCAATTAGAGGTACTCCACATCGATTATAGTCCATTAATGTACTTCCATCTTCTGTGTGAAGACTTTTACCTGTGTCCTCTTCCATTTGAACCTTTTGAATACCAACTCTTTTTATTCCATTGTCCCCTTCGATTTCAACATAGCCATTATTTGCAATAGCCATATCATCTTGGGTAATTTGGAATCCCTTAGTTAAATCTGGATAGAAGTAATTTTTTCTATCAAATTTTGAAATATTTGATATTGAACAGTTTAGAGCATGACCTGCCATTACAGAATACTCCACTACATTTCTATTGAGTACAGGCATTGCACCGGGTAGTGCTAAACACACAGGACAGGTAAGGGTATTAGGCTCTCTTCCAAAGGCATTCTCGCAGCCGCAGAATGCCTTTGTCGCCGTAGAAAGTTCAACATGGATCTCCAGCCCTACTATAGTTTTATAACTCACTTTACACCCCTTTCAAAAGCTCTCCCAACATTTATCATTACATCCTCTTTAAAGTTGTCGCAGATAAATTGAATACCTACGGAAATTTCACCTGGTTTCATAGGAACACTCATTGCTCCAAGTCCAGCAATATTTACACATACTGTAAATAAATCCATGGAGTAAATTTCCACAGGACTCATATCCCTACTTACTTCAAAGGGAAGTATTGGACTTACAGGACTTATTACTAAATCGTAGTCCTTGTACACATTTTTAAACTCATTAATAATTAAAGTTCGTACCTTTAACGCCTTGTAGTAGTAATCCTCTGCAAGGTCTAGACTTAAAATATGAGTACCAATCATAATTCTTCTCTTAACTTCTTCGCCAAATCCCTCAGAGCGATTTTTTACATACATATCATCAATATCGCTAAAGTCCTCTGCCCTATGGCCATAGATTATTCCATCAAGTCTTTCTAAATTTGGAGCAATTTCTCCATTAACTAGAATATGGTAGGTTTCTATTCCAAGTTTTAAGACGTCCATTTTTACAGTACTAACTGTAGCGCCAAGGCCCTTTAAAATTTCAATTGCCCTATTAAATTCATCCCTTACTACATCAGTTACCTGTGCCTCTGTAAAAATATCGGGAACGGCAATTTTAATTCCCTCTAGGGAAAAATCATCATCTATTTTTAAATCCCTTATGGATAAATTTCCAGTAGAGGTTGCGTCTTTAACATCTCTACCCTCTAGTACTTTTAATAGAGTAGTTGCGTCTTTAACACTTCTACCAAGTACTCCCGGTTGGTCAAAGGTATTTGCCATAGAGGCAACTCCATACCTTGAAATAGTTCCATAGGATGGTTTAATTCCCACTACTGAACAAAAACTTGCAGGCTGGCGAACTGAACCACCTGTATCAGTTCCAACAGACATTGTAGATTCAAAGGCAGCTACTGATGCAGCACTTCCTCCAGATGAACCGCCAGATACTAAATTTGTATCAATGGGATTTCTAGTAACGCCATAGTGGGAGGTTTTAGTTGAAGAACCCATTGCAAACTCATCCATATTTACCTTGCCAATAATAATTCCGTCCTCTGCTAGAATTTTTTCAACTAGAGTTGCAGAATATGGTGCAATATAGTCCTCTAACATTTTAGATGCACAGGTCATCTTTACATCTTCTACAGAAATATTGTCCTTTATGGAAATTACAGAGCCTGCAAGAGCTCCAAGTTCCTCGTTATTTTTTATCTTAGTATCAATTTTTTCAGCAGCCTTTAATGCCTCATCTTCCATAAGTGTAATAAAGGCATTGATACTAGGCTCCATCTCTTTAATTCTACCAAGGTAGCTTTCGACAATTTCCCTTGCAGTAAATTCGCCCCTTAGTAGTCCCTCTCTTAAACTCTTACTATCTAATCTATACATAAATCACTCCACAAACCTAATAATTTCAAAATAGCCGTACTTTTTAGAAGGGGTATTTTTTAGAGCCTCTTCTGGAGGTAGACTCTTTTCTACTACATCTTCTCTAAAGTTATTTACAGTGTCATTTACATGGAAGGTTGCCTTAACTTTAGAGGTATCTATATTTTTTATTCTGTCAATTAGATCCATAGTGTCTGAAAAGTCCACTGCGAAAGTATCTAACTCCTCGTCAGTAAATTCCAGCTTTGAAATTTCAGCTATATGAACTACTTCCTCTCTATTCATTAAATCAGCTCCTTTAATTTTTCCTCATCTATAATTTCAATACCAAGTTCCACAGCCTTGGTGTACTTACTTCCGGGATTCTCTCCAACTATTACAAGGTCCGTATTTTTACTTACACTTCCCACGATTTTTCCTCCAAGGCGCAGGAGTTCCTCCTCCCATTCCTTCCTTGGTCTTTCAAGAGAACCAGTTAGTACAATTTTTTTATCGGTAAAGAATGACTCTACAACTTGTGTATTTTCTTCCTTTACATTTACTCCTAAAGTAAATAATCTGTCAAGACTTTTTATAATATGATGGTCCTTAAAGTACTCCACAATTTCTTTTGCAGTAATTGGACCAATATCTCCAATATTTAATAGCTCCTCATACTCTGCACCTCTAAATTTTTCAAAGGTCTTAAAATGAGTTGCAAGGTCATTTGAAGTTTTTATACCAACATTTCCAATACCAATGGCATAGATAAAATTACTTAAATTTGGATTCTTACTACTTTCAATTGCGTTAAGTAGATTTTCCGTACGCTTCTCCTTAAATCCAGGTAGAGTAATTAAATCCTCGTACTTTAACTCGTAAATATCTCCAATTTCAGAAATATCCAGTTCATCAATTAATTGGGTAATAGTCTTTTCAGAAAATCCCTCAATATTCATTGCATCCCTACTTGCAAAATGGGTCATTGCTGCAATTAATTGTGGTTTACAGGAGAGTGTATTGGGGCAAAAAATATGCACACCATTTTGTACCAGCTCCGTTCCACAGTAAGGGCAATTTGTAGGTTTTTCTATGGGAATTACCTCTCCTTCAGTTGGCAGCGCTCCAAGAATCTCTGGAATAACCTCGTTACTTCTTCTAATTAGCACCCTTTTATTAATTGCAAGGTCCTTTCTTAGAATATCGTCGTAATTATTTAAGGTTGCCCTTGAAATAGTTGCTCCGCCAATTTCCACTGGGTCTAAAATCGCAGAAGGTGTTACCTTTGCAGTACGACCTACATTCCAAATTACACCTCTTAAAATAGTTGAAACTTCCTCTGCCTCAAATTTATATGCAATTGCCCATCTGGGAAACTTATTTGTAAAACCAAGTTCAAGCCGCTTAGAGTAGTCGTTTATTTTAATAACAGCCCCGTCAATTAGTATTCCAAAGTCATTTTTCTTCTCTTCAATAAATTTTACTTCCTCAATTGCTTTTTCCAAACTAGGACAAAGTACGATTTCAGAGTGAACGTTGAATTTTTGTTCCTTTAAAAATTCCTTCATCTCCATATCCGTGGCAAAGTCCTTCCCCTCAATATATCCCACACTGTAAAAGTATGCCGTTAAATTTCTACTCTTTGTAACTTGAGGATCTAAATTTCTTAATGCGCCTGCTGCGGCATTTCTAGGATTTTTTAGTAACTCCTTTCCCTCTACTTCTGCCCTCTTATTATAATTTTCAAGTTCTGCAGTGGGCATAAGGCCTTCCCCTTGAACTTCCATTCGTCCCTTGTAGGGAATGGTTAAGGGTATGGAGTAAATAGTCCTTAGCTGCGGAAGAATTTCCTCTCCAATAATTCCATTGCCCCTAGTTGCTCCATGGACAAGTACTCCATTTTCATAGGTTAGATTTATTGTAAGGCCGTCAAATTTTAATTCAACTACGTATTCTAATGGGACATTTCCAATTAACCTTCTATTTCTAGTTTCCCACTCCCTTAGTTCATTTGTACTCTGTGCCTTATCAAGGGAGTAAAGCTGAGCGAGATGAGAGTGTTTAGTAAATCCCTGTAAAATTTCTCCTCCAACCCTAGTTGTGGGAGAGGCAGGAAGGGTTGTGCCAGATTCCTTTTCCAGCTCTACTAGCCTATCGTAGATTTTATCGTACTCCCCATCGCTAATAATAGGGTCGTCTAAGGTATAGTAGTGGTAATTATACTTATCTATTTGGGAGATTAACTCCTCCATTTCACGAATATAGTCCATTATTCACCTATTTTCTTTATGGGAGCGTAGGAGAGGATTAATCTCTTTAGTCCCTTTCCATCAAAGGCAATTACCACCTCGTGGTCATTTGCCTTCTCCTTAATTTGGACTACAGTTCCAATTCCCCATGTCTTGTGCTCCACCTTATCCCCAAGGGAGATATTAACAGTTTCAGATTTTTTCTCCTTTGGAATATAATTCTCTCTAACGTAGCTTTTGGATTTTGAGCTTTCAACCTTTCTATGAAAACCAGTACTAGATGGTTTTTCAACCACATCTCTTACAATACTATCTCCCATTTCCTCAATAAATCGACTAGGCATCATTACAGTTTCCCTACCGTAGAGAGTTCTATTTGAAGAAGAGGAAATATATAGCTTCTCCTCTGCTCTAGTAACTCCAACGTAACATAGACGCCTTTCCTCCTCAATATCATCTTCACTTTCCAATGCCCTAGAGGTTGGAAATAATCTCTCCTCTAATCCCGGTAAGAATACTATTGGAAATTCAAGCCCCTTTGCACCGTGAATAGTCATAAGGGCGACTCCCCTATTCTCTGGGTCCGTTTTATCTACGTCTGAAAGTAGACTTAGTGTATTTAAAAATTCCTCTAAACCTTCGCCAGGGTTTTCATCTTGAAAGTTTTTTCCAGCGGAGATAAGCTCCTTAATATTTTCAATCTTTGTAGAACTTTGGGTAGTATTTTCCTTTTCCAGTTCAGAAACATAACTACTTTCAAAAATTACAGTCTCCATAATTTCCATAATAGTCCTATCCAATCTACTGTATAGAAGTCTCATTAAGCTGGCGAATTCCTTAACCTGTTTTTGAGATCTTAATTTTAAATCCTCTTGGTCTAAATTAAGTACAATGTCCATAATGGACTTATTGTGCGCTGCACCATACTCCTCAATTTGAGAAACTGTACTATCTCCAATTCCCCTCTTAGGAGAATTTATTATCCTCTTTACGCTTACATTGTCGTCTTTATTTACAAGGACTCTTAAATAGGCGATTATATCCTTTACCTCGGCCCTATCATAGAATCTAATACCACCTACAATATGGTATGGTATAGTAGCCTTTACAAGTTCCTCTTCAAAACCTCTGGACTGGGCGTTAGTTCTGTATAGAATTGCCATTTCGTTAAAGGAGCGTCCTTTGTAGTTAAGCTGAAGCATTTTATTAATAACCTCTGCCTCTTCTTCCCTAGAATGACGAAACTCCCTATACTTTACAGGACTACCACCAGTTTTTTCAGTCCACAGTACCTTGTCCCTACGATTGGAGTTGTTTTTAATAACCCTATTTGCAACTTCAAGGATCTCCTTAGTTGAACGATAATTTTGCTCCAACATAATAGTCTTTGCACCAGAAAAGTCCTCTTCAAAATTGGTAATGTTTCGAATATCTGCCCCTCTCCACTTGTAAATGGACTGGTCATTATCACCAACTACGTTTAAAATACCACCCCTAGATGCAAGAAGTTTTACAAGATTATACTGGGTAATATTAGTGTCTTGGTACTCGTCTACGAAAATATATTTAAACCTCTTACCATAGAGATCAAGTACCTCAGGTTCCAGTTCAAAAAGTCTAAGAGTATATAGGATTAAATCGTCAAAATCAAGGGCATTATTATTCCTCTTTTTCTCCTCGTAAAGCCTATATATTTTTCCAATAGTCTTTAAATAAATATCTCCATTGTAAATTTTCTCATATTCATCAGGATCAAGACCTTGGTTTTTACTATCAGATATGGCAGCAAGAATTGAGCTCTCCTTATAGAGTTTAGAGTCAATATTTAATTCCTTTAGACATTCTCTAACGAGAGTTCTCTGGTCTAAGCCAT
>CAYFUL010000047.1:0-1369 GCA_964346375.1 uncultured Peptoniphilaceae bacterium
AAAAACTATTGACAAACTATAGTTCACCGCCTATAATCTTATTAGAACAGCTGTTCGAGGAGGTTTTATATGATTGATTTAGTTAGAAGAGGGAAAGAGGGTGATGTTGATGCGGTTTATGAGATCATCTGTAAATTTAGACCTTTAGTTATTTCCTCTATTAAAAGGTATTGTAATTTTCCTAGGGAGTTTGAGGATTTAATTAGTGATTTAAATATCCTTATTATCCACTGTATCGAGACTTTTGACGAAAGTCGCGGGGTTTATTTTGAGGTTTATCTTAGGGATAATATCCGTTTTTATCTTTTAAAGACGGCTAAGTTTCTAAAGGATTCTAATCTTTCTTTAAATGTTACCCTTGGGGAGGATGAGGAGGAGTTTATTAACCTTATTCCCGATGATTTTAATCTTGAGGAGGATTTTTTTAAGGGGATTGATAATCTTGAGCTTTATTCTATGCTTTTAAGGCTTAGTAAGCGCACCCAGGAGGTTCTTTTTCTCTATTTCTTCCATAATCTTTCTGTTGCTGAAATTGCTGGGTTTCTTGGCATTAGTGCTAGGACTGTTAGCAATTTAAAATTAAGGGGGATTTATTCTTTAAGGAGGTTTTATGGTTTTAAATAAGCTTTTAATTAAAAATAATTTTAATTTTGGTAGAAAAAGTAGCATTTCGTTTATTGTTATTCACGATACTGCTAACCCTAGGGCGGGGGCTGATGCTATGGCTCATTTTAGGTATTTTAACTCTAAGTACAGAGGGGCGAGCGCTCATTATTTTGTGGATTCTAAGGGGATTGTGCAAGTTGTTGAAGATATGAATACTGCTTGGCATTGCGGCGACGGTAAGGGCAGGTATGGCGTTACTAATAACAACTCTATTGGGATCGAGATGTGTATTAATTCGGACGGGGATTTTAACATGACTATGGAGCATACGGCGGAGCTTGTTAGGTTTTTAATGGATTTTTACGGGATTGACAAGAGCAGGGTTATTAGGCATTTTGACGCGTCTAGGAAGATTTGCCCTAGGAGTATGAGTAATAATAATTGGGAGCTTTGGAATTTTTTTAAAAATTCTGTGTTATAATTTGGGTTATTTTTGTACTGTATATATAGGAGGTGAGATTTATGGTTAAAAAGAGTTTAAAGCTTGTTTTTATTTCTGAGCCTGGAGCTGACGGTAGAGTTAGAACTGTTAACAGAACTTTTTCTAGGGTTAATCCTGAGGTTTCTGATGCTAATTTAAAGGCTATTGGCACTGGTCTTGGTACACTTTTTTTAGAGGCGCCAGACGAAGTTAGAAAAATCGAAGAGAGTGTGCTTTAAGGTTTTGTTCCGATGTTTTTGGTTTGTTTTTTGTTTTGTTTTT
>CAYFUL010000047.1:1469-10857 GCA_964346375.1 uncultured Peptoniphilaceae bacterium
TTACAATGTGTTCGGGTTTTATTGTATTTGTATTCCACGTTGCCAATAATTTTACACCGTATCATTTTAAATACAAATGTATCCCATATTACCAACTGTCCTATCCCCTCGGGTCGGGCGGGGGCTCGGCAGCCTACCAAAATTTACAAACATATATTGCATAATTTAAATTCCAACACAATAAAACTCACGCTAAATTTAAATTGTATCCCACGTTACGGATACTTCGTTCTCCACGGGACGCCCGACACCCTACCAAAATTCACAAATGTATATTGACTACATAAAATACCAGCACATAAACCACCGCTAATATAAAACCCGTTCAACCCAAATTACTCGCGGTAGGGGCGGATTGTCCCTAATCCGCCCGTTACAATGCCTTGGAGTTTTGTAAAGTTGGAATTCGAAAAAAATTTTTCAATACAAATGTATTTTATTATACCAACTGCCCTATCCCCTCGTGTCGGGCAAGGGCTCGGCAACCTACCATAGGTTACGAATTTACAATGGATTATTTAATTTACCGAACCATTCTATAATACAAATAATATTACGTTACATATTTTCATATACAAATGTATTTTCACCTAAACAAAAATCGTATTTTGCTATGAATGTATTCAACAATTCCAACACATTCTCTCCTCGGGTCGGGCGGGGGCTCGGCATCCTACCTTGGGTTATGGTTGTACAATGGATTACAAATAATGTTTATTGGGAAAATAATATTTGTCAAAAAATTTCCACCCTTTTGATTTTTCTATTATAACTTTCTAAATTATTGTATTGTGTAATCATCTTTCCATCTATCGCCTAATTATTACATCTGTTAAATCGTTTAACCTAAATTTTTTTGGGAAAACGGGAAAAAACCTACTTGTGTTTTTTACTTTTGCTAAAAATTTTTTATTTCGATAATTTTTAAATTGTTCTCTTAAAATTTTACAATTATATTAATTATGATCCTTTTCCAACTTTAACTTTTCTCAAATCTCATTGCTCTACCTTTAAATTAATTATTAACAATCATTCCTCGTACTAGATTTATGTAGATAATTTTTGAATCCTGGTGTATAATAATGAATACAGTTAGTATTTCTGTGAATGCATTTTTTGGAAATATATTCATATTATACTCTGTAAATGTTTTCGTAATCCTTGGGGACTCCCTTGATTTACAATTTTTCGAGACTTTATAAAAGCCCTGAAAACTCGATGTAATCAATGGCTTTAGAATTTATAAACTTTATCAATTTTATATTTTTCCCCTATATGAAAACGGGAAAACATTTCTAAATAAAGTTGAATTTTTGTTTAGAAATGGTATTATGTAATTAGTTAGAAAGTTTGTTTTTTATTTCAAGGGGGTTTTATTTTATGGAAATTTTTAAAGAATTAAAGCTTAACGACTATGAACAACTTATTTTTCATCATGATGAAGAATCTGGATTAAGAGCAATTACTTGTATACATAATTCTATACTTGGACCATGTCTTGGTGGACTTCGTTATTGGACTTATGAAAAAGAAGAAGACGCTATTATTGATGTTCTAAGACTTGCTAGAGGTATGACTTATAAGAATGCTGCAGCTGGACTTCCTCTTGGTGGTGCTAAGACTGTTATGCTTAAAGATCCTAATAGACCTAAATCTGAAGAAATGTTTAGAGCATTTGGTAGATTTGTTGAAGGCCTAAACGGTAGATATATTACTGCTGAGGACGTTGGAACTACTGTTCAAGATATGGACTGGATTTACCAAGAAACTGATTATGTTGCTGGTACTTCTTTAAAACCTGGTACTGCAGGTAACCCATCTCCAGCGACTGCTCACGGTGTTTATGTTGGTATGAAAGCCGGCGCTAAGGAAGCTTTTGGATCTGACTCCCTTTCTGGAAAGACTATTATCCTTGAAGGACCTGGTAATGTTGGTCGTGAAGTTGCTAGACAATGTATCGAAGAAGGCGCAAGAGTTATCGCTTCTGATATTTTTGAAGGACCTCTTCAATTAGCTAAGGAAATGGGCTGTGAGACTGTTGAAAGAGATAAGATGTTTGATGTTGAAGCTGACATCTACTGCCCATGTGCACTTGGTGCAACTGTTAATGACGAAAATCTTGAAAAATTGAAAAAAACTGGCGTTAAACTTATTGCTGGTTCTGCTAACAACCAACTTGCTGAAAACAGACATGGTGATAAGCTAGAAGAAATGGGATTTGTTTATGCTCCTGACTTTATTATTAACTCTGGTGGAGTTATTCACTGTGGAGACGAGTTCAACGATGGATTCAACGCTGAAAGAGCTTATAATTCTGTAGAAAATGTTTATAATCAAATTGAAAAGGTATTTGCAATTGCTAAGAGAGACGGCGTTCCTTCTTACCAAGCGGCAGATATACTAGCTGAAGAGAGAATGGCAGCAATTCTTAAGACTAAGAGAATTTTTGTTTTAAACACTAAGTCTGCTTTAAAACGTTAATTTCATTTAAATAATACACTCCATGAAAAATGGAGTGTATTTTAAATTAAGGACTTTGAAAATTTTATAACAATGAAAGGAGAGTACCATGGAAAAAAAGAATAGAGGTACCTTTAGTACATTTGGTTTTCTTATGGCGTCAGCTGGATCGGCTATCGGATTAGGTAATATGTGGAAATTCCCTTATGTTGCTGGTAAAAACGGTGGAGGGATATTCATATTAGTTTATCTAATTATGGTTCTTGCTATAGGTTTTGTATGTATGATGGGTGAAATGGTTATCGGCAGAAGAACTAAATTAAACCCTATTGGTGCGTATAAAAAAATAGCTGAAAAATTCACCTTTGTTGGAGTTATAGGTGTAGTAGTTGCCTTTATCATCGTTACTTATTACAACATTATCGGTGGTTGGGTTTCTAGATACTTATTTGGTTACATAACAGGTGGAGGAACTGCAATAAACTCAAACTCTGAGGCATTCTTTACATCATTTATTACTAATCCTTCAGCTCCAATTATTTGGACTGCAGTTTTCGTTCTACTTAACTTCTTTATCCTTCAAGGTGGAGTTGAAAAGGGAATTGAAAGAGCAAGTAAGTTTATGATGCCTACTCTATTTGTACTATTAGTAATTATTGCTATAAGATCAGTAACTCTTCCTGGAGCAGCTGCTGGAATCGAGTTTTTATTAAAGCCAGACTTTTCACATCTATCTTTTGATACATTTTCTCTTGCACTAGGTCAAGTTTTCTTCTCACTTTCTCTAGGTATGGGTATTATTATTACCTATGGTTCATACATGGATAAATCTACAGAGATTGAAAAATCTGCAATTTATGTTCCAATACTAGATACTCTTGCAGCATTAATATCAGGATTTGCTATACTTCCTGCAGTATTTGCATTTGGATTTGAACCTGGCGCAGGCCCTGGACTTATTTTTATAACACTTCCACAAGTATTTGAATCAATGCCAATGGGACATTTAATTGGAACTTTATTCTTCCTATTAGTTCTTTTTGCAGCTCTATCTTCTTCAATTTCTCTAATAGAAGTTCCTACATCTTACTTAATTGATAACTTCGGTATGAGTAGAAGAAAAGCAGTAATAATACTTTGTGTAGCAGCTTTTATTATAGCAATACCAGAGTCCCTATCAAACGGACCTTGGACAACTCAATTCTTCGGAATGACTTTCTTCGACTTTATGGGATATATCGCTGAAAGTTTACTAATGCCATTAGCAGGATTCTTAATGTGTATAGTAATCGGATATGCTTGGAAAGGCGCAGAAGAAGAAGTTATAGACGAAGTTACAGCTGGTGGAATTCACCCATTCAAATCTAAAGGATATTGGTTTATTATGATTAGATACATTGCTCCAATAGCTATCGGATTTATTTGGTTAAATTCTTCAGGAATATTAAAACTATTTATGAAGTAGTAATATTATTATATTTATACGATTAAACAGTATTCGTTTTAGTTAAACGGTACACTAACATTGAAGTCAAAATGAAATTAATAACCCCTCAATTGAGGGGTTCTCTTTTTGTCTATGTATAATTTGGTAGAGTAAATTATTGGGGAGTAGGAATGTAATATAATACGAGCGTTGTTTAACAGGCGGCTCGGGACGTGCCGCCCCTACCGAGAGTAATTTGGGCTGAATGGGTTTCATATTAGCGGTGGATTATGTGCTGGTATTTTAAATAGTCAATATACATTTGTGAATTTTGGTAGGGGGTCGAGCCCTCGCCCGACCCGAGGGGATAGGGCATCTGTACAATGGAATATATTTGCATTGAAAATTTTTTTGAATTCGAACTTTACAAAACTCCAAGGCATTGTAACGGGCGGCTCGGGACGTCGCCCCTACCGAAGGTTTTGAAACAGTTTTGATTTGTTCAATGTACGGATGATTTTGAATTTGGTGTAATTCAATGCGTTGGTATAAAAATAATCCATGGTAGGTTGCGTCGAGCCCAGCCCGACCCGAGGGGAGAATACATCGGTAATTTGGGATACATGTATCAATATACATAAGCAATATAAGGTACTAAATGAAATATTTTTTGTGATAAATTTTTGATTGCTTTATGAATTTTATGCCTTGTGTTTTGTAAAATCTCATTTGATGCTCATTTTACACTTTTCTTTATGTTATAATGACATTGGTGGATTTATGAAAAGAGGAGACTTTATTGTTATAGGCATTATTATTTTTATTGCTGGGGGGATTTTTTTCGCCACTGGCAAAAGCGTATCTTCTTCTGATACTATCGCCGTTGTTATGGTTGATGGTAAAGAATACGGTAGGTACTACCTGGAAGATATGAAGCAAGAAGTTGTTGAAATTAAGACGGAGTACGGTAGAAATGTCCTTCACTTTGAGGATGGTTCTGTACATATTCACGAAGCTGATTGTAATGATAAGACCTGTCTTAAAATGGGAAGTATTTCTAAACCGGGGGAGATGATTATCTGCCTTCCCAATAGATTGTTAATTGAAGTTATTTCCAATGATAGCGAGGAGTTAGACATGATGCTTAAATGAAAAATACTAGAAAACTTATATTTTTAAGCCTTCTTATTGCTATGGGCCTTGTCCTTGGTCTTTTTGAGAGTATGTTTCCACTTCCCATTGCCGTTCCTGGGGCGAGGCTTGGACTTTCTAATATGGTTGTCCTTGTTACTATCGTCTCTGTTGGCTACAAGGAAGGGATTATTATTGCCCTTTTAAAGTCCGTTTTACTTGTACTTGTTGTGGGAAATCCTTCGGCGTTTTTATTTAGCTTTACTGGCACTGTTCTTAGTGCCATTGCCATGATTTTATCCCATAGGTTTTTATCCAGATTTATCTCCCTTATTGGCGTTAGTGAAATTGGATCTTTTTTCCACAACTGTGGCCAAATTATTGCGGCGAGTATTATTTTAAGTTCGACGAAGATTATTGTATATCTTCCATTTTTAATTTTACTTGGACTTTTTACTGGGTACTTTGTTGGTTTGGCTTCTATTTACATTACGAAGAATTTAAATGTTGTTAAGGAATGGTAGTATGTGCAATATTATTCTTGCCTCTGCTTCTAAGGCTAGGCGAGGTATTTTAGAGGAATTTTTTAAGGATTTAAGGGTTGTTGTTAGTAATATTGTTGAGGACAATTCCTATTTTTCATCTAAGGAACAGCTTGTTATGGCTCTTAGTTTTGAAAAGGCTATGGACGTTGCTACTAAGTTTCCCAATGACACTATTATTAGCGCTGATACCCTTGTTTTTTGTGAGGGTAAAAGGTACGGTAAACCCGTAGACAGGGAAGATGCTTTTAATATGCTTTCTGCCTTTTCTGGCAAGGCTCAAGAGGTTATCTCTGGGTTTTCCATTGTAAACCTTAGTAAAAATTTTAAGGTTGTGGATTACGATATTAGCAGGGTTTATTTTAAAAACCTATCAAGTGATATGATTAATCACTACTTGGATAATGAGTCCTACCTTGAAAAGGCTGGGGCCTATGGTATTCAAAATGTTGAGGATGAGTTTATCGAAAAAATTGAAGGTAGTTTTGACAATATTGTAGGTATTCCTACGGAGATGGTTCTTCACTACCTTGAGGTGTTAAATGGAAAGGTTTAATCTTAAAAATATTCCCATAGAGGATACTCCCGAGGAGCGTCTTTTCTCCAAAGGGGTTGAGGTTCTTACTGACGAGGAGTTAATTGCCCTTATTATTCGCACTGGTAATAGGTCTATGACCAGTGTTGAACTCTCTAGGCTTATTTTAAATACCTTTGGGAGAGAGGAGAGCCCTCTTATTGGTCTTACTAAGGCAAGCCTAAAGGACCTTACTTCTATTAATGGCATTGGAAAGAGCAAGGCGGCTATGATTATGGCTGCTGTTGAACTTGGCAAGAGAATTTCAAGAAGTAGTTATAATTCCAAAAGGAGAATTTTAACTCCCGATGCCATGGCTGAACTGGTTATGGGGGAGTTAAGATTCTTAGATTATGAGAAGTTTCTCGTAGGTATGCTTAATACTAAAAAGGAACTGATGTGTATTCGTACTATTTCCCAAGGGACTCTGGATAGGACTATTGTCCACCCTAGGGATGTTTTTAAAAGGGCGATTGAGGATAGCGCCCATTCCATTATCCTTGTTCACAACCATCCTTCTGGGGATCCAACTCCTTCTAAGAGTGATTGTGATCTTACAAATAATTTAGTAGAGGTGTCTAAAATTTTAGATATTAAAATTGTTGACCATTTAATTATTGGCGATAATGTATTTTTTAGCTTTCTAAAGGAGGGGCTAATTTGAGGATTGTTTTAGTATGTTCATCTAACGATGGCATGTGTAGGTCTATAATTACATACGGTATGGCAAAGGTTTCTGCCAAGGAGTGTAAGACCTTGGTTATTGATTCCAATATGGGGTTTAGATCTCTGGACCTTTTTGACAATCCTGATAATATTCTCTACGATCTCTATGATTTTCAAGATAGGGATTTAGATATGGAGGATATTTTTGTGGAGGTAGAGGATAATCTATTCCTTCTTGCCTCTTCTCAAAGCTATACTATTGACGATTTAAAAGTTAAAAAGACAGGTACTCGTCTTAGATCTACGGACTTTGATTTTATTTTTATCGACTGTCCTATGGATGTAAAGACTATTGAATTTTGGGGAAAGATTGCCGATGAAGTAGTTATTATTACTAATTCTACTACTCTTTCTAGGCGAAATACTGAAAGGATTAACTATATTCTCTTCCAAAATAAGTTTAGGGGTAGAAGAAATTTAATTCTTAATGGATTTAATCAGGAGAAGATTCCTGATGAATATGAAAATTTACTTTCAATAATTCCTAAGTTAAAGAGGGATTCTGATTTAAACCAGTATATTAAAATTGCATTTGATAACTTAAAGAGCGTAAACTATGTTGAGGTTGAAAATGTAAAGACGGGGGGATTTTTTGAAAGGTTATTTAAACGATAGGTCTCATTTTTATTTTATTGATGAGGCCTTAAATATTTTTGGGGAGATTTTAAATGGAAAGCTCCAATTCATTGAAAATATTCGAGGTTCAATTTTAAATAATATTTACAGGGGCAGAGTTCTTAAAATAAATAGAAAGAGTGGAATTGTTTTTATAGATATTGGCATTGGAGTAAATGGTATTTTAAATTTAAAGGGCGAGAATTTTCACGAGGGGGACTCTGTAATTGTAGAGGTTAAAAAGGAAAATCCACTCCCTAAGGGACCAAGGCTTAGTTCAGATTATTCCGTTAGGGGAAAGTACATGGTACTTCTAAATGGAATTAGGGGAGTTACTTTTTCATCAAAGCTTAGCCACAAGGAGAGGGCAAGGCTCTTAAAGTACAATCTTTTCTCAAATGGGGCAAGGATTTTATACAGAACTGAGGCTGCAAATGGAAGTTATGAGGAATTAGTAGAGGAGAAGGAGAATTTAGAAAGGGAACTTGAAGCACTAAGGCTTGAAGAAAATCGACTACCTACTCCAAAATTATTAGTTGGCAGAAATCCAATAGAGGACTTTTTCTTGGAACGAGATGATTTAGAAATTGTAGTAAATTCCAAGGAGTATCTAAATCTTAAAAATAGTCTATATGATGAAGAATTTTCAGTAAAGTATCTTCCAAATGTATACAGTGATTTTTTAGGACTATTTGAAAGGGAAGTAGGCATTTCTGGAGGAAGTATTGTTATTGAAGAAACGGCAGCAATGGTAGTAATTGATGTAAATACAGGGTCCTTTAAGGGAAGTGATTTTGAGTTTAATAAAATTGCCCTTAGGGAGATAAAAAGACAGATTACATTAAGAAATCTATCGGGTATAATAATGGTAGATCTTATAGGAGTAGACGAGGGAGAAAAAAGGGAATTATTAAATTTCGCCCAAGAGGAATTTAAAGATGATTTTTCGAGAACGTTTATACATGGATTTACTGCCCTTGGAATATTAGAGCTAAGTAGAAAAAATAAGGGCAGCGTAATTTCTAAAAGTGTTGCTGATTAATAGTTGGCTATATAGGAAAATCTCAATTGGTTAAGAATTATCTGAGTTTATAAAAAAAATACCATTAAATACTTTAGCAGATAATTATTTTTACTAAATATATAATTTCCAAAATACAAAATTCTATTAAACTACAAAAATCAAATACCCCCAGCAATGGGGGTATTTTAATACATAAAATTAATAGGGTGTTTCTAGTATTAGTTTATTAATCTCCTCTAATTTTGCCATATCGAATATTTTAAAGGTATTCTCAGCAAATTCTCTGTTATTGTAACATTGCCAATAACCGGTGCATTTTAAATCCTTCTTCCCTTTACAATCCACAAAGTCCCGTACATCCTCTAGGGGGTAACCAAGAAATATGCCGACCTCGTGGGGACAGGTGCTTTTAAATTTTTCCCGTAGGATTTTAAAGTACTCCTCTCTTTCTAAGCTTTGCCCATAGCCCAGTGAGAACAGGTAGTTTTTTACATCTTCCCTTGCTAGTACATTATCTAGTAACCTGTCGTTATAGAAATAGGTGAGTGCTAATTGGGAAGAGGATTTAAATTCGTAACATTTTAAATTTATATGTTTTGTAATTTCATCTCTGTATTCATTCCAAATACTGGCTAATTTTCTGCTACCATCTTTTAGATTTAACATTGTCCCCGGCTTTTTCCCCGAGGCGGTAGGCGCTACATTAAATCGTATCGTCGCCATTAGATAATTATAGTCGTCAAATTTCTCAATATGATTATAAAAATCCAATAGTTTTTCCGCTGTCATTATCTCGCAAGTTCCTTACCTAAAAATTCGCAGTCGGATATTGCATCGCTATTTGGCTTGTCGTAAACTGCAAGGACATCTACAATATTTGCCCCAAAGCC
>CAYFUL010000048.1:0-4487 GCA_964346375.1 uncultured Peptoniphilaceae bacterium
CCAATGTTATTATGGCAAATTTCACCAGCGTTTCCATGATCTCCTTTGTGCTATTTAATCAGCTTACTATTCCATGTTTTGCTGCTGTTGGTGCAATTAAGGAGGAGATGGGAGATTCTAAGTGGTTTAGATTTGCAATAGGATTTCAACTTCTATTCTCCTATACAATTTCCATGATGGTATATCAATTTGGACGTGTACTTGTACTGGGAGAGAGTATAAATATTTTCACTGTAATTTCCCTTGTGGTACTTGGTATTTATCTATACCTACTGTTTAGAAGAGTTACCCCTAAGGACAATAGATTACAGTACAATTCAATAGTGTAAATTTTCATTGGAACTTGTAATAATTAAATTATGGGATAGTTGATAATACTTTTGGAAATTATTATGTACAAGATTTTGTACTTACGATATAATATTCAAGAGGTGGTATTATGATATCCATAAATTATAGTGAAGCTAGAAAAAATTTTAAAGATTATTTGGACAAGACAATTGACGATTGTGAACAGATTATTATTACTAGAAAAGATGAAAAAAATGTTGTTATGATTAGCTTAGAAGAATATAACAATTTAAAAGAAAATCAATATATTATGAGTAATCCAGAATATTATGAAGAACTCATTAAAAGAAGTAAGGAGTCTGGAAAACCCCATGAACTAATTGAGGTTTATGATGAATAAAATTTGGGCTGATGAAGCTTGGAATGAGTATTTAGAATGGAATAAACAGGATAAAAAAATTTTAAAGCGAATAAATGAGCTAATTAAAAATATTGAAAAAAATGGAAATAGTGGAATTGGAAAGCCGGAGCCTTTAAAATATCAATTAAGTGGATATTGGAGTAGAAGGATTAATCATGAACATAGATTAATATATAAACTTGAAAATGACACCATAAAAATTATTAGTTGCAAAAGTCATTATAAAAAGTAGTCATTGGACAAATTTTAACTCTACAAAGTTTAATGAATTTAGAGTTTAAATTACGGTACAATTCAATAGTGTAAATATGTTTTCACCGGTACATGTGTTATAATGGTACCGGTGATACTTTGTTAGGAATAGATATTGTAGAAAACGAAAGAATTGAAAAGATCTATAATAAATACGGCGAAAGATTTTTAAAAAAGGTATTTACAGATAGAGAAATTGAATATATTTTAAAAAAGAAGAACCCCATAGAAACTCTATCGGGGCATTTTGCCGCTAAGGAAGCAATATCTAAGGCATATGGAACAGGTATTGGAAGGTTAAATTTTAAGGATATTGAAATACTACATAGTAGTAATGGTGCGCCTAGCGCTTTTGTTAGGGGAGAGGAGGTCTATTTGAGCATTTCACATGAGAGAAAGTTTTCGGTAGCGACTGCAACTGTACCGAAGAATAGTATTATTATACCAAGAGAGTTTTTAGGTACTATTCCAAAGAGAAATCCCATAAGCCATAAATCTGACTATGGTAGAGTTGGAATAGTTGCAGGTTCTATGGGTATGACAGGGTCTGTGTACCTTGCCAGTAATGCAGCCCTTAAAATGGGAGCGGGACTGGTATTTTCTGTTGTACCAGAGGACATCTTTGAAATAATGAGTGTAAAACTTGTTGAGCCTATTGCAAAGAGCTTTAAGGATATAGATTCTACTATGGAATTTTTAGAGGGCATGGACGCAGTATGTATTGGCCCGGGAATGGGAACAGGAGGTAGAACTGGAGAACTTGTAAAAAGAGTATTGCTCCTTGAAAAACCTGTACTAATAGATGCTGATGGAATAAATGTACTTGGTAGAAATCTAAGTATATTAAAGGATAGGGAGTATCCAACTGTACTTACTCCCCATGCAGGAGAGTTTTCAAATATAGTAGATACAAGTAGTGATGAAATAGACAGGGATAGAAAAACCTATGCAGCAGAATTTGCAAAGGAGTATGGAGTTACCCTTGTACTAAAGGGAAATAAAACTCTAGTAGCAACTAGAAATAACCTATATGTAAATAAATCGGGAAATCCTGGAATGGCAACTGCCGGTTCAGGAGATGTACTAAGTGGAATTATTACGGCACTACTTGCTAGGGGATTAGACGACTACCTTGCGGCGAAGCTAGGTGTATTTGTACATGGACTAGCAGGGGATATTGCTGCTCATAAGTACACAATGGAGTCTATGGTAGCAAGTGATATAGTTTCAAGTATACACAAGGTTTTAAAAAATTCGGGAATTATGGAGGAAAATAATGAGAGAATCAATATGGAAGAAAATAGATAGTAAGGAATACGATGAAATCTTTGCCTACGGCGAAAGATACAAGGATTTTTTAGATAGGTCAAAGACAGAGAGGGAATCCTGCGACTATATAATAGAGGCGGCAAAAAAAGTTGGATACAAGCCACTAGAAAGCTTTAGGGAAAGTGGAATAGTAAGGGGAGATAAAATCTACCTAAACAACAAAAATAAATCCGTAGTATTAATGGTAGTAGGGGAAAATTTAGAAGAGGGAATGAATATTGTAGGAAGTCATATAGACGTACCTCGCCTAGATTTAAAGCCAAACCCACTTTATGAAGAAGGGGAGATGGCAATGTTTAAAACCCACTACTACGGCGGAATTAGAAAGTACCAATGGCCAACAATTCAACTGGCACTACATGGATTTTTTATAGATAAAAATGGAAAGAGTGTAAAAATCTCAATTGGGGAAGATGAAAGTGACCCAGTATTTTTTATAAATGATCTACTTCCACATCTTTCTCAAAATCAAAATAAGAAGGCATTATCAGAAGGAATAACTGGAGAACAGTTAAATGTAGTAGTAGGACACTCCACCTTTGGAATAGAGGAGGAAAAAAATCCACTAAAGGAAATGGTATTAAAGTACCTAAAGGACAACTACAATATGGACGAGGACGACTTCCACTTTGCAGAGCTAGAGGTAGTACCCGCAGCAAAGGCAAGGGACGTAGGATTTGACAGGGCAATGATAGCAGCCCATGGCCACGACGATAGAATATGCTCCTATGGAAATTTAGAGGCAATACTATCAGTAGAAAACCCTAAGATAACAGCAGTGGGACTATTTGTAGATAAAGAGGAAATAGGTTCAGTGGGAAATACCTCAATGTCAGCAAAGTACTTTGAAAATATGGTAGCAGAAATTCTACACATTCAAGGAAAATCACCAATAGAATTAAGGCGAGCTATGGCAAATTCAAAAGTCCTATCAGCAGATGTAACGGCAGCCTATGACCCAGATTTTAGAGAGGTATACGACGAGAAAAATGCACCATTAGTAGGATATGGAGTATGTATAAATAAGTACACCGGCGCAAGGGGCAAGGGCGGAAGTAACGACGCAAATGCGGAATTTTTAGCAGAGATAAGAGATCTATTTATAGAGAATAGTATAATCTACCAAGTAGGAGAAATGGGCAAGGTAGACGAAGGAGGCGGAGGAACTATCGCCTACATCCTTTCAGAATATGGGGCAGAGGTAGTGGATATGGGAGTAGCAATGCTTTCAATGCACGCTCCAGTAGAACTTGCGTCAAAGGCAGATGCCTATATGACAAGTAAGGCATACAGGGTATTTTTACAGAGATAGGTAAAGGATTTGTAAAATAATAATTTAAAGTTTTTTATCAAGTATTGAAATAATCCAATGTTTAAGATATAATACTTAGGTATTAGCAAGTGCTACACTCTTTCTTGAGAGGAGGGGAACGGTATGTCAGAAATCAGAGTAGGAGAAAACGAATCACTAGATAATGCACTAAAGAGATTTAAAAGACAATGTGCAACAAGTGGTGTACTTAAAGAAGTAAAAAAAAGAAAACACTACGAAAAACCTAGTGTACGTAAAAAGAAAAAATCCGAAGAAGCTCGTAGAAAAAAACATAAATTTTAAGGAGTTGCCATGAGTTTAAAAGATAAACTAATGAATGATTTAAAAGACTCTATGCGATCAAAAGACAAGCTTCGTAAGGACGCCATCACCATGATTAGAGCTGCAATAAAACAGGTTGAAGTGGATAAGAGAATAGAACTTGGTGATGAAGATGTACTTGAAATAATCTCTAAACAACTGAAAGAAAAAAAGGCTTCAATAGAAGAATTTAAAAAGGGAAATAGAGATGACTTAGTTACTCAAACTGAAGACGAAATCAAGGTACTACTTGATTACTTACCAGAACAGTTATCTGAAGAGGAATTAAGACAAATAGTTGAAAACGCAATAAGTACATTAAATATTTCATCTCCGAAAGAGATGGGAAAACTTATGAAAGAGGTTATGCCACAAATAAAGGGTAGAGCCGACGGCAAGGCGGTAAATAAAATCGCCGGCGAATTATTAAATAAGTAATTAAAATACAGACGGGAGACCGTCTGTTTTTTTGTTGGGGAGTGACTGAAAATATTAGGTATGGTGATTGGCAAAAGGTATTGTACAATGTAGGGTCGAAATTCATGGTATGTTGCCGAGCCT
>CAYFUL010000048.1:4497-4822 GCA_964346375.1 uncultured Peptoniphilaceae bacterium
TTATGGTAGGTGTCGAGCCCTCGCCCGACCCGAGGGGATAGGACATCGGTAATTTGGGATGTGTATGTATTAAAAAATATACAATGTAATATCATCGGTATCGTGGAAAGGATTAGTAATAAAATTCGGACGCTGTTAAACGGGCGGCTCGGGACGTGCCGCCCCTACCGTAGGTTGTGAAAGCTGTATAGTAAATTATTTTTCCTAATTCATGGTAGGGCGTCGGGCGTCCTCGCCCGACCCGAGGGGATATTAAATCAATACTTTGGAATACATTTGTAATGAAACACCCACGCAACGAAACGGGCGGATTCGGGACAATCCG
>CAYFUL010000048.1:4832-10783 GCA_964346375.1 uncultured Peptoniphilaceae bacterium
TAGGTTGTGAAAGCTGTATAGTAAATTATTTTTCCTAATTCATGGTAGGGTGTCGGGTGTCCTCACCCGACCCGAGGGGATAGGACATCGGTACCTTGGAATATATTCAACAAAAAACGAACATAACGTTGTTATTAATTTGGATAGAAGATTTTTCAACTAAACCAATAAAAAAATGCAGATTCTACGACCTGCGTTTTGACAAATTATTTGAAATAAAAAGTATACCCCCACCAATAAGTGAAAGAATAATTGAAATTATTATCGTATGGTGGACTCCAAAGTTTTGTATTAGCACTCCACCAAAAAACGATCCAAACACTCCACCAAGGATTATCGAGCTAATAAGAAACCCTTGAGCATTTGCACGGCCAAGATACCCGAATTTCTCGTTAAAATAATACACCGACACTGGGGTAAATATTCCAAACCCAAAAAACTGAGTGACCTGCACTCCAAGTAACACTAAAAGATTTGGAGAATAAAGGGTTAAAATCCCCTTTAGTGCAAACATAAATGCTGAGAAAATAAATAGGGTATCGAGGCTAAATTTCGTTAAAAGAAATGTTATTAGAAACATTGCTACAGTTTCACTTGCGGCTGCAATGCTGTAAGAATAACCCATATGTGAAGCATCGCCACCAAGTGATTCAACAATTTGTAACATAAAATTGTGCTGAATGTTGTAATACATAAAAAGAAAAATCACGCCAGTCATTGCAAAAAGCAGGTGGGGATTTAGCTTTTTACCTTGCTTGTCTTCAGGCGCCACCTCAATAGCTGCATCATATTTTGGAAGGCTAATTAAGAGAATCGTAAAAAACGTATATAGTACCAGTGAAAAAATTATTGGCATATCTGAATTTTTTACGCTAAAAATCCCAAGAAAAAATGCGCAAATTGAGTAGCTAAGGGCACCAATCCCTCTTGCTCGTGACAAATTCACCCTATCAGTCTTTTCATACAAAAGTCCCACACTTGAAAGGAGCGGTTGCAAAGTTAAAGTCACAACAGATGGGATAAAAATAAAAAGAATAGATAATGGATTTGTTTTTACAAATAAACTGAGTACAAGGCTTACAACTGCAAGGTTTGAAAGTGCAGTCATATAAAACTGTTCAGATTTATTTGATTTGTCGGACAGATTTGAGAATACTGGCGAAAGAAATGCAACAAAAGTGTTAGCAAGGGCAATGGCTACACCTACCCTTGCAATATCCACATTTCTGCCAGTAAGGATGACATTTAAATAGCTTGTCAAGCAAGCCATAAGCATCCAAAATGTTCCTTGAATTGCATAGTATTTTAACTTAATCATAAGAACATTATACTATAAATATTTGCCGATTGCCTCTTCCTCGTCTATACCCATAAAATAAATTGGTGGGGTGGATAATATGGTATGGGCGCCAAATTTTTCTTCATTAAGGTATGCCATTACTGCTCGTACGCTGGCTAAACATACTGCTGCGGTAAAATCTGGGTTTGAATCAAGTTCAAGGCCATACTTTATTACTTCCTTTACTCCATCGTCAGTTTCTCCTACGCGAACTACTACTCCTCCGTGGGGCATTCCCCTATGGTTTTCAAAATACTCCTCCTCTGTAATAAAGTTTACTGTAGTTTCGTACTGGTCAAAGTAGTTTTTCATTTCTACAATTTCAGAAGTTATCCTTTCAAAATCTGCGGCATCCTCCGGTACAACATATACCTCTCTTGTATGAGTCTCGTAGGATTTTAATGGAGTGGTAATATTTTTTACATCCTCTAGTATTTCTTCCCTTGGTATTGTGTACTGTACTGCGTGTTTTATCCCTGGAACTCGTCTTACTGCATCGGAATGGCCTTGGCTTACTCCTCTGCCCCAAAATGTAGTGGTAATTCCCCTTGGCAGAATTGCCTCTGCCATTAGTCGGTTTAATGAAAATAGTCCCGGGTCCCAGCCTGTGGAAATAAATGATACCTTGGAATTTTCCTTTGAGATACTATCCATTTTAGAGAAGTACTCTGGAATACTTGCATGGGTATCAAAGGCATCTACTGTATTAAAATTCTCTGCAATTTTTGGCGCAAGATTTGGTATATCAGTTGCTGAACCTAGGGCAAGAATTTGTACGTCTATTTTTTCCCTGTAGTCCAATAAATTATCTAGGCTTTCAAATTTACTAGAGCCAAAACTACTTGGATCCCTTCTAGTAAAAATCTTTACCAGTTCCATTCCAGTATCCTTTTCTACCAATTTTTCAGCAGAACGACCTAAGTTACCGTATCCTACAATTCCAACTCTTATCATAAAACCTCCATATTGCTAAAATTATATAACCCTGGCTCCTGTTCCAATAGGAATTTCGCCGCGACTATTGCTCCATTTGCAAATATCTTCTTTGAATGGGCACTGTGTTTTATTTCTATTACCTCATCTACTCCTGCAAATAATACTGTATGCTCTCCAACTATTGTACCTCCCCTTATGGAAGATACTCCAATTTCATCCTCCCCTCGTTTTTTATGTAGGGGACTTCTATCGTATACTTCTTGTAAATTTCTAACACTTTTAATGGTTTCTAGAAGCATTTTCGCCGTACCACTAGGTGCGTCTACTTTTTTATTGTGGTGAGCCTCAATTAGCTCTATATCAAATCCATTTAAAAGTTCTGTAAGATTTTTTACAATTTTATTTAGAGCATTTACTCCAATTGAGTAGTTGTTCTCCTGCATAATGGGAATAGTTTTTGAACTCTCTAAAATTTTCACATGGGTACTTTCTGAAAGGGAAGTAGTTCCAATTACAAGGGGCTTTCTCCGCTCCACTGCAAAGTCCAGTACAGAATCTGTTAGACTTCTATTTGAAAAGTCTATAATAATATCAAATTCTTCGTGAACGTCCTCAAAGGAATTTACTACGGGAATTTCAGAAATTATAGAGGGGGTAGTTGAAATTCCCTCCACAATTTTAAAATTCTCCCCTTGTAATTCTACAAAGGTCTTTCCCATTCCACCAGAAAGCCCTACAAATAGTACTCTCAACAGTATCCCTCCAATAGATTTCTAAGACCTTCCTTAGTTGAATCACTTGCTTCATAAAGTGGAAGGCGAAGAGAGCCAACATTGTGTCCCATCATATTCATAGCAGCCTTAACTGGAATTGGATTTGGTTCAACAAATAGCTGGTCAATAATGGATTTAAACTCAACTTGAGTTCTTGCAGCCTCTTTAGTATTTCCATTTAAGAAATTTTCGCACATATCATGTACTTCTCTAGGGAAGATATTTGCAAGAACGGATATAACTCCAATTCCACCAAGGCTCATTAGTGGAACAACTACGTCGTCATTTCCAGAGTATACGTCAAAATCCTCTCCTACAAGTTCTCTAACCTTAACTGCGTAGGAAAGATCTCCAGTTGCGTCTTTAATACCTACAATATTTTCAATCTTTGCAAGTTCTGCAACAGACTCTGGGGCAATATTCATACCAGTTCTACCGGGAACAGAGTATAGAATAATTGGAATACTAACTGCGCTTGCAATAGCCTTAAAGTGTTCAATAAGTCCCCTTTGGGAAGTCTTATTATAGTATGGGCTTACCTGTAGTAGTCCATCGGCACCAGCCTCTTCGCACATCTTTGAAAGGTTAATTCCATGTCTAGTATCGTTAGAACCAGCGCCGGCTATAACGGGAATTCTACCTCCAATTTTTTCGACAGTAAATCTTACAACTTCAACTTGTTCCTCGTCAGTTAAGGTAGATGCCTCCCCAGTAGTACCAACGATAATTATGGCATCGGTTTTATTTTCCAAGTGCCAGTTTAAAAGTCTTTCAAGTTCTACAAAATCAACATCACCATTTTCTAAAAAAGGTGTAACAATTGCAACTCCACTACCTGTAAAAATACTCATATTAAATCCTCCCTAATTAAATCCTCGTAAGTTTGTCTTCTTACTCCAACATTTACACTTTCTGAAACAAAAATCATAGCGGGCTTTTCAACCCTATTGTAATTACTAGCCATGGAATAGTTATAGGCTCCAGTAGATGAAACAAGAATTAAGTCCTCTTCCTCAACTTCAGGAAGTTCAATGTCCTTAATTAAAATATCACCACTTTCGCAACATTTCCCGGCAATGGTATAGGTTTCAGTTGCCTCATCATTAAATTTATTGGCAACGGCGCCTTCGTACTTTGCCCCGTAGAGAGCGGGGCGAATATTATCAGCCGTGGACCCGTCAATAAAGACGTAATTTTTACCACCATAGGTCTTTTTAACACTTCCAACAGTATAAAGAGTATGACCGCAGTTTGAAATTAGCGATCTACCTGGCTCAATGGAAATATTTGGAACGAAAAAGTCATTTTTCTCCATAAAATCCTCAATGTGCAAAGCGTAATTTTTTAAAAATTCAGGGGTATGAAATGGATCATCATCATTAGTGTAGTAAATACCAAATCCACCGCCTAAATTTACCTCCGAAATTTCAATATTAAATCTATCCCTAATGGTCTTAGCGTACTCAAGCATTACATCAGCCTCTTTAAAAAAGCTCTCCTGGGAAAAAACCTGTGAACCAATATGGGCATGAATACCTGCAAATTGGAAACAGTCCTTGGAAAGAATGTACTCAATAGCAGAGTAGGTTTCCTCGGAGAAAATACTCATCCCAAACTTAGAGTCATTTTTTGAAGTAGAAATGTACTCGTGGGTATGGGCGTCAATACCAGGATTAACACGAAGTAGAACCCTTTGGACTTTTCCATTTAAATGTTTTTCTAGTCTTTTAATTTCCCTAAAATTATCTATAACAATGGTGCCAACATTATTTTCTATAGCCAACTGAATTTCTCTATCTAGTTTATTATTGCCATGGAAGTAAATATTTTTTGCAGGCATATTTGAATTTAAAATGGTGAAAATTTCACCGCCGCTTACTGCGTCAATATATAGACCTTCATCCTGTGCAATATTAGAAATATATCGATTTAACAGGGCTTTAGAGGCATATATAACTTTAGTATTAAACTTATTAGATTTGAAATGAGAGGTAAACTCTCTACATTTATCCCTAAAAAAATTCTCGTCAATAATATAAAGGGGAGTGCCATATTTTTCCTTTAGTTCCCTAAGGGAGAAATTATTAATATGGAGTTCTCCATTAACAGATTTTAAATTCCCAAAAAGTTTCATAATACCTCCAAAAAACAAAAATACCATGAGCAAAAGACCCATGGTTTATCTTTTGCCCACAATGGATAGAGCACCTCTTTATACGGACGGGCATCCATATAAAGACAGTTATGTACATATTTTGCACATACCCAGGTTTCCCTTCGGCGATTTTTCCTTTCGTTTCCTACTGATAAAAACCGCGTCCTCTCTAAACACTGTAAAAAATATTCGATTAATTGTTCATCACTATAACATGTAAAAATAAAGTTGTCAAATATATTTTTGAAAAAATATTAAATTTTTTGCAAACTTCACAACCTACGGTAGGGGCGAATTGTCCCGAATCCGCCCGCAACGTTAAGTTCGAGCTTTATTGTGTAAGTATTCCAATGTACTGATGTACACTCTCCGCGGGTCGGGCGGGGACGCCCGACACCCTACCCAGGGGTTGTATAAATACAATGGTTTTGAATTTTACCCCATTAAAAACTATGGCATATTTCAAATATCATCATAATTTAAAATCTACGGTAGGGCGGATTGTCCCAAATCCGCCTGTTAAATTGATTTCGTGTTTTATTGCGTATCTATTTTCTAATGCCTATGTACTATTTCCACGTATTGTCCTGGGGGCCAGCTAAATTGTGTCCAAATTTTATTACATATCCAATTCACAAAAAAATGGTTTTTGTTCTATTAAAAAAGGTGATGAAGAGAATAGTTAATACTATTCTCTTCATCACCTTTTCTTTTTCGTTTCTTATTTTTAATGCGCTCACACCAGTCC
>CAYFUL010000049.1:0-10581 GCA_964346375.1 uncultured Peptoniphilaceae bacterium
AGTATTTTTGGCTGTATTGTTGCCTGCATTATTTTTACTCTCTACATTTGTACTACCTCCCCCACTGGAACATCCAACAAGTAACATAAGTGATAATAAAACTGCTAAAATTCTTTTCATCTTTTCCTCCTACAATAAAAAAAGTCTTTCATCCCTAAACAGGGACGAAAGACGAACATTCCGCGGTACCACCCAAATTGTAAATAAATTACCTCTCAAGATCAACAAATCTTTATCCTACGATAACGGGGGCCTCCGTAATGATATACTCTAATTTCCATCATTCAGCGACAGAGTGAATATTACATACCTTTTTTTCTACCGGCTCACACCAACCCCGGCTCTCTTTAAAAAAAACAACAGTATCTTTCTTTCTGTCATTGCTTTATCAACTTAAATCTTAAATGTATTTTAGCCTATAGGATTTTTATTGTCAACAACTTTTTTAAAAATTTTTAAATTCTCCTATACATTTCTGGCATCTTCCTCTTATGGGAAGAGTTTCTATGCATTCTATCTATTTTCTCTGCAATTTTACTGTCTATTTTATTTCCCCTTATATGATTTTCTAGTTCATCATAGCTAAAGCCCATCTCTAACTCGTCACTTTGTCCTTCCCAAAGTCCTGCTGATGGTTTTTTCTCAATTACCTCTTCTGGTATTCCCAAGGCACTCGCCAATTGATACACTTCTGATTTTACAAACTCTATTAGTGGAAACATATCTGTACCTGAATCTCCATACTTAGTAAAATATCCCAGGTGAAATTCTGATGCATTGGATCCACTTGCAACTAAGTACCCTAAATCCTGGGCATAGTAGTACAGTATTGTCATTCTAAGCCGCGGTTTTATATTGGACTTTGCCATTCTATTTTCTGAATTAAATGAGGACTTTAATAGAGTTCTATAGGTTTCTGTTAAATCCACCTTTATAGTCTTTAAATTTATTGCCCTTGCTACAGAAAGTGCATCTTCTTCGTCCTTATCTATACTTTCGCAGGGCATTATTATTCCCAGTACATTTTCTCCAAATGCTCGCACTCCTAAAGCTGCTACTACTGCTGAATCTATTCCACCTGAAAGACCTAGGACTATTCCCTTCGCTCCTGCTCCTTCTACAAGGTTTCTCATCCAAGAAACTATACTCTCTATTTCTCTTTCAACATTTTCTATCATAAGTCCTCCCCATAAATTATACTTCCATCTGTTGGCAGTATACATTCCTCCAGAATTTCTATGTCTATATTTGCTCCTGTAAAATCCAATAGAACCTGTTTGAATTTTTCAAATTTTTCTATGTCCTCATGTACTTCTAGGGCAACTCTATCTGTATAATCCTCTAGTAGTATTTTATACCCCTCATTTTGTAAATAGTTCATTATTGTGCCATGATAGGTATAGTCGTAGGTAATTCTAAGTCTATAATAGGGCATCATACTTACAATTTTTCCCTCTTCTAGACCTAGAATTGCCCCTTGGGTATAGGCGCGAAGTAGCCCTCCACCGCCTAGTAGTATTCCTCCAAAATACCTAGTTACCACAACAACTACATTGGTTACCTCATTTTTCTTTAATACTTCCAACATGGGTACTCCTGCCGTACCACTAGGCTCTCCATCGTCGGAGTACCTCTGTTTTAAAAAGTCCTCCCCAATAATATATGCCCAGCAATTATGAGTTGCATCTTTATATTCACTATTTATTCTATCTATAAATTCCTGCGCCTCTTCTTCTGTTTCGACTGGTTTAGAATGGGCGATAAAGGTAGATTTTTTTATTACATACTCTCCTCTACCCTCTTTTAAAATTGATTTATACATACTTGCTATAATCCTTAAACTCACTTTCCCTAAGGTCTACTAGGAATGAAGCGTACTCGTCCTCATAGGAAAGGTCCTCAATACTGTGGTTCTCCTTAATTCTATATAGTACATCTATATCACTGTATGGAATTTTCATCCTATACTGTTTCGAGTCGATTTCCAAACACTCCTCAATTTTTTCAAGTAATGGATCTAAATTCTCATCATACTTTGCAGATATATATACCTTTTCTCCCTGGCCTATCCTTGGTAAAAATGTATCCTCTAAATTTACCCTATCCACTTTATTAAAAACCGTTAGGATTTTCTTTCCCTCTATTCCAATTTCTCTAAGTATTTCCTTGGTAGTATTGTATTCCAGTTCTGCGTCCCTTGATGAAGCATCTACTACATGGATTATTAAATCGGAGTACTTTATTTCCTCTAGGGTTGATTTAAATGCCTCAATAAGTTTTGTGGGAAGTTTTGAAACGAATCCTACTGTATCAGATAGAATTATTTCCATACCATTTTTTAGGCGAGCCTTTCTCGCTCCCGGGTCTAGAGTTGCAAATAGCATATCCTCTACAAATACTTCCTTTGAATCCTCATTTTTAAGTCTATTTAACAATGTAGATTTTCCAGCATTGGTATATCCCACAAGGGTAACTATATTTTTATTGCTCCTTCTCCTACTTGAAGTTATATCTCTAGTTCTCTTTGCGTCCTTTAATTTTTCCTTTATGGAATGGATTTCTCTAAGTAGACGTCTTCTATCAGTTTCTATTATCTGTTCTCCAGGTCCTCTTGTACCAATTCCTCCACCAGTACGAGACCAACCCTTTATCCCAAGTAACCTAGGTAATTGATATTCTAAACTAGCAAGTTCAACTTGTAACTTTGATTCATAAGTACTTGCCCTTAGTGCAAATATATCTAAAATCAAATGGGTTCTATCTACGATTTTCGCCTTTATTTCGTCTGATAAATTTCTCATTTGAATTCCACTAAGTTCATCATTAAAGGCAACTGTATCAATATTATTTCCAGCAACTGCCTCTTTAATTTCCTTTACCTTGCCAGTTCCAATTAGGTACTTTGGATTGAACTTGTCCATATTTTGGGTAACCTCTATTACAACTTCTCCCCCATCTGCTTCAACTAAGGACCTTAATTCCTTCATAGATGAATCCAGCTCAAAGGGTTCTGCTCCAATATCTGTACCAACAATTAATACTCTCTCTTTTTTTGCTCTTGCAATTTCAAGATTTTCTCTAATTATTATCCCCTCACTTTATTTTAATACTATCATTATGAAAAATTAAAGTAAATAGAAAAAGGGTAGGTATGTTGTATAATGTAGGTGGAGGGATTATGAAAGAGAAAAATTTTAAAGAGAATATAAATTTAAAAAGGGTCTTATTATTTTTGCTACTTATTATTTTTATAGCAGGTACAATTTTTGCTTCAGTAATAGTTGCAATTCTCTCAGAAACTCCAACAACCAATATGAAAAATCTCTCTAAGAGTTTTAACCAGACTTCGTCCATTTACGATCAAAATGGAAAACTACTGGAAAAAATAGAGTCTAGGGAGTATAGAACTATAGTATCTAAGGAACAGATACCTGATTATATGGCAGAGGCAGTAATTGCCATAGAGGACGAGAGATTTTTTAAACATGGTGGAGTTGATTTAATAGGAATTGGCGGTGCAATAAAGGACAATATTTCTAAAGGTGGCCAACTTCGAGGCGGTTCTACTATTACACAACAGCTAGTAAAAAATGTCTACCTTACCAATGTACGAACCTTAAATAGAAAAATTGCAGAGGCGTATCTTGCCCTACGAATGGAGACGGAACTTTCTAAGGAGGAAATTCTTGTAGCCTATTTAAACAGAATAGACCTAGGACAGGGTGCATTTGGAGTACAGGCTGCGGCGCAGACTTATTTTTCAAAGGATATAGGTGAACTTTCCCTTGAAGAGTGTGCATTACTTGCAGGAATTGCAAAAAGCCCTACGGATTATCCACCTCTTAAGAGAATTTATCCATCAGATTATAGAAGAGAGGACCATGGAAGTGTACTGGGAGTAGCAAATTTAAACGGAGAGGAATTATACATAATAAAAAACGAAAAATCCCTTGAAAGGCAAAAAATTGTACTTATGAAAATGTTAGAGCTGGGATATATTTCTAAGGAGGAATACGACCAGGCAATAGAGGAAGACGTAATGAGTACACTAAAACCGGGGATAAAGAAGTACCATAATATGAGTTCCTATTCCACAGACTATATCAAAGAAGAGGCAACTAAGTATATTTCAAAATACTACAATGTAAATTTAGACGAGGCAGAGCATAAATTATTTACAGGTGGATATAAAATCTACTCCTCTATTGACGAGGAGCTGCAACATAAATTAGAGGACATCTATAAAAACTTCCCAGAGTATATTAAAAACTATGGGAATAAGGGAATACTAGCACTACAATTTGACCAGTATAACAATATAATAGACTCTAAAGGATCCACAATTTACTTTAATAGAAAAAATCTATACGATAATGAATTTAACTTGGTACTAGATCCATCAAACTATACCCTAAATAAACTAGGAGATCTAAGTTTACCACTAGGACTCTTTAATAAAGTTGGCAATAAGTTGGATTTAATAGACGTCTATGAAATTGAGGACAATGTACTCTACACAAACTACCTTGGAAATTTAAACATACCAGAGGAATACTACACCATAAATCGAGACTATGTAATAATAGATAATTCATACCTAGAGGAAAATGGTGGAGTGGAGTTAGATGAAAATGGAATACTAAAATTTTCAAAGGAGTACTACAATTTAGACGAAGGAAGATTGCCACAGCCCCAGTCTGCAAGTGTGGTAATGGATAATAATACGGGAATGGTAGTTGCAATAGTAGGAGGACTTGATATAACAAGCTCTCGGTCGAAAATACTAAACAGAAGCCTTGTACCAAGGATACCAGGTTCTGCGATAAAACCATTTTTATATGGAGCAGTTCTTGAAAATGGAGGAACCCTTGGAAGTATAGTGGACGATCTTCCAAATGATGAAATAAAAAATGACTACGGAGGATACAAGGGATTTTTAACTATGCGACTTGCCCTTGAAAACAATTCAAATGTAGGAGCAGTGGAATTTTACAAGGGACTTCCACAAGAAAAGTACCTAGAATTTTTAAGAAGTTTAAATTTAACAGAGTACTTAGTGGAAGAAGGAGAGGTAAATGATTTAAACTACGATTCCCTTGCTCTTGGAAATTTAAAACGGGGAGTGAGTTTAAAAAATCTAACCTCAGCCTATATGATGTTTCAAAGGGATGGAGAGTACATGGACTCTGGTCCAATACTTAGAATAGAAGATCCAACAGGACGTCCAATAATGAACTCCACTTCAATAAATAGGAACCAGGTAATGGATCCAACTAATGCCTACTTACTAAGAGATGCTCTACGGACAAATACTACTAGAGGATTTGCAAAGGGGTCTCATGCAAGGGGCTTTACCTCTTACAATACAGTAGGGATAAATAAATTCAATACAGATCTATATTTAGAGGGCAGTACGTCAAATTACACCATAGGAACTTGGATAGGATGTGACTCTGGAAAAATTTCACTAAATGCAAATTCAGATATAGTAAAATCACTATGGCAAAATATTGCAAATGTAGTCCACATGGGTATAGATAAGAGAGAAGAAAAAAAATATGACATAGTTAAAGTATATATATGCCAAAAATCCGGACTACTAGGCTCTACACTATGTGAGGAAGCAGAAGATGGATATGAGGAACTTTTTAAAAAGGGTACAGAGCCGAAAACATACTGTACTGGCCATGTAAAGAGACTTATTTGTAACGAATCAATGCGACTTGCAGGAGAGTATTGTCCAAGGGATACGGTGGAATATAAAATTCTATTTGGTAGAAAAAACTACGATCCAAAAAAACACGGAGGAGCATATCCAGACGACTACGAATATGTGCCAAAATTATACTGTAATATTCACGACGAAGAATGGTATGAAAAAGAAAGGGGCAAGGCAAAAAAATGAAGTTTTATAAAAAAGGTAAGCTTGGAAAATTGTACTTAGGTTACTTGGTATTTAAGTAGTTTAGAAGATATACTACAAAGAAAAAAGCACTCCTAACCCTTTTAGCAGCATTTAGTTTTTTCAAAGGTAAAAGGGAGCGAAAATTTAATAGATAATAAAAAGGACCAAGGAAAATTTATTCAATTCTCCCTGGTCCATATTTTTTTATTAATAGAAAACAATTTTAGTTATTCTTTAAACCCATAACTTCATCTTTAAAAATTCTCTCGTCCATAACTTTTAACTCCTCAGCAATTAGAGGTTTAAATTCCATATGTGCAAGTACATCCTTTTCTAAATCAATTCCAGGAGCAATTTCAATAAGAGTAAGTCCATCTTCTCTCATTTCAAAAACACATCTCTCTGTAATATAAAGTGTAGGTTGTTTTTCAGTTCTCGCCCTTTCTCCAGAGAAAGTAATTTGTTCAACTTCCTCTAAAAATTTAACCATCTTACCCTCTTGGTCAATTTTTAGTTTTCCATTTCCGGCAGAACACTTTAGTCCACCAGTGGTAAATGTTCCACAGAAAACTACCTTTTTAGCATTTTGTGAAATGTCAATAAATCCACCACAACCTGCAATTCTTCCACTAAACTTAGAAACATTTAGGTTACCTAGTTTATCAGCTTGTGCAAGTCCAAGGAATGTTACATCAAGTCCACCGCCATCGTAGAAATCGAATTGGTAACCTTGGTCTAGAATACAGTCAGCATTAATAGAAGCGCCGAATTTATTTCCTCCCTGTGGAATTCCACCTACAGGACCAGCCTCAACAGTTAAACTCATCCAGTCTGTAATTTCCTCTTCACTTACAATTGAAGAAACATATTCTGGAACACCAATGCCTAGATTTCCAATATAACCTCTTCCAATTTCCATAGCTGCTCTTCTAGCAATAATCTTTTTAGCATCAAGAGGAAGTTTTTTAACGGCAGCCTTTGCATAAATAGCCTTGTTTCCACAGAGTTCTGGCTCATAATCTATTCCGTAGCATTGTTGTTTAAGAGCAGGATCTTCAACTTGAACTACATAATCAACATAAATTCCAGGAACCTTTACAAGCTTTGGATCTAAAGTTAAATGTTCAACTACCTTATCAACTTGAACAATTACAGTTCCACCATTATTATGTACTGCTTGTGCAAGAGAAGTTACTTCTGTAGGTACAGGCTCATTTTCCATAGAAATATTTCCCTTTGAGTCTGCAAAAGACCCCTTTATAAATACCACATCTAATTTATGACACTTATAAAGAAGTTGCTCTTTTCCAAATACCTCTGTTACCTCAATTATATCTTCAGTAGTAATATCATTTAGTTTACCACCTTCAACTCTTGGGTCGACAAATGTTCCAAGTCCAACATGAGTAAGCATACCTGGTTTACCAGCTGCCATATCCCTTACCATAGTTGCAAGTACACCCTGTGGTAAATTATATGCCTGTACTTTATTATTTGTAATCATTTCTCCAAGCATTGGAGCCATATTATAATGTCCAGCAATTATTTTTTTAATAAGTCCCTCTTGTGCTAAGTGGTTAAGTGACCTATCCTTACCATCTCCTTGACCTGCACAATAGAAAAGTGTTAAATCTCTTGGAGAGCCTTCATTTCTAAACTTATCTCCTAATTCCTTTAGTAGAGCTTCTGCATTGGAAACTTGAACAAAACCACTAGTTGCTAAAGTCATACCATCTTTAATAGTATCAATTGCCTCTCTTGCAGTTACAAATTTTGGTGCCATAAAACCTTCCTTTCACCCTTTAATTATAGTTAATTTTTAAACAAATCCTCAGTCAAAAATATTAGATTGTATGAAAACAATACTATTTTACCCGATGATATTAATGATACTATTATTTCTGAATTAAGTCAATCATAATAGGAATAAGCTTTCCTACAAAATGGCAATAAAAAAATCCCGCAATGCGGGACTTATTATTTATTTACAGATTCTTTAAGTGCTTTTCCTGCTCTGAATACAGGTGCTTTTGATGCTGGGATCTTAATTACTTCTTCAGGGTTTCTAGGATTTCTTCCCTCTCTTGCTTTTCTCTCTCTAACTTCAAATGTTCCAAATCCAACTAGTTGAACTTTTTCACCCTTTGCTAGAGCTTCTTGAACTGAACTTAGGAAACCATTTAATGCCATTTCTGCATCTTTTTTTGTTAGATTACTTTTTTGAGCAATGCTTGCAACTAACTCTGACTTATTCATATTTTCCTCCTATACTCTCTTTTAAAGAATTTGTACCCCGAGAACGGGATTTCATAAGATAATTATACCCTATAATAGTATGTAAATCTACTGATTTTTACTATTTTAAGGGATTTCTGTGGCTTTTGACATGGATTTTACAATATCATAGTAATTTATATAGCCTTGATTTACAAGATACTTTAATTCTCCAATATTTCTTACAATATCACTAAGTATCTCTTCTTCATGCCTTTCTGTTACTATACTCCCACACTTGTTTATAATATTACTCAAGGAAAGGTCCTTATTATCAATTTTTTTTATATAAATAGAACTTTGATGGTTTACTTTTTTTTCATCTAGTTTGTAAATTTCAATCTCCTCAATTTTTTCTGTGGGTAGACCTCCATCTGTAACTAAAGTTACCTTGTACTCGTCTGAATAAATATCTCCAAGGGCAATTTTTAACTGGCTAAGTACTCTACTATTGTAGACCTGTGTAATAAGTATGTCCAAGTCTGTATTAATATCTAGTGGATTAAAATTATCTCCATCTAATATTATTAGTCCATTAAGTGGATCCCTTAGTACTGAATTTATCATAGGCTCTATAAAACTAAGACCATTTATTAACCTATACTCTTCCCCACTTTCAATTATTAGTTCCACAGTATGTTCTGCTACAAGGGGATGGCCTGGAACTAAGTAATTTATCTCCCCCTCTTTTGAATACTCTATTAAAAGCTCTACAATTTTTTCATATACTTCCTTAAATGTACTAAAGCTTTCGTAGAGATAGTCAAAGGATTTAAATTCAATATTATTTTCCAAAAAATACTCTAGGGCAGAATGTCTATTGGTTCTTAAAAAATTTCTGTTTCCATTTTTAATATACTCTACTGCTTCAAGAGTAAGGTGGGATTTATTCGATGGACCTAGTCCAATAATATTAATCATACTTACCTCCTTCAAATATTTTATTTTATCTTTATTAAATTTGCAATTGGGTATAATAATTTCGTAGGTGAATATGAAAACAAATAATATTCAGGAAAGAAATTGGATTCTATACGACGTGGGAAATTCTGCATTTATTTTACTTGCCACTACTATTATTCCCATATTCTTTAATTCCCTGGCGAAGAAAGACCGTTCAGAATCCATGTACTTAGCGTACTGGGGATATGCTACAACTATTGCGTCCCTACTTGTGGCACTTGTTGGACCAACCCTTGGAGCTTTTGCCGATAGAAAAGGCCAGAAGAAAAGTCTATTTACTATATTCGTCTTTATAGGAGTGGTATCCTGTATCCTACTTCCCTATACTTCAACTTGGCTTTTATTTTTAACAGTGTATATAATTTCTCGACTGGGCTTTAACGGCTCCTTGGTGTTTTACGATTCAATGTTAATTGATATTACCACAGAGAATAGAATAGATAATGTATCCTCCCTTGGATATGCTTGGGGTTACATAGGTTCATGTATTCCATTTATAGCCTGTATATTCGTATCAGTTAAGGGGGATGTTCTTGGACTTGATCTATCTACTTCTATGAAAGTTGCCTTTGCAGTTACAGGACTATGGTGGCTAATTTTTACACTGCCACTACTAAAGACCTATAAGCAAAAGTACACCAACGCCGATGAATTTGTAAACCTTAGTCATTTAAAAAATACCTTTAAGGAAATAAAAAAGGACAGAAGAATTTATCTATTCCTCTTTTCATTTTTATTCTATATTGACGGAGTTTATACCATAATCAATATGGCAACGGCATATGGTTCATCCCTTGGGCTGGATTCCAATGGATTAATTCTTGCACTGCTTGTTACACAAATTGTAGCCTTCCCTTGTGCAATCTACTTTGGAAAAATTTCAAAAAAATATCCCACAGATAGACTTATAAAAATTTGTATAATCGCCTATGGATTAATTGCAGTCTATGCAGTGGGGCTAGATAAACTATATGAATTTTGGATTCTTACAATTGCAGTTGGAATGTTTCAGGGAGCAATACAGGCACTATCAAGATCCTGCTACGCAAAAATTATCCCTCCAGAAAAATCTGGAGAGTACTTTGGAATATTTGATATCTTTGGAAAAGGAGCATCTATTTTTGGGACTCTTATAGTTTCCCTAATAACACATATTACTGGTACACAACAACTTGCAATTGGAAGTTTAATAATTATGTTTGCCTTAGGCTTAGTGTTATTTAGTATGGCTTCAAAGGAAAAAATTTAAAATTTAAAAATTGTTGATGAAATACTATCGACACTTTATACTGTCTGCAAAGTTTTTTAATGTAGAGTTTTTATAATTATAGACGCAATAAAAATACTTTTTTATTTAAATGAAGGGGAACCAGGGGAGAAACTGCGCAGTTTCTCCCCTGGTTCCCCTTCACCCCTCCTAACCCCTCTCGCTTACTAAA
>CAYFUL010000050.1:0-10460 GCA_964346375.1 uncultured Peptoniphilaceae bacterium
CTTACCTTTGAAATATATGGCACAGTACGAGACGCCCTTGGGTTTACTTCAATTACGTATAGCTCCTCGTTAAAGCTAATAAACTGAATATTTATCATACCCTTTATTCCAATGGCAACGGCTAATTTTTTAGTAGTTTCAAGTATATCCTCTTTAATCTTATCGCTAACAGTTTGTGAAGGATACATAGTTACAGAGTCTCCAGAGTGTATTCCTGCACGCTCTAAGTGTTCCATAATACCAGGTATTAGAATTTCTGTACCATCTGAAATTGCATCTACTTCCAATTCAGTTCCCATTAGGTACTTGTCAATTAGTACAGGATTTTTACTGTCCTTTTCAAATGCCTTTTCAAGATATTTTACAAGTTCCTCTTCAGAATTTGTTATCTGCATTCCCTGGCCGCCTAGTACAAATGAAGGTCTTACAAGTACGGGATATCCTACAAGATTTGCCTCATCTATACCCTCTTGTAAAGTCCATACTCCCTTTCCCTTAGGTCTAACTATACTTAGTCTTTCAAGTAGTTCGTCAAACTGCTCTCTGTCCTCACACATATCTATTTGGTCAGAATTTGTACCAAAAATGGTAATATTCTTCTCCTTTAGGAATTTTGCAAGTTTTATTGCAGTCTGTCCTCCAAATTGAAGAATTACTCCCAGTGGTTTTTCCTTTTCTAGTATTTCAAATACATCTTCCTCAGTTAGAGGTTCAAAGTACAATTTATCTGATATATCAAAATCCGTAGATACTGTTTCTGGGTTGTTGTTTATAATTATAGTTTCATATCCAAGTTTTTTAAGGGCAAATATACATTGAACACTTGCGTAGTCAAATTCAATACCCTGTCCTATACGAATTGGACCTGATCCAATTACTACTATTTTCTTTTTATCGCTAACTTCTACTTCGTCATATTCATCGTAGGTAGAGTAGTAGTATGGTGAATTTGCTTCAAATTCTCCTGCACAGGTATCTACCATTTTGTAACTTGGGAAAATTTTAAACTCAACTCTCTTTTGGTAAATATCCTCTGGAGAAACCTTTAGTAATTCTGCAATGCCCTTGTCAGAAAATCCATGTTTCTTTAGTGAACGTAGCCAGTTTTCGTTTAACTTTTCAATACTACTTAATTTTAGTCTCTGTTCTTCGTTAATAATACACTTAAATTTCTCTAGGAAGAATTGGTCAATGCCAGTCATACGATTTATCTTGTCCATTCTGTAATCACGTCTAATAATTTCTGCAAGGGCAAAAATTCTCTCGTCATCTGGTTGAACTATTTTTTCCCTAAGTTCTGTTAGAGATAGGTCCTTAAATTTCTTATGCTCTAGGGAATAGGTTTTATTTTCTAGGGATCTTATTCCCTTTAAAAATGCAGACTCAAAATTTCCACCTATTGCCATTACTTCTCCAGTAGCCATCATCTTAGTACCAAGGCTTCTATTTGCACTGTAGAATTTATCAAATGGCCACTTTGGTATTTTAATAACTACATAGTCAATTGTAGGCTCTAAACAAGCGTAGGTTTTATGTGTAATGGAGTTTACTATTTCATCTAGGGCATAGCCAAGGGCAATTTTTGTTGCAACTTTTGCAATTGGGTACCCTGTTGCTTTTGATGCAAGGGCAGATGAACGAGAAACTCTAGGATTTATTTCTATTACTGCATACTCAAAGGAGTCTGGTTTAAGGGCAAATTGTACGTTACAACCTCCCTCTATTCCAGCTGCATTAATAATATCAAAGGAAGCCTGTCTTAACATTCCCAGTTCCTTATCAGATAGAGTTTGACAAGGGGCAACTACTATTGAATCTCCTGTGTGAATTCCAACTGGATCTATATTTTCCATATTACATACGGAGATACAGTTTCCGTAGGAATCTCTAATAACTTCAAATTCAATTTCCTTCCAACCCTTTACAGATTTTTCAAGAAGAACCTGTCCAATGGAGCTTAACATTAAACCACTTTCAAGAATTTCAACCAGTTCAGTTTCATTTTCGGCAATTCCGCCTCCAGTACCTCCAAGAGTGTAGGCAGGTCTAACAATTACAGGGTATCCTACCTTCGCTGCCCATTCCTTACCATGTTTAATATCTACAACTATTTCACTTTCAATACATGGCTGATTTATTTTCGCCATCATATCTCTAAATAGTTCTCTATCTTCACCTTTTTTAATGGATTCTATGGAAGTACCAATTAATTTAACTCCATATTTTTTTAATATACCAGCTTCATCAAGGGCGATGGACATATTTAAAGCAGTTTGACCACCCATACCAGCTATTAGAGAATCAGGACGCTCCTTCTCAATAATCTTTTCAACAACATCTATATTTATTGGCTCAATATAAATCCTATCTGCAATATTTTTATCAGTCATAATTGTAGCAGGGTTTGAATTTATTAGTACAACTTCTAAACCCTCTTCCTTTAATGCACGGCAGGCTTGAGTTCCAGAGTAGTCAAATTCTGCCGCCTGACCTATTACAATTGGACCAGATCCAATTACTAAAACCTTCTTAATATCATCTCTTTTTGGCATAATTCCTCCTATTTAACTAACTCTAAAAATTCATCAATAACAGCTACACAATCACTTGGTCCGGGACAACCCTCTGGGTTAAATTGCACAGAATAAATTGGCAGAGTATTGTGGCGCATTCCTTCAACAGTAGAATCATTTACACTTCTATGGGTAATTGAAAATTCCTCAGGTACTTTTGAAACATGGTATCCATGATTTTGGCTGGTAATATAAATTTTATTGCTTCTTAGATCCTTTACAGGGTGGTTACAACCTATGTGGCCATAGGGTAGGGGAGTAACCTCTCCGCCAAGGGCGAGGGCAATAACTTCGTGACCAAGACCCACTCCAAAAATTGGATAGGTTTTTGAAAGGTCCTTAACTAATTTAATAGTGTCATTAAGTACAATGGGACTTCCCGGTCCACTAGATAAAAGAACTAAATCGGGATTATATCCATTGATTTCTTCAATATCTACATTGTATGGATATATAGTAACTTCAAAATCTCTCTCACTAAGTAAATTTAGCAGTGATTTTTTTACCCCTAAGTCTATTACGGCAGCTTTTCTCTTTCCATTAGAGAACTTATATCTGTCAGAAGTTGAGACAGATTTTACACTATCCTCATCTGAAAAATTTTTAAGTCTATTAAAAATTTCCTCGTCTGAAATATCAACGTCTTCAGTTAAAATAATTCCCTTTAGAGAACCATTGTCCCTAATTACCTTTGAAAGGGCTCTAGTATCAATTCCCTCAAGTCCCATAATCTTCTCTGCCTTTAGATAGTCATTTAATTCCAATTCACATCTAAAGTTATTTGGATTTTTACAACACTCTTTAACAATAACTCCACTAACGTGCACCTTATCTGATTCATTATCGTCTAAATTTATTCCATAATTTCCTACTAGGGGATATGTCATTACAAGAATTTTTCCATGGTAACTTGGATTAGTAAGTACCTCCTCATAACCACTCATAGTTGTATTAAAAACAACCTCTCCTATGGCTTCCGAAATATATCCGAAAGCTCTTCCATGAAATACCATATTGTTTTCCAAAATTAATTTTGCCTTCATAGTACCTCCATACAAAAATAAAAGCAAAGACAATGTCTTTGCTTAGAATACATAAAAAAATAGAAATAATAGAAAAAATAAAAATAGAATTCCTGTAACTTAATAATAAAGAATCTCTCATTTTTTCCACCTCTTTCTACACAGTTTTATCTTTTATATTATAGTTCTATGTAAAAACTTCGTCAAGAGAAAAGAATGGAATTAAATGAACTCTTTAGAAGATTAAATTTTTAATGACTTGTAATAAATTTTACAATTCTACCTACAATATTAAGCTTGTCACAATTGACGATAATAAAATATAGGTCTATAATTATTGTATCTTAACCTTTTGGGAAGATTCATATGATAATAAAAAGAGGCGATTTATTTTATGCTGATCTGAGTCCTGTAATAGGTTCAGAGCAGGGCGGGGTTAGACCTGTAGTTGTGATACAAAATGATGTAGGGAATAAATATTCTCCAACTTTAATAGTTGCTGCTATAACCTCTAGGATGAATAAAGCTAATCTACCGACTAACGTTAGAGTAAAAAAATCTGAAGGTACTGACTTACCAAAGAATTCAGTAGTGCTATTAGAGCAAGTGAGAACAATTGATAAGAAAAGGTTAAGAGAAAAAATAGGTAGCTTTAGCGATGATATATTAGAGGAAATAGACAAGGCATTAAAGATTAGTTTAGGTATCACTAATACATAGAAATGAGATGGGAGACCATCTCATTTTAATTTGTAAACAGTCAGATGAGATGGGGCACCATCTCATTTTTCATTTTATCCTCACCAACTTCTAATGTATAAATGGAAATTTTATTGTATAATGTTAGAGATTGGAGGAAGATATGAAAAAATTTTTCTTAGCTATTATTGTAATAGCACTACTTACAACTTCCTATTTTGTAAATGGAAGGGTAAATGTTGAAAAGGAATACAAGGGTTATGAAGTCCTTGCAGATTATGAGGACTTTGAAAAAATATCCTTTGAAGAAAATAGAGGTCCATCTGAATTTTTTTCTAGTTTAAATGGCAGTGTAGACTCCGTTGCAATATTGGAAAACACCATTGCTTCTATGAAAAAAAATCCCAACTACAATATTTCAACTTCAATTGAGGGAAGCGACCTTATTGTTAAGGGTGATGAAAAGGACCTAAAATTTATTGAAGAGAATTTAAATGAAACCTTAAAAGATAAAAGGGCAATGGAGTACTTAGATGGTTCTACTTTAAAAATTGAAGGTAAACCAATGGATATTATTACCTACAAACTTGAAGGAGTAGACAATAATTTTGAAAAAGTAGGAGAAACTTACGAAAAGGCTTCTAATTTAGAGTACGTTGGACTTGGATTTGACGAAAATAAAATTGAACAGGTTCAAAATTCTGGGTTAAAGGTAAATTTAAGACCATCTTTTATTGGAAAGTATCAAGACGGTACTCTTGCACTTAATAGACATCTTAATGCAATTGATACCTACGCTCCAGACCAAAGGTTTGTAATTTGGGCTTCTAAGGAATTTTATCCCGAGGATATACTAGATAGAGTTGAAAAAGAATTTGAAAATAGATCCATTGGCATTGGACTTGTTGAGTCTGCAAATCAGAGAGGTAATTTAGAGACTAGGGGAATTAATAGACTAATATTCAGCGATAAAATAAAAAAACTTAGGGTTTTTACTACTTGGGATTATATTCAAAGACAGTATAATTACAAAGTTGCAGGTCATGACCATGGAGAGGAAATTGCAAATGTATACTATCGTGCAGTTTCAGAGAGAAATATTTCTGTTGTATATTTAAAACCATTTATCGACAAAACTTCAAGGGCAATTACTGATCCTGAGGCATATTCCTACGTACTAGATAACGTAGAAAATAGACTTGGAAAAATTGGAGTGGTTAAAAGCGACGTAAGTGGAATGGAAAATTGGACACCTAAAAGCATCTACAAGCTTCCAATTGCCATTGGAATAGTTGCAGCTGGTGTACTACTGTTAGATACTATTTTTAGAATTCCAAATTTACTTGCTGGAGTGCTATTTATACTTGGTTCACTTCTTGGAGTGGTGTTCTTTGGTCTAGGTAAGACTGAATCCTTTGGAAGTACCCTATTTAATTTAGCAGGAATAGTTGTATTTCCATCTCTTGCTCTCTGCTATGTACTATCTAAGTACAACGCATATAAAAGCGACGGAATTGTACACAGATTTAGAAATTCCTACTTTACTGGAGTTATAATTTTAGTTATTTCTGTTCTTATATGTTTAATTGGTGCTATGTTTGAAGTTTCCTTACTTTCTGGTACTAAGAATTTCTTAGAGATAACTATTTTTAGAGGAGTAAAGATTTCTCAATTGCTGCCAATTTTTATCTCTTTCTTTATTTTCCTTGCCTTTGTTGGTTTTGGAAGAAAGACCATCAGCGATAAACCTAAGTTTTCAATTGGTGAACTATATGAACTTTCAAATTCATCTGTAAAAATTTGGCAAGTTGGGGCTGTATTAATTCTTCTTGGAATGGTTGGAATACTTATTCTAAGAGGAGGAAATTCAAATATATCCATTTCTTCCTTGGAACTTGGATTTAGAAATATGCTTGAAAATGTATTTCCTGTAAGGCCTAGAACTAAGGCAATATTTATTGGTTATCCTGCACTAGTTCTGCTTATATACATTGGAATGAGAAAGAGGGGAAATATTTGGGCACTACCACTAACTCTATTTATTAGTATTGGACAGTCTAATATTTTAAATACCTTCTCCCATATTAGAACTCCATTTTTTATTTCCCTTACGAGAGTTGGGGGAGAGATTATTGTATCCATAATTACATCCTTTATTTTAGTAGTATTTGTGGAAATTTGTATAAAGGGGTACGACAAATACATTGGAAGTAAGTAAAAGAGTATTAGTTAGCGGATACTATGGCTTTAACAATACTGGGGACGAGGCAATTTTAAAAGGTCTTATTGATGGACTTAAAAATACCATTCCCGGAATTGAAATTGTAGTCCTTAGTAAGTATCCAGAGTTTACCTCCTCTAAGTATAATGTTAAATCTGTAAATAGATCTTCCCTAAGGGAAATTATCAGTGCCATAAAAAATACAGATATGTTAATAAGCGGTGGAGGTAGTTTGCTTCAAGATGTAACCAGTAAAAAGAGTATTCTATACTACTTGTTTATTATAAAATTAGCTCAAATCCTTGAAAAAAAAACCTTTATATATTCTCAAGGTATTGGGCCAATTAGAAATTATCTTAATCGCCTTTTAACTAGAATGGTTTTAAATAGGGTAGACGGTATAAATGTACGGGATATGCAGTCTAAGGAAGTCCTAGAGGAATTGGGAGTTACTAAGGATATTCTAGTTACAATAGATACTGTATTTGGAATAGAAAGGCCAAGCCTAGAAATTGGTAAAAAAATTCTTGAAAACCTTGGAATGGACCTTAGTAAAATTTTAATTGGCGTAAATATTATGGACTGGAAGGAATATGGATCTAGAACTTTAGATGAATTTACTAAGGCATTTAAAAAAATTCTAAAAAATGAGGATGTTCAAGTAGTTCTAATTCCTTTTTATTACTATCAGGACCTAAATATTTGTAAATTACTCTACAAAAATTTACAAAATTTTGAGAATATATTTTTATTAGAGGATTATTTACACGTTACAGAGTATCTTTCTGTAATTGGCAATACGAAAATAATGTTATCCATGAGGTTACATGGACTTATTTTTGGTGCCTTTATGAACTCCTACCCAATTGGAGTTTCCTACGATCCAAAAATAGATGGACTTATGAGAGAATTAGATAGACCAACTCCAATGCAGGTAGAAACTTTTACCAGCGAGAGATTAATTAGGGAAGTAAATGACGCTATTTTAAATTTAGATAAATATAGAGAAAGTACTGCTTCAAAACTTGAACATTTTTACGAGAAGGCTAGACTTCACAATGAAGCGGTTAAGAAATTACTGGAGTGATGTAGTGAATAGAGTTAGTATATTTGGTGTGAATATATTTAATGTGGACTTCCGTGAGGCAATGGAAATTGTTGAGAATTTTTTAAAGGGAGATGGCTGTAAAAAAATATTTACTCCAAATACTGAAATAGTTATGGAGGCAAAGGAGCATAGTTATCTAAGGGATTTGGTAAATTTAGCAGATCTAGTAATTCCCGATGGTATTGGCTTAATCTATGCCTCAAAGCTTCGTGGAAAACCCTTAAAGGAAAGGGTAACAGGCTACGATGTTTCCATGGAGCTGTTAAAAATTGCAAATAGAGATAATCTTAGACTATACTTACTAGGTGGGAAGCCTGGAGTATCTCAAAAGGCTGCAGAAAATATTGAAAAAAAATATCCCAATATAGACATTGTAGGAAACCATCATGGATACTTTAAGGGAGTTCATCTTGGAGAGGAAAATTCCCAGGAGGAAAGGGAGATTATTGAGGAGATTAATAGACTAAAACCCCATATAATTTTTCTAGGACTTGGATTTCCAAAACAAGAAGTATGGATAAATGAGTATTCAAATATTTTGGAAAGTAAGGTTATAATAGGTAATGGGGGAGTAATAGATATTCTTGCAGAAAATGCAAAGAGAGCTCCAGATATTTTTATAAAGCTAAATTTAGAGTGGTTTTACAGGCTTATTAGCGATCCATCTAGGATAAAAAGACAAATAGCGATACCGAAATTTATCTTTTCAGTTTTAACAGATAGAGATTCCGTAAAATAAGGAGGATTTTGTGAACAAAGAAATTAAAAGTATTAATACCATTAGAATGTTATCAGTTGATGCTATTCAAAAGGCAAACTCTGGTCATCCAGGATTACCTCTTGGAGCAGCACCTATGGCATATACTCTTTGGAGTAGATTTTTAAAACACAACCCAAAAAATTCAAACTGGCACAATAGAGATAGATTCGTACTATCTGCAGGACATGGTTCTGCACTACTATATAGTATGCTCCATCTATTTGGTTACAATGTAAGTTTAGAGGATTTAAAAAACTTTAGGCAACTTTCATCTTTAACTCCAGGTCATCCAGAGTATGGTCATACAGATGGAGTAGAAACCTCAACAGGTCCTCTAGGACAGGGAATTGCAACTGCAGTTGGAATGGCAATGGCTGAAAAACACCTTGCTGCAAAATTCAATAGGGATATAGAACTTGTAAACCACTATACATACGCACTATGTGGAGATGGTGATTTAATGGAGGGAATTTCCAACGAGGCATCATCCCTTGCAGGTACACTAAAGCTTGGAAAGCTAATAGTGCTATACGATTCAAATAAAATTACCATTGAAGGCTCTACGGATGTTGCTTTTAAAGAGGACGTTTTAATGCGCTACGAGGCACTAGGATGGTCTACAATACATGTAGCCGATGGAAATGATGTTGAAGAAATTTCCATGGCAATAGAAAAGGCTAGAACCCTTTCTACACCAACAATTATTAAGGTGGATACTGTAATAGGATACGGATCTCCAAAGGCGGGAAGTAGTTCAAGTCATGGGGAGCCCCTTGGAGCAGATAATATAAAGAAAACTAGAGAGTACTTCCAATGTGAAGACGAGGATTTTTATATTTCAGATGAAGTAAAATCCTATATGGAAAAAGTTGTAGAGAAATTAGTTTCAAAATACGACGAAGAACAAAAATTAGAAGAGGAATACAAGGAAAAGTATCCAGAAGAATACAAGTTCTATATGGAAAATTACAATGTTAAAACTGCACCAGAAGTTGACTTTTTAAGTGAAGAAGGCTTTACAGAATTTGAAAAGGATATGGCTACAAGAGCATCATCTGGAATAATTTTAAATAGACTTTCAAAAAAAGTAGACAATCTATTTGGAGGAAGTGCAGATTTAGGACCATCTAATAAAACAGAACTAAAGGACCTTGGATTTTTCTCTGACGAAAATCCAAAGGGAAGAAATATAAATTTTGGAGTTAGGGAAAATGCAATGGCTGCAATTTCAAACGGTATACTACTTCACGGTGGACTTAGAAGTTTTTGCGCAACATTCTTAGTATTTTCAGACTATTTAAAACCATCTATTAGACTTTCTGCACTAATGAATTTACCAGTAATCTACGTTTTTACCCACGATTCAATAGGAGTGGGAGAGGATGGACCAACTCACCAACCAATAGAACATTTAGCAATGTTAAGGTCAATTCCAAACTTAATAGTATATAGACCGGCAGATTCTATGGAGGTAGCAGTAGGATACAATGTTGCAATGAATTTGAAAAATACTCCAATTGCAATGATACTAAGTAGACAGGATTTACCAAGACTTGAAAATTCTTCAAGGGATGCCTGTAAAGGTGGATATATTGTAAAAAATGAAACTGAAAAACTTGATGGAATATTAATTGCCACAGGTTCAGAAGTTTCAATAGCAATAGAAGCTGCAGAAAAACTTGAAGCGAAGGGACTGGGAATTAGAGTTGTATCAATGCCAAGTCAAGAGCTATTTGAAGCACAGGAGAGGGCATACAAGGAGAAAATTCTTCCAAGAAATTGCACAAAGAGAATTGCAATAGAAGCTGGTTCATACTTTGGATGGCATAAGTACGTTGGCTTAGACGGAAAAGTAATGTCCATAGATGAATTTGGAGTAAGTGGCAAGGGAAGTGAAGTATTTAATTACTTTGGTATAACTCCAGAAAAGATAGTTGAAAATTTTATAAATCTATAGAAAAAAGACCTTTCGTGGGTCTTTTATTGCTATAATTTTTAAATTGTGCTACAATTTTAGAAAATATGTCGGGATGTAGCGCAGCCCGGTAGCGCACATGTATGGGGTGCATGGGGTCGA
>CAYFUL010000051.1:0-10042 GCA_964346375.1 uncultured Peptoniphilaceae bacterium
TTTCTCCAATATGGTCAATATTGTATAGGAAGTTTAATTCATTTTCTCCATGACCAAAATAAACGGAGTCAACGTATACGTTGGAGTTTTCTCCCTCAACATTTGCCTTGTAATTTCCATAGATGTACTTTGTACCAAATTCATACTGGCTAACCTTTACAGTTGCACCTGCTTCTGTATAGACTGCTATAGACTCAAGTACCTTTGACTCATCTGAATCCCTCTGTACAATGTAGACCTCTGCATTTGAATTCTCCTTGCCAATAATTCTTATTATGGAATTTCTAAAGTATTCTCCGTCTTTAGAATTATAGTCAAGAATTAATTTTAAAGTTGAATTTTCCCTTGCAATAATATCTATGGTATCAAGTAGTACAGGATATTCTTCATTAAGACTTAAATTTACTATTCCAAAGTCTCTCTCCTCTTCCCTATCTGTACTGTAATATCTATATAGATTTCCATGTTCACTATTTATTTTAATAGCCTCTTCACTTACACCGTAATTTATATTATTAAAGACATTAAATTCCTCATCCCTTGAGATATTTGATTCAAGAGAGTATTCATGGTCAAGGTCTGAAGGAATTTCAATCTCTGTACTATTTACCTTTAAAAACCTAAAGGTTTTAAAATCCAATTTATTTCCTAGTATATTCATCGTTCCTCCTAGCCTATAGTTCCTTCTAATTCCAATGAGATTAAATTATTCATCTCTACTGCATATTCAAGGGGAAGTTCTTTTGCAATAGGCTCTGCAAATCCTCTTACTACCATGGATTTTGCATCAGCTTCACTAATTCCCCTAGTCATTAAATAGAAAATAACCTCGTCGGAAATTCTTCCAATTTTTGCCTCGTGGCCTAAGTCCACATTTTTATTCTCAATTTTTATAGATGGAATAGTATCGGAGCGAGAAATATCGTCTAACATTAAGGACTCACAATTTGTAGAGCTCTTTGAAAATTCTGCATTCTCTCCAATTTCAACAAGGCCTCTATAAACTGCAACTCCTCCACCTTTGGAAATAGACTTAGAATTAATTGTAGAAGTAGTTCTAGGAGCAGCGTGTACAACTTGTGCGCCAGTATCTAAATGCTGTCCAGCACCTGCAAAGGAAATTCCTGTAAACTCACTGTGAGCATTCTCACCAACTAAAATTGAAGTAGGGTATAACATTGAAACCTTTGATCCAAATGAACCACTTACCCACTCAATATTTCCATTCTTCTGTACAATTGCCCTCTTAGTATTTAGGTTGTACATATTTCTAGACCAGTTTTCAATTGTAGAGTATCTTAAAGTTGAATTTTCTCCAACAAAAAGTTCTACTGCTCCTGCGTGAAGATTTACCTGGTTATATCTTGGAGCAGAACAGCCTTCAATAAAGTGGCAATATGAATCCTCCTCAATAATAATTAGAGTGTGTTCAAATTGACCAGCACCTGGTGCGTTTAATCTAAAGTAGGATTGTAGTGGTACATCAACTTTTACACCCTTTGGCACGTATACAAAACTACCTCCAGACCAAACAGCATAATGTAGAGCTGCATACTTATGTGCATTTGGAGAGATACACTTACTAAAATACTTCTTTACAATATCCTCATAGTCTCTTAATCCAGACTCAAAATCTGTATATACAACTCCTTGGTCTAGTAGATGCTTTTGAATGCTATGGTAAACTACCTCTGAATCATATTGAGCCCCAACTCCAGAAAGCATATGCTCCTTTTCAGCCTCGGGTATTCCAAGTTTATCAAAGGTATCTCTAATTTCATCAGGTACTTCATTCCAATTATCTGCAAGTTTTGCATCAGGTCTAATGTAGGTAGTAATTTCGTCTAAATCCACCTCTTCAATATTTGGACCCCATACTGGATTTTCCTTTTCATTGAAAATTTCAAGAGCCTTCAATCTTGATTCCAGCATCCACTCTGGTTCATTTTTCTCCTTGGAAATCTGTCTAACTATTTCCTCATTTAAACCCTTGTCCGTTTTATAGCTATAGGTGAATTTATTTTTAATATCATAGACTCCACGGTCCATTTCATCTATTTGTGTCCTCTTCTTTGTCATATACTTTCACCATTTCTAATCCATGAAAATCCCTTAGCTTCTATTTCGTCAATAATCTCCTCTCCACCTTCCATAACTATATTTCCGTCCATTACAACGTGAACGTAGTCAGGCTCAATAGTATTAATTAAATCCCTATGGTGAGTAATTATTAGTACAGAATTATTTTCGTTTAAAAATTCCTTAATGCCTTCAGAAACTATTCTAGTAGCATCTACATCTAGCCCAGAGTCTGTTTCATCTAGTATTGCAAGTTTTGGATTAAGTAGAAGCATTTGAAGAATTTCATTTTTCTTCTTCTCTCCTCCAGAAAATCCTACGTTTAAATATCTTTGAGCATAGGATTTATCCATGGAAAGAAACTCCATTTCCTTTTCTAACTTCTTTCTAAATTTTAATATTCCAACGTTTTCTTCACTAACATTATTTACAGCAGTTCTTATAAAATTCTCTACACTAATTCCTGCAAGTTCTCTTGGATTTTGGAATGACATAAAAAGTCCTCTCTTTGCTCTTTTATCTGCAGAGAGTTCATTTATATCTTCACCGTCTAAAAATACCTTTCCACTATTTAGGCTATAGACAGGGTTATTCATAATTACATTGGCAAGGGTGGACTTTCCCGATCCATTTGGTCCCATAATTACATGAACCTCGCCGTAGTTTATCTTTAAATTTATATTATGGAGAATCTCCTTATCTTTCACTCCAGCACTTAAATTTTCAATTCTTAGCAATTCCTTTGACATACTGTCCTCCTTGTTATTTCTAATACTCCTTCATTATATACTTTTAATTCAGAGTAATTTACTCGGGATTAAAAGTATCACCTAATTTTCATTTAATGTTCTGTTTTGTTCTATTTATTTTGGATTAGATTGAAGCAAAAAATTCTAAATAAAAAACCAAGGGAAAAATTTCCCATGGTCCCCCTTCATTTAAATAAAAAAATATTTTTATTACTATACACCTTATAAAACTTTCCAGGCATTCTTGCCAAGAGAAAATTTCTACTTACTCTCCATAAACTTTAGTAATATATTTAATCTTTCCATTTTCTATTTTTGAAATTACTCCAGATTTTGCCGGTGTATTTGCTCCTTCAAATTGAATCTCTCCAGTAATTCCACTTAACTCTACATCTCTTATTTTATCCTCTAAATTTTCAAGCATCACATCTACAGATGTCTCCCCAGAACTTTCCATTGCCTCTTTAATTATAAACATTGTATCGTACCCAAGTGCTGAAAATGCACTAGGCTCTTCATTGTATATTGCCTTGTAATTTGCAAAGAAGGATCTTACATTGTCATTGTCTAAATTATTTACATAGTGGTTTACAAAATAAACTCCCTCAATATCGTTAAGACCTTTTGAGTCAATAGCAGTTAGTATTCCGTCCCAACCATCTGCTCCTAGAACTTGTGTATCAATGTTAAGTTCGTTAAGTTGATCCATAATTGCGATGTCCTTTTCTTAGTAGTAAGGAATTAATAGAACGTCTGGATCCTTTTAGCTAATTCGTAGTAATTGCTCCTTAAATAGTATGTCATTTTCACTATAGTATTCTTCCGCAACAATTTCTATTCCCTTTGACTTTGCACTTTCCATAAAGGACTTGCCTATTACTTTTGAATATGTACCTGTTTCATTTAATAATACTGTGGCAGTTTTTGTCTTGAATTCATTTTTCGCAAATTGTGCAAGCATTATGCCTTGGTCCATGTAGTTTAAACAAGCTCTAAAAATTGTAGACCTATCCTCTTCTGGAATATAATTTTTTGAGGAGTTAAGTTCTAAACCAGTTGCCGATGGTGAAATCATTACCACACCATTTTTTGCAGCATGTTTTGCTACAGCTTCTGCACTGTCTATAGTTATTGGACCCACAATAATATCTGCATCTTCTTTTTCAGTAAACTGTGCATAACTACTCTTAGCCTTATCTGCTGAAGCTCTATCGTCTAGGGAACTGTAGTTGATTTTTACACCACCTATTCCCCCACTGTTATTTATCTGATCTACTGCCATTCTAATTCCATTTTCTGCAGTATTACCAAATACTGCAACTGAACCAGTCTTAGGTATAATTCCCCTAATTACCACTTCCTCTTCATTAGTTCCCCCTCCAGAGCAACCTGTAAGAATAAATAGTACTAGTAAAATTGCCGCTACTTTTTTTGCCATAATTACCCCCTATTTTGATAACGCTTTCTTCGATTATAACATATATTTACAAAAAAATATCCGGCTCAAAGAACCGGACATTAATATTTTAATAATATAAAAGTTTTAGTTTAGAATAGTCCTGTAATTACACCATTACTATCTACGTCAATCTTCTCTGCAGAAGGAACCTTTGGAAGTCCTGGCATAGTTAATATGTCTCCAGTTAATGCAACTATAAATCCTGCCCCTGCACTTAGTTTTAACTTTCTAATAGTTATATTAAATCCAGTAGGTCTACCAAGTTTAGTTGGGTTATCTGTTAGAGAGTATTGTGTTTTTGCCATACAGATTGGAAGATTTTCATAGCCTAGTTTTTTAAGAGTTTCAATTTGTTTTGCAGCATCTTCTGTAATTATAATATCGTCTGCGCCGTAGACCTTCTGTGCAATCTGTCTAATCTTTTCATCAATTGGTAGATCTAATTCATAGGCAAAGGTAAATTCCTTATCTGCTTCTTCAGAAAGTCTTATTACCTCCTCTGCAAGTTCTACTCCACCAACAGAACCACCTTTACCCCATACTTCAGATAGGGCAACATTTACGCCGTATTCCTTACAGTAATTTCTAATTACCTCTAATTCTGCTTCAGAGTCAGTTGGGAATCTATTTATTGCAACTACTGCTGGTCTATTAAATACATTTACAATATTTTCAATATGCTTTAGTAGATTTGGAAGTCCTTTTTTAAGAGCCTCAATATTTTCGTTATTTAAGTCCTCTTTTTTAACTCCGCCATTGTATTTTAATGCCCTTACCGTTGCTACAATTACTACAACACTTGGAACTAAGCCTGTCATTCTACACTTAATGTCCATAAATTTTTCAGCGCCTAAATCTGCACCAAAACCGGCCTCTGTAACTACAAAGTCCTCTGCTAATTTAAGGGCAGTTTCCGTAGCAATAACAGAGTTACAACCATGGGCAATATTTGCAAATGGTCCACCATGAATTAATGCAGGAGTATGTTCAAGAGTTTGAACAAGGTTTGGTTTAATTGAGTCTTTTAGTAGAGCAGCCATAGCACCCTGTGCATTTAAATCCTTTGCCCTTACTGCTTCCCCACTTCTATTATAGGCAACTACAATTTCTCCAAGTCTATTTTTTAAATCCTCTATATTCTTTGCAAGGCAGAATATTGCCATTATTTCAGATGCAACGGTAATTTCAAATCCATCTTCTCTAGGAACTCCGTTTTTCTCTCCACCAAGACCGTCTACAATATTTCTAAGCTGACGATCGTTCATATCTACTACTCTCTTCCAAACTACCTGTCTTTCATCAATATCAAGGGCATTTCCCTGATGAATATGATTGTCAAGCATTGCTGCAAGTAAATTATTTGCTGCTCCAATTGCGTGGAAGTCCCCTGTAAAGTGAAGGTTAATATTTTCCATAGGAACTACTTGAGCATATCCTCCTCCAGCTGCTCCACCCTTAATACCAAAAACTGGTCCGAGAGATGGTTCTCTAAGGGCAACTACTGTACTCTTTCCAAGAGATGAAAGGGCATCAGCAAGTCCAATAGTGGTAGTGGTCTTTCCCTCTCCTGCAGGAGTTGGGTTAATAGCCGTAGTATGAATTAATTTTGCCCTCTTTGGAGCATCATTATATTCTAAATAATTTACCTTTGCCATATAGTGACCATAGGGTTCAAGATTTTCTTCTGGAATTCCAATTTTTTCTCCAATTTCAACAATTTTTTTTATTTCCGCCTCTTGAGCTATTTGAATATCAGTTTTCATTTAGTAGCCTCCTTATTTTCTAATAAGTAAATACCCAAATATTCAAAAATTATCGAATACTTGCGTATTTGTTTTAAATTCTAATTATTATTTTAAAAAGGTCTCCGTCAATTTTTATATTAAATTCTCCACCATGGGCTTCGATTAAAGAACTTGCAATAGAAAGACCTAGTCCAGATCCCTCGTTAGTCCTAGAAGAATCTCCACGTACAAATCTCTCCATTAATTCTTCTGGGTCAATATTTAACTCGTAATCACTAATATTTTTTACCTCTATGGTTACATAGCCTTCGGTATTTTCCATAGAGATATACACTCGTGAATTTTCCATTGCATACTTACTTACATTTGAAAATACATTGTCCAGCACTCTTGAAATTTTTTGACCATCAAGGATTAGTATAACTGGTTCACTTGGTAGAGTAGTTACTAATTTTAATCCCTTAGATTCTAAATTATCTTTCCACTCACCAATTACCTGTATTAAAAGATTTTTTATATCTAAACTCTCTAAATCCAGGTCTATATTTTTTGAAGTTATCTTACTTACTTCAAATAGATCCTCAATTAACTTCTTTAGTTTTATTCCCTTCTCGTTAATAATTTTTGCATACTCAATTCTCTCGCTGTCGTTTGTTTTTTCGTCAACTATTAAATCAGAGTAGTTAATAATAGAGGTTAAAGGAGTTTTTAAATCGTGGCTTACATTGGTAATTAATTCTGTCTTTAGTCTTTCAGATTTTATTGCATTTTCAACTGCAATATCTAATCCGTCGCCAATACTGTTAAAGTTTCTTCCAATCTCACCAAAAATTCCTTCTTCACTTAATTTTACTGAGAAATCTCCCCCTGCAATTTTACTGCTCTTCTCATTTACATTTACTAGATTTTTTCTAGTTCCATTTAATTTTGAGAGGACAAATAGTAAAATTGCCATGTAGATTATAAATACAACTAATCTAAAACCATTTCTAACCATTAAAACTGAACCAAGGACACCTAGTAGACCAAAGGCAAGGAATATTACTACCATCTGCTTAGTATAATTTCCCATTACAGAATTTTCGCTACTATCTCTATAAATTTTTCCAGCAGATTCTCCAACTCTATTTACTATTCTACATAGAATTGAATTCCTAAATACAAAGGACCTTCCTCCCTCATAGTGGAATGATTTAAATGCCATTACAAAGTAGTAAATTGCAATCATACCTGTAAAAATCAAAATGCCAATTAAAATTCCACCAATTATAGTATTCCTCAATATGCCTTCAATTTCGTGAAAGTTTGATCCAATAACAAGTGGACCTACAACCCATAGAAAACATAGAAGTAGCACAACTTCAATTGGAAATGCCTTTATTCCCTTTACAAATCCCACATCTGCAGCAAGTCTATAGTTGGAAATTATTCCATATACTAAAATAATTATCATGGCAAGTGCTCCAAATAGTACTGCCTTTAGTAGGTAACCATCCTTTTTAATTTCTAAAATCTCTGGGTCATTATAGTCTAGTAGGTACATAAAATTTACCCTATTTATAACTCCCATCTTACCGTAGTCTATGTATTCGTTATAATTTTTAGCAGATTCTATTCCGTGGTAATTTCTAAATTCATATAACTTTCCATTTACATTATTGTATAGTAGATTATCTCCAAGACTATTACTTAAACCTGCCTTGGTTGCCTTTTCCAACTTAGTAATTTCCAGCTGGTCGTTTTCAATATATCCCTTTACCAACTCGTAATTAAGTTCCTCTTTGGAATTACTACTAAGATATTTTTCAACGTTAAATTCCTGTGGGTCCTCATTTTTCCCTGTAAGAATATTGGTTCTAGTAATAACTTCGTACCTTGGTTCTTCAACAACTGTGTTATCCTTAATTGGAACAAGGGGATTGTCGTTATAGTATGGCACATAGGTTCTATCAAACCCTTCTACATCTCCTCTATAAACTATCTCTCCACTTCTTCCATATACCACATAGGAATTTGGATACATATCCTTATATTCTTTAGTGGAATAATAATTTGGAACTGTTTGAATTCTTAGAATGTACTTTACAGTATTTACATCGGACCTTCCAGTATAGGGACTCATTACTCCAGTTCCAATATTAGCTTCAAACCTTCCAATATTTTGGTCTATAGCTTCAATATTAACTAAATTTGCACATAGAATTGCAATTAAAGTACAAACTAAAATAGTAATTAGTATACCACTTGTAGAATATCTCCAAGAAAAACTCTCTTTGTTACTTTCCATAACACACCTACCTTTTTACAAACTTATAGCCTAAACCCCACTGTACTTGAAGATAGCGGGGGTGTTTTGGATCAACTTCTATCTTCTCCCTAATTCTACGAATATGTACAGTAACAGTTTTAGCTTCTATTGCCGGTTCTTCCCAAACCCTTTCATAAATTTCCTCAATGAAAAAATTCTCCCAGGATTACTCATTAGGAGTTTTAAAATCTTGTACTCAATAGAGGTTAACTCGATTTTTTTATCGTTAACTGTAATAGTCTTATCCTCTGTGGAAAGTACAGCATCTCCTACGACAATCTTTCCCGTTTCAGCTTTATTGGTATAGTTATAAAATCTCCGTAAATTTGACTTTACCCTTGCAATTAATTCAAGGGGATTAAAAGGCTTAGTAATATAATCGTCAGCCCCAATATTTAATCCAATAACCTTGTCGTAATCCTCGCTTTTAGCAGAGAGGATTATTATAGGAACGTAGGACTCTTCCCTTAATTTTAAAATAGCATCCTCCCCCTTTAAATTAGGAAGCATTAAATCCATAATAACTAGGGAAATTTCGTTATCATTAAATTTTTTAATTCCATCAATTCCATCATATGCCTTTAATACATTGTAGCCTTCATTTTTCAAATAGATTTCAATTGAATCGGCAATTGCAACATCGTCCTCAACGACTAAAATAGTATGTTCCATATCCACCTCCAGTTATATAGTAACAAAGAGAAATTAAGAAAGTTCTTAAAGAATATTACAAATTCTCTAAATATCATACCATCTTCATACAAGGGCTGGACAAGGAAAATGAAACTAAAATTGGAGGAAGTAAAGGGAAATTTTAGAAGAAGAAAGTAGTGTACGTAGCGCCCTAGGTGGAAATGAAAAGAGTATTGGATTAATTCCAACTATGGGATTTTTACACAAGGGGCACCTTTCATTAATAAAGAGAGCAAAAGCAGAGAACGATATTGTAGTGGTTTCAATATTTGTAAATCCAATACAGTTTTCTGTAAACGAGGATTTGGATTCCTACCCAAATGATTTTGAAGGAGACTGTGAAAAATGTAGAAGCCTTGGAGTAGACTATGTATTCCATCCAAGTCCAAGTGAAATGTATATAGATCATAAAACCACAATTCACGTAAGTAAACTTACAGAAAATCTATGTGGAATAACAAGGCCAACTCATTTTGACGGAGTATGTACAGTTGTGGCAAAGCTATTTAATATAATAAAACCTACAAATGTATATTTTGGAGAAAAGGACGCACAACAACTAGCAGTAATAAAAAAAATGGTAGAGGATTTAAACTTCGACTTAAAAATAGTACCATGTCCAATAGTTAGAGAAGAAAATGGTCTTGCAATGAGTTCTAGAAATAAATATCTTTCACCGGAAGAAAGAACTGCCGCTACAGTTTTAAATAGAGCGTTAAAAAAAGGTCGCGAGAAAATTTATAATGGAATGAGTTCAAGTGAACTAATAAAAATTATTACAGCGGAAATTTCGTCAGAACCATTGGCAAAAATAGACTATGTAAGCGTAGTAGACGGAAAGAATCTATCACCAGTAGATGAGGTGGAAAAGGGAGTACTTGTCGCCGTAGCAGTATATTTTGGAAATGCAAGACTAATAGATAATTTTACTTATTGTGAGTAAGGGGTTGAAGGGGGACCAGGGGGGGAGTCTGCGTTATTTCTCCCCTGGTCCCCCTTAAATTTCAAT
>CAYFUL010000052.1:0-9821 GCA_964346375.1 uncultured Peptoniphilaceae bacterium
AAGTTATGGATAATTCCATAAAGTGTAAGAGGGCAAATGGAGAAGAATTTGAAATTATCTCTTTCCTTTAAACAGTGTTCCTGCTTCTTTATTCTCTACGATTTTAAATAGTATATCTGGATTTTTTCCATTGGTAATAATGGTATCTACTCCATTTGCCGTTGCAAGCTTCGCTGCGTTTAGTTTAGTTATCATTCCGCCTCTGCCCCTTCTTGAACCGGCTCCCCCTGCACAGGAAATTATTTCATCGTCTATTTCATCTACTACGCTTATTAATTCTGCCCTTGGATTTGTCCTTGGATCTGATGTATAAAGCCCGTCTATATCTGAAAATATTACTAGTCTACTCGCCCTACATAGGCTTGCCACTATGGCTGATAGCATATCATTATCTCCAAATAGCTTTTCCTCAGATTGAATTTCTGTATAGCTTACTGAGTCGTTTTCATTTACTATTGGTATAATTCCCATTTCAAGTAGTGTATCAAATGTATTTATTAGGTTTTGCTTCTTCTCCTCTACTTCCATGTCCTCTGCATTTAGTAGTATTTGAGCAATGTTTTTATCATAGTCAGCAAAAAATTTATCATATAAAAATACTAGGCTACACTGTCCTACAGCTGCTGCTGCCTGTTTATACCTAAGCTCCTTTGGTGTGTCATCAATGTTTAATTTATTCCTTCCTACTGCAATTGCACCAGAGGATACCAAAATTACCTCGTAGCCTAAATTTTGTATATCGCTAAGTACATAGGCAAGTCTATCAAAACTTCTAAGATTATTTTGTCCCAATTCATTTGTAAGGGTTGATGTTCCCACCTTACCACAATTCTATTTTTTTATAAGTCCTTTTACTATATTTTCCATTTTTACTCTCCTATTAATTTTTCCATCCAAACTATATTGTACCATCTATTAAATTTATTTCCACATCTGTGAAATTCCCCCACTTGGTTAAATCCCAAATGTGCGTGAAACTCTATACTATTGTTGTCTAGGTATTCGTCCTCTACAACTGCCTTTCCTATACATGCGTAGAGGTTTTGTATTCCAATTTCCCTTAGTCGCTCCTCTAATGCTTCATAGAGCGCTCTACCAAGTCCTAATTTTCTTGCACTAGGGTCTAGGTAAATGGAAACCTCTACGGATTTACTATATGCGCTTCTCGGTTTTAGTATATTTCCATAGGCATATCCCTTTACCTCTCCATTATGTACTACTACAAGGTATGGGTATCTTTTTATTATCTCAACTATTCTACCTCTAAACTCCTCAATTGTGGGAACTTCCTCCTCAAAACTTATGGCAGTATTTTCTACATAGTACCCATATATTTTTAGCAGGTCCTCTGCATCACTAATTAATACATCTCTAATTTCCATAATACCTCCCAAATTTACACTATTATACCACCTATTTTAAAATAATAACCACCTATATAAATTCTATTGCGCTAAAAAAATTTCTACATATAATCAAATTGAAAGGAGGGCAATATGGATATAGAGATAAAAATTGATGAGAATTACAAAAACCCAAGGATCGTAATTTATACTGCCTCCTTAACTGAGAAAGTAAATAGTATTATGGATAAGCTATCGGAAAATAATATTAGCCTTTTAACTGGCACAAGGGATGGAAAAGTTGAAATACTCTCTCCCAAGGACATTTACAATATCTACGCCAGTAATGGAAAGGTCTACGCTATTACTAGTAAGGGTGAATATGTACTAAGGCTGCGACTATACGAGGTGGAAGAAAGACTTAGCTCTATGGAATTTGTACGAATATCCAACTCTGAAATAATTAACCTAAAAAAGGTAAAGTCCTTTGATTTAAGTATTACTGCTACAATTTGTGCAGAGTTATCAAACGGAAGTACAGCCTATGTTTCAAGAAGGTATGTTTCAAGGATTAAAAAGATTTTAGGAATAGGGTGATAAAATGAAAAGGAAGATAATTTTAAGAGGTATAATTGGATTTCCAGTAGGCATTGCCATATGCTATATAGTTACAATGCTAATCTCCCTAGCTTCGCCAAATGGAAGCTATGTACCATGTGTGCAAACATTAACTGAAGCCCTTGGGAGCGAAATAAAGGCAGTAATATTTCAAGGTCTCCTATGTGGAATTATGGGAAGCTGGATCGGAGCAATTTCATTAATTTGGGATTTAGAAAAGATAAGCCTTGTAAAACAGACTGGGTTATATTTTATACTTCTTTCAAGTATAATGCTCCCAGTTGCATATTTAAATCATTGGATGCACCACAGTCTTATGGGAATTATCCAGTATGTATTAATATTTTTACTAATATTTGTAATAATATGGGCTGTGGAATATGTAATAAGCTGGAAAAATGTACAGGAATTTAATAAGAAGGTTGGATAAAAAAGGACCTATAGGAGATTATCTATTTCTCCAGTAGGTCCTTTTTTACTTCCCTGTATATTGTATACAAATTCTATCCTCAGGATGAGTATCAAATAAATATAGCACACATAGAAAAAACCACTCTAATGGCTTCATAAGTATCCAAATAATATCTGCAATATACCTTGATTTTACAAGCCTCGCTATTGGAAAACCGTAGGTATCGTAGAAATTTCTAATAACTCTATGAACCCTTGGCAAATTTTCCTGTAGTAGATCCTCAAAGGCATTTGCAATTAATAGCTGCCTATTAACTACTATTCTATTGCCATGGCGCACGCCCGTTCTAATAGGCTTTACAATTTTTCTATGCCCACCTGCTGCAACTGTACAGAGGTAGTGTTCGTCGTAGTATACATTTGGTGGAGATACCTTTGTAGATAAATTCCACTGGCTAGTCTCTGTAAATGCCTTTATCAATCCATCTGGCTCCTGTCCCAATAGAACTAGTACACAAATAATTATGCCAAGTAATGGAATCATAAGTACCGCTGCCATAATATGCCAATTTTTTGAACTCTTTAAAAATCTATTTAACCCACTTAAAATTGGTATACTGTCAATTTTACTCCGTCTACTGTCCTCTTCCCGGTACTCCCCTATTTTCATGGAAATGGTCTTTGCAACAATTAGTACAAAAACCACTGGAGGAAGAAGTAGGGCTAAATCCAAAGGAGTTTCAAATTTTACTACCTGTATGGAAAATACAATCCTTAGTATTACACCAAGATACGTTGCAGAAATTGAAAGTACAGTAAGTAGTGGCGGAATACTATTTACATTTTTACTCCAAAGAATTCCAATGCCAAGTGTAAAAACTACAATAATGAGGCAAATCGAAGGAAAGGACTGGGTAAAAATTGGAGTATGTACCGCCTCATTTCTAAGAACTTCACTCCAATCCTTACCAAATAATACTTCTTTTACAACAACTAGGTATAACAATTCGTAGGAAATAGAAAGAAATATAGTCCAAATATCAAATAGAATACTCTTAGAACATCTATTTTCTTTAATAACTCCATAAAAATCTACAACTTGGTATAGAGTTAGTATTATTGGATAGACAATAATACCACCGTAAATTGGCCCAATTACCACTCCCTGCGAGAGAATACTGATGAGATTATCATTACCTTTAACAATTGACCATCCAATTCCACCAATAATTCCAATTACAATAGAGAGTAACACTTGAAAAATATAGGGATGATTTTTAAAAAATGTTTTAAATTTCATATCCACTCCAAAAAACTATTTATCTACTGCCCTATATGATTTAGGTAGGGAAAATTTACTGGTGTCTATTCCTTCAATTTCAAGAAGGGCAATTTTTCTATTAATACCACCTGCATACCCAGTAAGATTTCCATCACTTCCAATTACCCTGTGGCAGGGGATAATTATTGAAATGGGATTTGCTCCAACGGCTCCTCCCACAACTTGCCCCGACATTCTGCCGCCCTTTACCTCTTCAATTTTCTTTGCAATTGCTCCGTAAGTAGTGGTCTCTCCGTAGGGTATTTCTAATAGAAATTTCCACACAAGTTTTCTAAAATCACTTCCACTTGGTTTTAAAGGAATATTTTCAAAACTTGGGTTCTCCCCTGCAAAATAGCTATCTAGCCAATTCACTACCATTGTAAAAATTGGAAGGTTTTCTCTATAAACACATTCATTTTTAGGAAATTCCTTCTCCTTTTCCGTATGAATGGCGGTAAGAAATTCTCCGTCGCTTTCAATTCTAAGTTTCCCAATTGGGGAATTATATTTAGTATAGTACATAATGGCCTCCTCAATGTATTATACCATTTGAAAGTGGGAATTTTTAAAATCTAAATGGTATAATCATATTATGAATTATGAAAATATTATTACAGGAAAATTTATTTCAAGGGAGAATCGTTTTATTGCAAATGTACTTGTAGAGGGAGAAGAGGAAAGAGTCCATGTACCAAATACTGGTAGATGTAGAGAATTGTTAATTCCCGGCGTAGAGGTTGTACTTAATAAATCAAGTAATCCCAATAGAAAGACCAAGTATTCCCTAGTCTCTGTTTATAAGGGAGAAAATTTAATAAATATAGACTCTCAAATGCCAAACAAGGTAGTAATTGAGGCAATTAAGTCTAAAAAACTATTCCCCAATTTGGATATACTGGAACTAAAGCCAGAATACACCTATAAAAACAGTCGAATAGACGTTTTTTTCAATACTCCTAATGAAAAATACCTACTAGAAGTTAAGGGAGTAACCCTTGAGGAAAATTCCATAGCATTGTTTCCTGATGCACCTACCCTTCGTGGAGTAAAGCATATTGAGGAACTTATTAACTCCACTGAAGATGGATATACTCCAATAATTTTATTCCTTCTACAAATGAAGGGCATCAGTGAATTTTATCCAAACTTTAAAATGCAACCTGATTTTGGAAAAAGTCTATTGAGGGCAAAGAGAAGTGGTGTAGAAATTTTAATCTACGACTCAATTGTAAAAGAGGACGAAATTTTACTAGACTCTAAAATTCCCCTTGGCAATCCATTAAAATTTTCTACCTTAGGAGATATTCCAAAAATTGTAGATATTTTTAATGAATCTAGCCTTGGAATGAAAGAAGATGGAATAAATCAATGGCAGGGAAGTACAACTCCCAACGAAAAAAGTATTTTTAAGGATATGGAAAATTCTTCCTCCTATGTTTTTAAAGTGGGAGATGAAATAATGGGAACTGTTGCAATTTGTACTGGAGATGATCCCACATACATGGCTATCTATAAGGGAGAATGGCAATTTACTGGAGATTATATTACCGTTCATAGATTTGCCCTTCATAAAAACTACAAGGGAATGGGACTTAGTAGAGAATTTTTTCACCTGATATTTAACCGTGGAAGAGAACTTGGCGTAAAAAATATTCGAATTGATACCCATAGGGATAATTTTAGAATGAGGGGATTAATTGAGTCCCTTGGATTTAGATACGCTGGAATAATAATTGTTGCCGATGGTACGGAGCGAGTTGCTTACGAAAGGAGATTGTAATGCCACTAAGAATAGTTTTTGGAGATATTACTAAATTAAAAGTTGATGCAATTGTAAATGCAGCTAATTCAAAACTTGCACCAGGGGGTGGAGTTTGTGGAGCTATTTTTAAAGCAGCGGGTTATAATAAATTAAAGGATGCTTGCGAAAAAATTGGGCATTGTGAAACGGGAAGTGCAGTAATTACCAGTGGATTTAATTTAGAATCAGAGTACATTATACACGCAGTTGGACCAGTTTATTCTGGCTTTAGAGAAGACGAATTGCTTCTAAGTAGTGCCTATAAAAGTTCACTGGCACTTGGAATTGACCATGGAATAAATTCCATTGCCTTTCCACTAATCTCCTCTGGAATTTACGGCTACCCTCTATCAGATGCATATAGGGTGGCTGTGGAAACCATCTACGAATTTTTACAGGACTACGAACTTGACGTTTACATGGTTATATTTAACAAGAACTTTGAAACTTTTACAGATACATCTACCATAGAAGCGATTAAAGAAAAATTACTTGAAATGGAAAGTTCTAAGGAGGAAATTTTATCTAAGCGAATTACAATTGAAGGGGAGATTGTAGAAAAAAGTACCACCGATTTACAATCACTACTAAACTCTAAAAGCAGTAGTGAAATTTTTGAGACTATTAAAGATTTTACAAATCTTCCAGTAAAATCAAACCTTAATTCTAAAAGGCTACGGGAAATTTTCTCCGGCTCTACTCCAACTAGGAATGAAATACTATCAATTGCATACGGAGCAAATTTAAATCGAAACGATACTTACGATCTTCTCGATGCCTTTGATGAATATCTATCTCCTTTTAAAAGACGAGATGTAGTACTTGATTTTCTATTGGAGAAAAATTATAGGGTTATTGATATAAATGACATACTAATATATTTTTCTGAAGAGATTTTAAATTAAACCATTAAAAAAAGCACCTTTGACTTCTGTCTTAGGTGCTTTAAATTATACTAATTCAAGTATTGCAACTTCAGCTGCATCTCCTCTTCTAGGTCCTACTTTAAGAATTCTGGTATATCCACCATTTCTATCTTGATATTTAGGAGCTATATCTTCAAAGAGTTTAACAACTACTGCTTCATCATATAGGTATCCAAGGGCTTGACGTCTAGCGTGAAGATCGCCTCTCTTACCAAGAGTAATCATCTTCTCTGCCATTCTTCTAGTCTCTTTTGCTCTTGTAACTGTTGTTTCAATTTTACCTGTTCTTAGAAAGCTAGTTACTAAATTTCTAAGCATTTTATCTCTGTGGGCGCTTGGTCTACCAAGTTTTCTTAATTTAGCCATGTCCCCTCCTTTATTCCTCTTCTTTTAAGCCAAGTCCAAGCTCAGCTAATTTCTTTTGAACTTCTTCTAGGGATTTCTTACCTAAGTTTCTAACCTTCATCATATCTTCTTCGGTTTTTTGGGTAAGTTCCTCAACTGTATTTATATTTGCCCTTTTTAAACAGTTGAAACTTCTTACGGAAAGATCCAACTCTTCTACAGTCATTTCTAAAACTCTTTCCTTTTGGTCTTCTTCTTTCTCTACCATAATACTTACTTCACCTACGTGATCAATAAGTCCGATAAATAGATCCAAATGTTCCGTTAGAATTTTTGCAGCAAGGGAAACTGCCTCGTCTGCTTCCATTGAGCCGTCAGTAGTTACTTCAAGGATAAGTCTATCGTAGTCAGTTCTTTGACCTACTCTAGTATTTTCAACTTTCCAGTTTACTTTTTTTACAGGAGTATAATTACTTCCAACAGGTATTACACCAATTTCAGTAATCTCATCTTTTTTAAGCTCTCCCGGTTCATATCCTCTACCTCTCTCAACGGTAAGTTCCATGTACACGTCTGCGTCTTCATTTAAAGTCGCAATATGGTGGTCTGGGTTAATAATTTCAACGTCTAGTCCACCTCTAATATCAGAAGCAAGAATTTCTCCCTCTCCAGATTTTTCTATTACAACCTTAACTGGCTCATCTCTATTGCTCTTTAAAACAATTTGCTTAATATTTAAAATAATCTCAGGAACATCTTCCAAAACTCCGGGAATCGTATCAAATTCATGTTGAACTCCACGGATATTTACAAATGATACGGCTGAACCTGGAAGTGAAGATAGAAGAACTCTTCTTAGAGAGTTTCCAATAGTAATTCCATATCCACTCTCTAGTGGTTCAACTATAAATCTTCCAAACTTGCCGTTATCTTCCAAAGCGTTTATTTCAATGGTTGGCTTTTCTATTTCTATCATGTTAGCCCTCCTTTATGAGTGTGCATTAAACCCTTCTACGTTTTGGTGGTCTACATCCATTATGAGGAATTGGAGTTACGTCTTTAATCATAGTAACTTCAAGTCCTGAAGCTTGTAGAGATCTAATAGCTGCTTCTCTTCCGCTTCCTGGTCCCTTTACATATACATCAACACTCTTTAATCCATGTTCCTTTGCTTTCATTGCAGCTTCTTGTGCTGCTTCTTGTGCAGCAAAGGGAGTTGATTTTCTAGAACCTCTAAATCCAAGTTGACCTGCTGAAGCCCAAGATATAACATTTCCGCTCATATCTGTTAGAGTAACCATAGTGTTGTTAAAAGTTGAAGCTATATGCGCTTGACCCTTTTCAATATTTTTTCTCTGTTTTCTTCTAACTCTTGTAGTCTTTTTAACTTGTTTTTTTGCCATTATTTCCCCCCTTACTTCTTCTTAGATACTAACTTCTTAGGACCTTTTCTAGTTCTAGCGTTAGTTTTGGTCTTTTGACCTCTTACGGGAAGACTTCTCTTATGTCTAATTCCACGATAACAGTTAATTTCTCTTAGTCTTTTGATATTCATAGCAATATCACGACGAAGATCTCCTTCTACGTGGTATTTATCAATTTCATCTCTGATCTTTGCAATTTCAGTTTCAGTTAAATCCTTAACTCTTGTGTTAAAATCAACACCGGCATTAGTAAGGATTTCTTGAGATCTTTTCTTGCCAATACCAAAGATATAAGTTAGTCCAATTTCGACTCTCTTTTCTCTTGGTAAGTCTATACCAGCAATTCTTGCCATATTATCCTCCTTTTAGCCTTGTTTTTGTTTATGTTTCGGATTTTCACAGATAACCATTACTCTTCCGTGTCTTTTAATTATCTTACATTTTTCACACATCTTTTTTACAGATGGTCTAACTTTCATTTTATACCTCCTATGCAGGAATTATTTCTTTCTCCAAGTAATTCTGCCCCGAGTAAGATCGTATGGTGATAGTTCTACTGTTACCTTATCTCCTGGCAGTATTCTTATATAATTCATTCTCAATTTTCCTGAAATATGGGCCAGTATTATATGACCGTTTTCCAATTTAACCTTAAAGTTCGTATTAGGTAGGGCATCTACTACTACACCTTCGACTTCAATTACATCTTCTTTAGCCATGTTCACTCCTCAATTTTACTCATATAGGGCAATAAGTTTTTTCTTATATAACTATCATTAAAATGCTCAACATCTACGTCAATAAAGCTATTATAGACACTTAGATGCTTCATTTTTTTCTTCTTAGGGTTTGATAACTTTCTATACTTACCATCAACTATGGTTACATACCTCTCATCTATTATATCCAGTATAATAAATAACCTTCCCATATCACGCCCGGAAATGGACTTAACTACCTGTCCAACTCCAACTTTATAAGTAAACTCCATTACTTACTTTCAATTCCCGCCTTGATGAAATTAAATATCTCCTCAATAGGTTTAATCCCATCAACGTCCATTAGAAGCCCTTGGGCTTTATAGTAATCGATTAGAGGTGAAGTCTGATCCTGATAAACCTTAATTCTAGTTTCAACGGTTTCTTTTACATCGTCATCTCTTTGAATTAACTCTGTACCATCCTTATCACAAATTCCCTCTTCCTTAGGTGGGTTAAAGGAAATATGGTACGTTGCTCCACAAGTTTTACAAACTCGTCTTCCAACTGCCCTTTCAATAAGAACATCCTTATCAGCCTGAATATTAATAACCTTATCAAGCTTTAAGTTTAATTTATCAAGTTCAGCGTCAAGTACAACGGCCTGGGCTACTGTACGAGGATAACCATCTAGTAAAAATCCAGGTCTACAATCATCTTTAGCTAATCTATCTATTACAATTTCGTTTACCAATTCATCAGGAACGAGTAATCCCTTATCCATGTAGGATTTAGCTTTCATTCCAAGCTTAGTTCCAGCTTTAATATTCTCCCTAAAAATATCTCCTGTTGAGATATGTGGAATTGAATATTCCTTAATAATGTACTCAGCTTGAGTACCCTTACCTGCCCCCGGTGGTCCTAATATAAT